>JAEULW010000328.1 GCA_016793505.1 Methylobacteriaceae bacterium | reverse complement strand
GATGGCGGGCGCCGCCGGCTTCGCGCTGCCCGCCGACCCGCCGGCTGCGTCGATCCGGGCCGAGGCGCGCGTCGGGCTCGCCTCGCCGGCCTGCCGGCGCCTGGCGCTCGCCTTCTTCCTTTATGCGGCGTTGTATTTCGTCGTCTCCGGCTTTCTGCCTGAACTGCTGGTCGGCCGGTTCGGCCTGACGCTTGCGACGGCCAATCTGGTCGCCGCTGCGGCGATCGGGGCCAACGCGGCGGGCAATCTCGCCGCCAGCGCACTGATCGCGCGCGGCGTCTCTCCGCGCCGGACCATGGCCGCCGCCTTCGCCGCCCTTGTGATCGCCGCCGCGCCGCTGTTCGCCGGCGCCGCGCCCGCGCTGTCCCTCGCCGCGGCCTTTTTCGCGCTCGGGATCGGCGGGCTCTGCCCGGCGTCGATCTTCGCCTCGCTGGCGGGCGCCGCGCCGCGGGCGGCGCTGATGCCGGCGACCGGCCTGCTGATGCAGGCGAGCCATCTCGGCCAGTTCGCCGGCCCGGCCATCGCCGGCTTCGTCGTCGAGCGCTGGGGCTGGGCGGCGATCGCCGCGCCCGTCGGCGCGACGGCGGCGGCGGGACTGGCGCTGGTCGCGCTGACGCGGCCGCGGCCCTGAGCGCTACTCCGCCGCGCGGCGGGCCCTCGTCCTGCCAGGCGGGGCGGAGGGCGCTGCGGGGCGGCGGGCCAGCACCTCGTTCAGGAACTTGCCGGTGTGCGAGCGCGGATCGCGGGCGATCTCCTCCGGCGTGCCGGTGGCGACGATCTCGCCGCCGCCGTCGCCGCCCTCGGGGCCGAGATCGATCACCCAGTCCGCCGTCTTGATGACTTCGAGATTGTGTTCGATCACCACCACCGTGTTGCCTTGGTCGACCAGTTCGTGCAGCACCTCGAGCAGCTTCTTCACGTCGTGGAAGTGCAGGCCGGTGGTCGGCTCGTCGAGAATGTAGAGCGTGCGCCCCGTCGAGCGGCGCGACAGCTCCTTCGACAGTTTCACGCGTTGCGCCTCGCCGCCCGACAGCGTCGTCGCCTGCTGGCCGACATGCACATAGCCGAGACCGACGCGGGCGAGCGTCTCCATCTTCTCGCGGATCGGCGGCACCGCCTTGAACAGTTGCGCCGCTTCCTCGACCGTCATGTCGAGCACGTCGGCGATCGACTTGTCGCGATACTTCACTTCCAGCGTCTCGCGGTCGTAGCGCTTGCCCTTGCAGACGTCGCAGGTGACGTAGACGTCGGGCAGGAAGTGCATCTCGATCTTGATGACGCCGTCGCCCTGGCAGGCCTCGCAGCGCCCGCCCTTGACGTTGAAGGAGAAGCGGCCGGGCTGGTAGCCGCGCGTCTTGGCTTCCGGCAGTTGCGAGAACCATTCGCGGATCGGCGTGAAGGCGCCGGTGTAGGTCGCCGGATTGGAGCGCGGCGTGCGGCCGATCGGCGACTGGTCGATGTCGATCACCTTGTCGAGATGTTCGAGACCCTCGATGCGGTCGTGCGGGGCCGGATGCTCCAGCGCGCCGACGATGCGCCGCGCCACCGCCTTGTAGAGCGTGTCGATGATCAGCGTCGATTTGCCGCCGCCGGACACGCCGGTGACGCAGGTGAACAGGCCGAGCGGGATCTCGGTCGAGACATTCTTCAGATTGTTGCCGCGCGCATTGACGATCTTGAGGACGCGGCCGGCCTCGCGCTTGCGCCGCTTCGGCACGGCGACCGCCAGTTCGCCGGTCAGATATTTGCCGGTGAGCGACTTCGCATCCGCCATGATCTCGGCCGGCGTTCCCTGCGCGACGATCTCGCCGCCATGGATGCCGGCGCCGGGCCCGATGTCGACGACATGGTCGGCGGTCAGGATGGCGTCCTCGTCATGCTCGACGACAATCACCGAATTGCCGAGGTCGCGCAGCCGGCGCAACGTCTCGAGCAGGCGGGCATTGTCGCGCTGGTGCAGGCCGATCGAGGGCTCGTCGAGCACATAGAGCACGCCGGTCAGCCCCGAGCCGATCTGCGAGGCGAGGCGGATGCGCTGGCTCTCGCCGCCCGACAGCGTGCCCGAGGCGCGCGACAGAGTCAGATAGTCGAGCCCGACATCGACGAGGAAGACGAGGCGCTCGCGGATTTCCTTGAGGATGCGCGCGGCGATCTCATTCTGCTTGGAGTCGAGGCGGGCGGGCAGGGCGGTCGCCCAATCCGCCGCGGCGCGCACCGACAGATCGGAGATCTCGCCGATGTGGCGGCCGTCGATCTTCACCGCCAGCGCCTCGGGCTTCAGGCGGTAGCCGTTGCAGGCGGCGCAGGGCGTCGCCGCCATGAAGCGGCCGATCTCCTCGCGCGCCCATTCGCTTTCGGTCTCCTGGAAGCGGCGTTCGAGATTGCGGATGACGCCCTCGAACGGCTTCTTCACCTCGTAGGCGCGCAGCCCGTCATCATAGGAAAAGCGGATCGGCTCCTCGTCCGAGCCGTAGAGGATCGCCTTTTGCGCCTTGGCCGGCAGGTCCTCCCAGCGCTGGTCGAGGCGGAACTTGTAGTGCTTGCCGAGCGCCTCGAGCGTCTGGACATAATACGGCGAGGTCGAGCGCGCCCAGGGCGCGACCGCGCCCTTGCGCAGCGTCAGCGTCGGATCGGGGATCACCAGATCGGCGTCGATCTTCTGCTCCGCGCCGAGACCGCCGCAGGCCGGACAGGCGCCGAACGGATTGTTGAAGGAGAACAGCCGCGGCTCGATCTCGGGAATGGTGAAGCCGGAGACGGGGCAGGCGAATTTCGAGGAGAACAGCAGCCGCCGCGCGGCGCCCTTGTCGTCCTTCTCGTCGACGAACTCGACCACCGCGATGCCGTCGGCGAGATCCAGCGCGGTCTCGAAACTGTCGGCGAGGCGCGAGGCGAGATCGGGGCGCACGACGAGGCGATCGATCACCACGTCGATGTCGTGCTTGAACTTCTTGTCGAGCGCCGGCGCCTCGCCGATTTCGTGATAGGCGCCGTCGATCTTCACGCGCTGAAAGCCGCGCTTCATCCACTCCGCGATTTCCTTGCGGTATTCGCCCTTGCGGCCGCGCACCACGGGCGCGAGCAGATAGAGGCGCGTCTTCTCCGGCAGGGCGAGCACGCGATCGACCATCTGCTGCACGGTCTGGCTCTCGATCGGCAGGCCGGTCGCCGGCGAATAGGGCACGCCGACGCGCGCCCAGAGCAGGCGCATGTAGTCGTGAATCTCGGTGACCGTGCCGACAGTCGAGCGCGGATTGCGCGACGTCGTCTTCTGCTCGATCGAGATCGCCGGCGAGAGGCCGTCGATCTGGTCGACATCGGGCTTCTGCATCATCTCGAGGAACTGGCGGGCGTAGGCCGACAGCGACTCGACATAGCGGCGCTGGCCCTCGGCATAGATCGTGTCGAAGGCGAGCGAGGATTTGCCCGAACCCGACAGGCCGGTGAACACCACCAGCCGGTCGCGCGGGATCACCAGATCGACGTTCTTCAGATTGTGTTCGCGCGCGCCGCGCACGGCGATGACCCGGCTGTCGGCGGCGCGCGGCGCCTTGTCGAACAGATCGTCGATCTTGCGCGCGGCGGCTTTCGCGCCGGAGGCGCGCTTGCCGGCGGCGGGGGCAGGGGAACGGGGCATGGCGGAACTCTGTCGTCGCGCCTCAAGATAGGCGCCGCGCGGCCAAAAGAAACGCACGCGCCGCAACTGCGCACAGTTCTGCACAAGCGCGCGAACAAAGCAAGAACTTTGACGATTGTGGTTTTCCGCATTGCGGATTTCCCCGGCTTGTCGCGCCGGGCGTGGCGGCTATCGGATCGCGCAAGGCTCGCGAAATGGCGCGCCCGCAGATCGGAGGGGACGGCATGGCCCACGCATCCATCACAGCGGATTCGGCGCCGAGCGGCGCGATCGCGGCGCCGACGCCCTGGCACCGGGTTCTCTACATCCAGGTGCTGATCGCCATCGTGCTCGGCGTTCTGGTCGGCTGGCTGTTTCCCGGCTTCGCCACCAACGACTGGATCAAGGCGATGGGCGACGGCTTCATCAAGCTGATCAAGATGGTGATCGCGCCGATCATCTTCTGCACCGTGGTGTCGGGCATCGCCCACATCCAGGAGGCCAAGAAGGTCGGCCGCATCGCGGTCAAGGCGCTGATCTATTTCGAGATCGTTTCGACTTTCGCGCTCGCCCTGGGGCTGATCGTCGGCAATGTCGTCAAACCCGGCGCCGGCTTCGGCGGCGCGGCGGCGAGCGCCGACGCGGTCAAACAATATGTCGGTTCGGACAAGGTGGTGAAATCGGTAGATTTCGTCCTCAACATCATCCCCGAGAGCGTCGTCGGCGCCTTCGCCAAGGGCGACATCCTGCAGGTTCTGCTGTTCTCGATCCTGTTCGGCTTCGCGCTGATGCAGCTCGGCGAGCGCGGCGCGACGATCCGCAACTTCATCGACGACGCGGCGCATGCGGTTTTCGGCGTCATCGCGCTGGTGATGAAGGCCGCCCCGATCGGCGCCTTCGGCGCCATGGCCTACACCATCGGCAAATACGGAACCGGCGCGCTGACCAATCTGATCGGCCTCATCGCCACCTTCTACATCACAGCCGCGCTGTTCATCTTCGTCGTGCTCGGGATGATCGCGAAGATGGCCGGCTTCTCGATCCTGGCCTTCCTGCGCTACATCAAGGACGAGCTGCTGCTGGTGCTCGGCACGTCCTCGTCGGAAAGCGCGCTGCCGGGCCTGATGGAAAAGCTCGAGCGGCTCGGCTGCTCGAAGTCGGTGGTCGGGCTCGTCGTGCCGACGGGCTATTCCTTCAACCTCGACGGCACCAACATCTACATGACGCTGGCGACGCTGTTCATCGCCCAGGCGCTCGGCGTCGACCTCTCCTTCGGCCAGCAGATCACCATCCTGATCGTCGCCATGCTGACCTCGAAGGGGGCGACCGGCATCACCGGGGCGGGCTTCATCACGCTCGGGGCGACGCTGGCGGCGGTCGATCCACGCCTCGTGCCGGGCATGGCGATCCTGCTCGGCATCGACAAGTTCATGAGCGAATGCCGCGCCCTGACCAACCTCACCGGCAACGGGGTCGCCTGCGTGGTCGTGTCGTGGTGGGAAGGCGAACTCGACCGCGCGGCGCTGACCCGCCGCCTGTCGCGCGACGTCGATCCGTCCGATCTCGAAACCGCGGTCACGACGGGCTGAGCAGGGGAGCGGCGTCGCGATTGCGTCGCCGCTCCGGGCCTGCTAGAACAAAGCGCGAACGCGCGGGCATGTGGACAAGTCCGCGCGCGCCAGCGCATTCGTCGTCGCCGCGGGCTAGTTTGGCGGCGAATTCGGGATCGGGCAGGAGTTCGTCATGTCGGGCGTCAACAAAGTCATTCTGATCGGCAATCTCGGCCGCGATCCGGAAGTGCGGCGGACGAGCAAAGGCGATCCGATCGTCAGCTTCTCGGTCGCCACCACCGAGAGCTGGCGCGACAAGGCCTCGGGTGAGCGCAAGGATCGCACCGAGTGGCACAACGTCGTCATCTTCAACGAGAATCTCGGCCGCATCGCCGAGCAGTATCTGAAGAAGGGGTCGAAGGTCTATCTCGAGGGGCAGCTGCAGACCCGCGAATACACCGACAAGGACGGCAACCAGCGCAAGGCGACCGATGTCGTGCTGCAACGATCCCGCGGCGAGCTGACGCTGCTCGACAGCCGCGGCCGGGGCGGGGAGGCGGGCGACGAGGGCGGCTATGGCGAGCGCTCTGGCGGCGGCGGCGGCCAGTCGTTCGGCCGGTCCTCGCCGATGGAGCGCCGGCCGGCCGCTGGCGGCGGGGCGCCGCGCGGCGGGGCGGGCGGCGGCGCGCTCGACGACGACATTCCGTTCTGAGCGCCATTGCCGGAGCGCTGCGCGGCGAGTCATGCTCGCCGCGGCTCTACGAGGGAGATCTGCAAATGAAGAAATTCGTGCTCGCTCTCGCCGCCGGCGCGGCGATGGCCTGGTCCGTCGCGAGCGCCGGGGCGCAGGACATGATCGTCGAGAAGAAGGTGTTCGAACTGCCGAGCCTGACGACGATCGGCGGCAAGACGATCAAGGGCGTCAAGGTCGGCTACGAGACCTACGGGACGCTCAACGCCGACAAGTCCAACGCGATCCTGGTCGCGCATTTCTTCTCCGGCACCAGCCACGCAGCCGGCAAGTACGACGCCTCGGACAAGGCGGCCGGCTACTGGGACTATCTGATCGGCCCGGGCAAGGCGGTCGACACCAACAAGTATTTCGTCATCGCCTCGGACACGCTGGTCAATCTCAACACCGGCGATCCGAAGGTGACGACGACAGGGCCGGCCTCGATCAATCCCGACACCGGCAAGCCCTACGGAACCGCGTTTCCGCTGGTGACGATCGGCGACTTCGTGCGCGTGCAGAAGGCGCTGGTCGACTCCTTCGGCGTGACGAAGCTGCACGCCGTCATGGGCGCCTCGATGGGCGGGCTGCAGACCTATGAATGGGCGGCGACCTATCCCGACATGGTGCAGCGGATCATTCCTGTGATCGCGGCGGCCGAGCCCGGGCCCTGGCTGCAGGCCTGGCTCGGGGTCTGGGCCGCGCCGGTGCTCGTCGATCCGAACTGGAACAATGGCGACTACTATGGCAAGACGGCGCCGAAGGCGGGCCTCGCCCAGGCGCTGAAGATCGTCTCGCTGCACGCCAATCACTGGCTGTGGGCCGAAAAAACCTTCGGCTCGGCCTGGGCGGACGAGGCGAAGAATCCGCTCGACGCCTTCGACAACAAGTACAAGGTCGAGGCGGCGCTCGACGCGGGCGGTGCGGCGCGCGCGGCGATCTCCGACGCCAACCACTATCTCTATCTGATCAAGGCGAACCAGACCTTCATCGCCGGCGCCGGCGCCGGGGCGAAGACGGCGGCCGAGGGGATCAAGCGGATCAAGGCCAAGACGCTGATGCTCTACGCCCCGACCGATCAGGTGTTCCACGCCGACAGCGTCAAGGCCGGCGCGGCGGCGATCAAGGCCAACGGCGTCGAGGTCGAGACGGCGGAGATCGCCGGCAATTTCGGCCATCTCAACGGCGTGCTGGCGATGCAGCCGCATGCCGCGAAGATCGCCGAGTTCCTGTCGAAGTGAAAGGGCCGGGCGCGGCCGCTCACTGCGCGCCGCGCCCGATCGCCAGAACGCCGTCGACGACGAACAGCACGGCGAGCGCGGCGAGGATGACGCCGAGCAGGCGCGTCAGCACGATCTCGCCGGTCACGCCGAGCAGCGCCGACAGGCGGTCGGCGGCGAGATAGACGAGCCAGCAGGCGCCGCACACCGCCGCGATGACGATCAGCAAAGCGAGGCTCTGCGCCGGATCGCCGTCGGCGCGGCCGGCGAGCAGGATCGTCGCGGTGATCGCCCCCGGCCCGGCCATCAGCGGAATGGCGAGCGGGAAGGCGGCGACGTTCCTGATGTGATCCCGTGTGACGGCGGTCGTCGCCAGCGAGGATTTGCGCTTCGCGCGCAGCTCGAACACCATCTCGAAGGCGATGTAGAACAGCAGCAGTCCGCCGGCGATGCGGAAGGCGGCGAGGGAGATGCCGAGCGCGCGCAGCACCGCGTCGCCGACGAAGCCGAACACCGCCAGAATGGCGAAGGCGATGGCCGTGGCGCGCCAGGCGACCTGCCGGCGCTGCTGCGCCGTCATGCCGGCGGTGAGGCCGAGAAAGATCGGCGCCAGGCCGGGCGGATCGACGGTGACGAGCAGCGTCACCGCCGCGGATTTGACGAATTCGACGAGCATTGCTCCCCCGCCTGCGCGCCGGCCCGGCGAGGCGCGGCTAATCCGAATGTAAGCGACTGAAATGTCGTTGTCTTTTCTGACACGCCGGCGGCGCCCGAAATTGGCGTCGCCGGGCAGAATCGGCTAGAAGTCGGGGCGTTTTCCAAGCCCGAGGATTGAACTACTTGGCCGCCACGCCCGACGGTCCCCCGCCGCCCCGCCAGCCTTCCGACATCCGGCCGGTGTCGATCGCCGACGAGATGCGCCGCAGCTATCTCGACTACGCCATGAGCGTGATCGTGTCGCGCGCGCTGCCCGACGTGCGCGACGGGCTCAAGCCCGTGCATCGACGCATCCTTTATTCGATGATCGAGAACGGCTACACGCCGGACAAGCCGTATCGCAAGTCGGCGCGCGTCGTCGGCG
>JAEULW010000295.1 GCA_016793505.1 Methylobacteriaceae bacterium | reverse complement strand
GACAATTTCGCCACCGGGCGTCGCGACAACCTGCACGACCATCCGCGCCTCACGCAGATCGAGGGCACCATCGCCGACGCCGCGCTGATCGAACGACTCTTCGCCGATTTCCGCCCCGACGTCGTCGTCCATACCGCAGCCTCCTACAAGGACCCCGAGGACTGGGCGACGGACGCGCTGGTGAACGCCGTCGGCGGCGCCGTCATCGCCAGGGCCTGCAAGATATACAAGGTCGGGCGTCTCATCTATTTCCAGACGGCGCTCTGCTACGGCACGAAACCGATCCAGCAGCCGATCCGCCTCGATCACCCGATCAATCCGGTCAATTCGAGTTACGCCATCTCCAAGACCGCCGGCGAACATTACGTGCAGTTTTCCGGCGTCGACTGGGTGACGTTCCGCCTCGCCAATGTGATCGGCCCGCGCAATGTCTCGGGCCCTCTGCCGATCTTCTACGGCCGCCTGGCGCAGGCCAAGCGCTGCTTCGTGACGCCGGCGCGGCGCGACTTCTGCTACGCCGGCGATCTTGCGCGCGTCGTCGTGCAGGCCGCCGACGGCGCCGGGCGCGGAACCTATCATTTCTCCTCGGGCAAGGATGTCGCGATCCGCGAACTCTACGACGCGGTGGTGCGGGCGATGAAGCTCAACGACTATCCCGAACCCGAGGTCAAGCCGCTCGGCCCCGATGACGCCCCCTCGATTCTGCTCGATCCCTCCCGCACCTTCGCCGACTTCAGGGACGTGACCTTCACCTCCCTCGACGACATCGCCGCGCTGTCCGTCGAGCGCTGGGGCAAGGAAGGCGTCGTCGGCGGCTACACGCATCTGAAAGAGGCGCGCGCCGACATCGACACCACCAAGGCGGGCTGAACGGATGATGCGCCTTCTCGTCACCGGCGGCGCCGGCTGCCTTGGTTCGAACCTCACCGAACGCTGGCTCGAATCCGGCCACGACGTCTGCGTGGTCGACACGCTGGCGACCGGTCATCGCGCGTCGCTGCCCGACTCGCATCCGCACATGACCTTCGTCGAGGGCTCTGTCGCCGACTGGCCGCTCGTGCAGCGTCTCTTCGCCGACTTCCGGCCGACGCATGTCGTCCACTCCGCCGCCGCCTACAAGGACCCTGACGACTGGCGCGAGGATGCGCGCACCAATGTCGAAGGTTCGATCAACATCGCCAAGGTGTCGCTCGCCCACGGCGTGGCGCGCATCCTGAACTTTCATACCGCGCTCGGCTATGGCCGGCCGGCGACCATCCCGATTCCGGTCGACGCCCCGGCCCGCCCGTTCACCAGCTATGGAATCTCGAAGCAGGCGGGCGAGAACTATCTCGCCATGTCCGGCGCGCCCGTCGTCTCGTTGCGCCTCGCCAACGTGACCGGCCCGCGCCTGGCGATCGGCCCGATCCCGACATTCTATACGCGCCTGAAAGCTGGCAAGCCCTGCTTCTGCTCGCGCACACGGCGCGATTTTCTCGACATGGACGATTTCTTCTCGATCGTCGACCTGGCGCTCGCCGACGGCGCGCCGACAGGACTCTTCAACGTGTCCACGGGAACCGGCCACAGCATCAAGGAGATTTTCGACATCGTCGTCGATCATCTCGGCGTCAGACTCGCGGCGCCTGTGCCGGAAGTCGATCCCGGCGCCGACGACGTGCCCGTCGTCGTTCTCGATCCCGCCGAGACGATCCGCGCCTTCGGCTGGCGCCCGCGTTACGATTTCGAACAGACGATCCGCCGCATGCTCGCCTGGTACGACGCGCATGGCGTGACCGCGATCTACAGCCACCTCAAGGCGCCGGCCCCGCGCTGAGCACAGGACCAGACAACATGAGCGACAGTTTCGCGGGCCAGAACATTCTCGTCGTCGGCGGCGCCGGTTTCGTCGGCTCCAATCTCGTCCGAATGATCCTGCGCGACAAACCACGCAAGCTGACGATCGTCGACAATTTTCTGTCCGCCGATCCGGTCAACGTGCCCGACGACTCTGCGGTGAAGCTCGTCGCCGGCTCGATCACCAGCGAACGCGTATTGCGCGAACTCGACGAAGATCTCGACTATGCCTATCACCTCGCCTGTTTCCACGGCAATCAATCATCGATCCACGATCCGCTGATGGATCATCAGAACAACACGCTGACGACGCTGAAGCTGTTCGAGCGCCTGAGGTCGATCAGGTCGCTGCGCAAGGTCGTCTACGCAGCCGCCGGTTGCGCCGTCGCCGCCAAGACTTTCGATGGCGCGACCGCCACCACCGAGGACGCGCCGGTCTCGTTGTTTCACGACAGCCCCTATTCGATCTCCAAACTCGTCGGCGAGATGTATGGCAACTACTACTTCTCGCGCTATGGCATGCCTTTCGTGAAGGCTCGCTTCCAGAACGTCTATGGCCCCGGCGAGATTCTCGGCGCCGGCCGGTGGCGCGGCACGCCGGCGACGGTCTGGCGCAATGTGACGCCGACCTTCATCTGGAAGGCGCTGCACGGCGAGCCGCTGCCCGTCGAGAATGGCGGCGTCGCCTCACGCGACTTCATCTTCGTCGAGGACATGGCGCGCGGTCTGATCGCCTGCGCGCTCCGCGGCGAACCAGGAGAGATCTACAATCTCGGATCGGGCGCCGAGATCACCATCCGCGACCTCGCCGAGCGCATCAATCGATTGACGGGCAATGCGACGCCGATCGCACTGACGCCGGCCCGCGACTGGGATCGCTCGGGCCAGCGTTTCGCCGCGACCGACAAGGCGAGGCAGGCTCTCGGCTTCGTCGCGGCTGTCGATCACGAGGACGGCGTTCGCCGCACCGTCGAATGGACCCGCGCCAATCAAGCCACGATCCTTCGCTGCATGCAGGCGCACGCGCATTTCGTGCCCGACGTGCGCCGCTATGTCTGAGCGCGGGATGCCCCAGAGACGATCGCAATGAAAAGAGCTCTCGGCGAGGAGCCATTCCAACGGCATGCTGGGATCGATTCCATTGCGGCTGCTTGGTTGGCGACGCACAGCCCGTCTGGGAGGTGTTTGCCGCAGTATCCTATGGCGTTGAGCAGTAATGCCTGAAGCGTTTCCCTATAAATCGAACCAGCCCGGATCTTGTAGCCTCGGAAAGTGAGAATTCGATGAGAGGTCCATCGTTTCGCAAGATCGAATCAATTTCAGAAGCATTCGACTCCGTTGTAATGCTGACATGGTCGAATTGGAAAACTGAGCCGCGCTCAAACAGGTATCATTACGCGACACGCTTCGCGCAACACATGCCCGTCTTTTTTGTGCAACCCGATTCTACCGACAAAACCGTAACCATTGAGACAATCGACGGGATACATATTGTTCATTGTTCAGAGATTTATGGAGCAGAGCAAACGATGGCACTGCGTGAGGCGCTGTTTAGCCGCGGCGTACGCTCGCCTATACTCTGGATTTACAATGCATTCTTTGAACATTATATTCGCCGATCGAGCGCGCGACTTAAGATTTTCCATGCCACTGAAGACTATATTACAGTCGATTCCGACTTTGCGATCGCCGGAAGCGAAGCAGGATCGGCGGTCAAGCGTATCCTGCCGCACATCGATTGTTTGATCGGCGTTTCGGAGGCGGTCACGCGCGTCTACGTCGAACGCGGCAGATTTCGCGGTCACGCGGTCACCTTGCGCAATGGGTGCGACTTTACGTTTTGGGAGTCGTCTGGAGCGGCGAAATACGAGCCTCCAGCCGACGGGGGGCGCGTGGCCCTCTATCAAGGCGGTCTCAACAGGCGGCTGGACTTCGATCTGCTTCAGGAGTTAGCCCGGTCTATGCCGCACTGGCAGTTCTGGTTCTGCGGTCGTTCCGACGATAGCGAGGGATGGCGTCGCCTCGCCGCGGAGCCCAATGTCCGCTATTTCGGCGAAGTTGACGCGACGGGAATCGCCAATCTGGCGCGACACGCGCTTGTCGGCCTCATGCCCTTCAAGAAATACAAGTTGATCTACAATTCATTGCCGCTCAAAGCGTACGAGTATGTCGGATGCGGATTGCCCGTCGTTACCATTCCGATCGAGTCGCTGAGCAACGACACCGACCTATTTCGGCCGGCCGAGGGGGCAGACCAATTCCGAAGTGCAATCGAAGCGGTCGCCGGGCAACGCATCGATCGGGCTGCGCTCGCACGTCGGCGAGATGCAGCCCGCCGCGAATCCTACGATCAGCGATTTGAGGCTCTGCAAGGGATAATTTTGGATCAGCTTGCGGCGCCTGCCACCAACGCCTCGCTCAATGTCGCAATCTTGTTCGACGACCAATCCACCAAGGTAAAAACCATCCGGGAACATATCGACGCGTTTCAAAAATACTCGCGCCACGTTTGCGAATTCATGCCGGCCACAGGAATAATCAATGGAGATATAGGACGCATTAGCTGGGATCATTTCGATGCGATCATAGTACATTATTCTATTCGCGTTTCGATAGAAAATCACCTCGACCGATCGATCGCAGAAACTATTGCTCGATTTGACGGCGCAAAGATACTATTTATCCAGGATGAATATGAAAACACAGAATGTGCGCGTGAATGGATAGAGCGACTTGGCATTGATGCTGTTTTTACGACAGTTAATGAGGTAGAGCTGGAAAAGGCTTATGCATACCGTCGCTTCCCGCGCGTAGATTTTATTCAGACACTTACTGGTTACATGCCTGATGATCCAGAACTGGATAAGTATGCATTGCCTTTGCGAGACCGCAAGATCCTCATTGGCTACCGTGGTCGAAAATTGCCATATCAGTACGGTGAACTTGGTCAGGAAAAGTATCGCATTGGCGTCGAAGCGAAACGCCGCGCGGAAGAACAGCGGCTTCCTGTTGACATTGAAGTCGACGACACGCGCCGAATCTACGGCAACGACTGGTACCGGTTCTTGGGGAGCTGCCGCGCGACGCTTGGCACAGAAAGCGGCGCGAACATTTTTGACTTCGACGGCTCTTTGCGCCGCGCGGCCGAAAATAATGCAAACATAACCTTCTTGGAATTCGCCGACAAATACCTGCAGGGTCGCGAAGGTGAGATTATCATGAACCAGATCTCTCCGAAAATATTTGAGGCCATAAGATTGAGAACTGCACTAATTCTCTTTGAGGGAGAATATTCTGGAGTTGTAAAACCAAATATTCATTATATCCCTCTGATGAAAGATTTTTCGAATTTTGACGAAGTTGTGCGTAAGATTACTGATGATAGCTTCGTATCAGCTTTGACAGAGCGCGCTTTCGCCGACATTGTTGCGTCGGGTAGATATTCCGCCAGCAAGTTTGTCGCCGGGGTCGACGCGTATCTGTCCGCCCGCGTTCCGCGTGGCCCGAAAGCCCGTCTGGTAGCCATGACGGTCTGCGCTGACTTTGGCGAAGAGCGCCAGCTGATCAATGCATTCGGGAACGCCATTTCGCCGACTCGGGAAGCTGTCGATCGTCAAACGATCGTGGACATTGCGCAGCGCGTAACCAAAGACATTGCCGCTACGTCATCCAATTCACGGCGCCGCGCCAATCAACTCACGTCGACGCTCAGGCGCGTCTGGCGCCTAATTCCGACCGGCGTGCGATCACGTCTGGCTCGTGAAATCGCACGGATCAATATCGCTACGATCGACAAAAATGCCTCGCCGGGCCTCGTGGCTTCTGTCTGGTCGCTGGCCCCGCTGAGGCTGCGCTTGTGGCTTTTCCGGAAGCTGCCGAGCCCGTAGTTTGTTCGCATCGTGCGAGCGACGCGCCCAGTTGACATAGGCGCGGTTCGACTTCAAACGCTCTCTTGCGCCGTTCGCGACGCTCCAAGAAAGCTTGAGCTGCAAGAATGTCTGTTCTTTCAAATGTTTCGCGCCCACAAGCCGACCCCCTTCTCGCCCGCGTCGCCGCGCGCGATTTCCGCATCGGCGTGATCGGGCTCGGCTATGTCGGCATTCCGCTCGCCCTGACCGCCTGCAAGGCCGGTTTCCCGGTTCTCGGCTTCGACATCGATTCCGCGCGGGTCGCCCAGCTCAATCGCGGCGAGAGCTTCATCAAGCACATCTCGCATCAGGCGATCGCCGAGGCGCGGCGCGACGGACGCTTCGAGGCGACCGACCAGTTCGATCGACTGCGCCAGGCCGACGCCATCATCATCGCCGTGCCGACGCCGCTGACCAAACAGCGCGAGCCCGACCTCAGCTATGTCGAGAAGACCGCCCGCGCGATCGCCCCGCGCCTGCGCCAGAGCCATCTCGTCGTTCTGGAGTCGACCACCTGGCCCGGCACGACGGTTGAAGTGATGCGGCCGATCCTCGAGGCGACAGGGCTGCGCAGCGGCGTCGATTTCTTCCTCGCCTTCTCGCCCGAGCGCGAGGATCCGGGCAATCCCGATTTCGGCACCTCGACGATCCCCAAGGTCGTCGGCGGCGACGGCCCGCGCGCGCTCGAACTCGCCAAGGCGGTCTATGACGCGCTCGTCGTGCGCACGGTTCCGGTGTCGAGCCCCTCGACCGCCGAAGCGGTGAAGCTGACGGAAAACATCTTCCGCGCCGTCAACATCGCCCTCGTCAACGAGTTGAAGGTGATCTACGACAAGATGGGCATCGACGTCTGGGAGGTGATCGACGCCGCCAAGACCAAACCCTTCGGCTTCATGCCCTTCTATCCCGGCCCAGGCCTCGGTGGGCATTGCATTCCGATCGACCCCTTCTACCTGACGTGGAAGGCGCGCGAATTCGACGTGACGACGCGTTTCATCGAACTTGCCGGCCAGATCAACACCGCGATGCCGCATTATGTCGTCGACCGCCTCGCCGAGGCGCTCGACAGGCGCCTCGGCAAGGGCCTGTCCACCGCGCGCGTGCTCGTTCTCGGCGTCGCCTACAAGAAGAACATCGACGACATGCGCGAGAGCCCGTCCTTGCGACTCATGGAGCTCATCGAGGCGCGCGGCGCGCGCGTCGCGTATCACGATCCGCACGTGCCGGTCATTCCGCCGACGCGCGAACACGCCACGCTGACCGGCCGCACGTCGCATCCGATCACGCCGGCCGATCTCGCCGGTTTCGACGTCGTCCTGATCGCCACCGATCACGACGCGGTCGATTATCGTACGGTCGTGGCCGCCTCGCGCATCGTCGTCGATACGCGCAACGCCTGCGCGCGCGCCGGCGTGCAAGGCGACAACATCATCAAGGCGTGACGAAGCCCGCGCTGACCGCGAGAGGTTGCAGATGAAGACTTTCGCCCTGATCGGCGCCGCCGGCTACATCGCGCCGCGTCACATGAAGGCCATGAAGGCCGTCGGCGGCGACCTGCGCGTCGCCTTCGATCCGAACGACTCGGTCGGCGTCATCGACAGCCACTTCCCCGACGCGCATTTCTTCACCGAATTCGAGCGTTTCGATCGCCATGTCGACAAGTTGCGCCGCAAGGGCGATCGCATCGACTATGTCAGCATCTGCTCGCCGAACTATCTGCACGATGCGCATATCCGCTTCGGCCTGCGCGCCGGCTCGGACGTGATCTGCGAGAAGCCGCTGGTGCTCAATCCGTGGAACCTCGACGGCCTCGCCGAGATCGAGCGGGAGACGGGCAAGCGCGTCAACACCATCCTCCAGCTGCGGCTGCACCCCGCCATCATCGCCTTGCGAGATCGGGTCGCAAAGTCGAACGCGCGCCATGCGGTCGATCTGACCTACATCACCTCGCGCGGGCGCTGGTATCATGCCTCCTGGAAAGGCGTGGACGCCAAGTCCGGCGGCGTCGCCACCAATATCGGCGTGCACTTCTTCGACATGCTGGCTTTCGTGTTCGGGCCCCTCAGGTCACAGCAGGCGCATCTGCGCGATGGCGCGCGCGCCGGCGGCTTCCTCGAATACGAGAAGGCCGATGTGCGCTGGTTTCTCTCGGTCGACCGGCAGGACCTGCCCGCCGCCGTGCGCGACAAGAAGACGACCTATCGCTCGATCACGATGGATGGCGAGGAGATCGAATTCTCCGACGGATTCACCGATCTGCACACGCGCTCCTACGAGGAGATTCTTGCGGGCAAGGGCTATGGCCTCGACGACGTGCGCTTCTCGATCGAGGTCGTCTCGGCGTTCCGCGGCCTGCCGATCGTCGCGGACGGCGAACGCCACGCCTTTGTCGCCGCCCGCGCGGCGGCGTGAGCCATGCCGGCCGATGAAATGCGCGCCGATCCGCGCTTTCCCGGCGCGCTGATCCACGAGAGCGCCTATGTCGACGAAGGCGCCAGCATCGGCGCCGGGGCGCGGATATGGCATTTCGTGCATGTTCTCGCCGATACGCGCGTCGGCCGCGATTGCGTGCTCGGTCAGAACGTCATGGCCGGACCGGGCGTGACCATCGGCGACGGCTGCAAGATTCAGAACAACGTCGCGCTCTACAAGGGCGTCGAGCTCGAAGAGGGCGTGTTCTGCGGCCCCTCCTGCGTCTTCACCAACGTCAACAATCCGCGCGCCTTCGTCAATCGCAAGAGCGAGTTTCGTCGCACGCTGGTGCGGCGCGGCGCCAGCATCGGCGCCAACGCGACGATCGTCTGTGGTCACACGCTCGGCGCCTATTGCTTCATCGCCGCCGGCGCCGTGGTGACGCGCGACGTGCCTGATTACGCGATGATGGCGGGCGTGCCCGCGCGCCGCATCGGCTGGATGAGCCGCGCCGGCGAGAAGCTCGGGCCGGACCTCGTCTGCCCGGCGGAAGGCCGGCGCTATCGCCAGACGGGGCCGGACCAGCTCGAGGAGATCGCATGATGGCGAAGATCGAATTCATCGACCTGCAGGCGCAGCGCCGGCGGCTCGGCGCATCGCTCGACGCGGCGATCCGCGAGGCGATCGAGGGCGGGCAGTACATTCTCGGGCCGCAGGTCGCCGAATTCGAAACGAAGCTCGCCGCCTTTTCCGGCGCCAAACACTGCATCGGAGTCGCCAACGGCACCGATGCGATCGGCATCTGCCTGATGACGATGGGACTGCGGCCGGGCGACGCGGTCATCTGCCCGGCTTTCACCTTTGCGGCGACGGCCGAGGCAGTCGCCTGGCTCGGCGCGACGCCCGTCTTCGTCGATGTCGAGGAGCGCAGCTACAATATTGATCCTGACGCGATCGAGGCCGGGTTCGAGGCCGCCGAACGCGCTGGCCTGCGCCCGCGCGCAGTGATCGCCGTCGATCTGTTCGGGCAGCCCGCGGACTATGCGCGCATCGAATCCGTCTGCGCCCGGCGCGGCGTCAAACTCATCTGCGACAGCGCGCAGGGCTTCGGCGCAACCTACAAGGGCCGCCGCACCGGCTCGATCGGCGATTTCACCACCGCGAGTTTCTTTCCCGCCAAGCCGCTCGGTTGCTATGGCGACGGCGGCGCGATCCTGACGCAGGACGACGCAGCCGCCGAGCACATCCGTTCGCTGCGCTTCCACGGCAAGGGCGCGGACAAGTACGACAACGTCCGCATCGGCATGAATTCGCGACTGGACACGCTGCAGGCGGCGATCCTGCTGCAAAAACTGTCGATCTTCGAGGACGAGATCGCCGCCCGCCAGAAGGTCGCGCAGCGCTACCATGACGGACTGCGCGACGTCTGCATCGTCCCCGAAGTCGCCGATGATTGCGTTTCGGTCTGGGCGCAATACACGATCCGCGTCGCGGCGGAGCGGCGCGACGCGTTCATGCAGGCGATGAAGGCGCGCGGCGTGCCGACCAATGTCTATTATCCCCGCCCGCTGCATCGCCAGACCGCCTATGCGCGTTTCCCGGTGGCCGGCAACGGCCTGCCCGTGTCCGAGCGCGTCGCGCAGGAAGTCGTGTCCTTGCCGATGCATCCCTATCTCGACGAGGCGACGCAGGCGCTGGTCATCGACGCGG
>JAEULW010000228.1 GCA_016793505.1 Methylobacteriaceae bacterium | reverse complement strand
CCTGCCCGCTCGACGCCGAGCCCGGCGCGCGCGCTGACGACGTCGGCGGCGACGATGCGGCCGCTGCCGGCCGCCACCAGCTTGACCGTGATCTCCACCGCCGCCTCGCCGCCGCTCGCCTCGATCTCGAACCGCCTGAGTTCGGCGTCGAGCAGAAAATCGGCGGCGATGCGGTCGCCCGGCCGGCCGACGGAGCGCAGCAGCCGGGCGTTTTCCAGACTCTGCACGATGCGCGTCTGGATCAGCTTCGGCAGCCGGTCGGACCACTGCGCGCCGGTCAGATAGGCGACCGACTCGGGCGTCGGCCGCACCACGATGCGCTCGCTGTCGAGCGCCTGCGTGGCGACCGGCTCGGTGACGATGAGCTGGCCGCGCAGCCGGCCCGTCGCGCCGCCCGGCGGCAGCGCCGCCAGATCGAAGGTCTGCGGCGGCGGCCCGCCGCCGCAGCCGGCCAGGCCCAGCGCCAGCGCGGCCGCGAGCGCCGCCGCCCGGAGCGCCCTGGCGCCCGCGCGCCGCCTCCGGCCGCCCTTCTGTCCGCCCGCCTGAATCATTCCAGCACTTACTAGCGCGACGGACTGTATTCCGGAATGGTCGATTTGCCGCCGAAGATGAATTGCTGCGGATTGCGCTCGATCGAGCGCACCGCGCGGTTGATCTCGCCGACCGCCCGCCGCCCCTCGGTCGCCAGCGCCTCGTATTCGCGCGCCACCGGCCCGGTGAATTTGGCGATTCCGGCGGTGATCTCCTTGGTGCGCGAATCGAGATTGTCGGCGAGCTTGCGCATCGACCTGGCGGCGCTGGAGATGTCGGCGACGACGCCCTTCGTGGCGTCGCCCGAGGCGCCGCCGAGGAAGCCGTCGAGGCTGGTCATCACGCCGTCGATCTTGTCGGCCGCCGCGTTCAGCTTGCGCGTCAGCTCGGCCGCGTCCTTCAGCGTCGAATCGACCGAGGCGCGGTTGCGGTCGAGCGTCTTCATGAAGCCGTCGGCGCTGTCGACGATCGAGGCGAGCTTGCGCGAATCGAAGGCGGTCATGGCGCCGCCCGCCAGATCGAGCACGTTGTCGAGCTTCTGCGACGTCTCGTTGAGCCGTTTGGCGAGGCCCGCGGCGTCGGTGAAGACGGAATCGATGCTCGCCTTGTTCGCCGCCAGCGTCTGCGTGAAGGTCGAGACGTCGGCGACGACGCTGCGCACCTTGTCGGGATCGACCGCCCGCACCAGCTTGTCGACATCCTCCGACAGGCCCTCGAGCTTCTTCGACAACGGCCCGATCGTCTTGCCGAGATCGCTCATGCCGGCGAGGAAGGCGTTGACGCCGTCGGCATTGTCCGCGAGCGCCTTGGAGAAGGTCTCGACGTTGCGCAGCGTCTGCTTCACCGAGCCGGCGCCGTCGGCGAACAGCGTGTCGGCCCGCGCCAGCACGCTGTCGGCCTTGGCCGTCAGATTCTGCACGTTCTCGAGCAGGTTCTGGAAATCCGAACGTTCCGCGTAGATCACCGCCTTTTTCGCGTCCTTCTCGCGCGAGGGCAGCGCCGGCGATTCGGCGCTGGCGCCGCTGAGCGCGATCGAGGCGATGCCGGTCAGGCCCTGGTATTCGAGGCGGGCGCGGGTGTCGCTCTGCACGGGCGTGCGTTCGCTGACTTCGACAAGGGCCGCGACGCGGCTCGGATCTTCCTCCATGAGGTCGATCTGGGTCACCTCGCCGACGCGCAAGCCGTTGAAAAGCACATACGAACCGCGGCTGAGGCCGGACACCGAGCCCGAGAAGACGATCTGGTAGGTCTTGCGCTGCGCCGACTTCGCGCCGCCCGAGAACCAGTAGACGAACAGGAAGCCCGCCGCGATGACGGCGATGGTGAAGGCGCCGATCAACGCGTAGTTCGCGCGTGTCTCCATCGTGACCGATCTTTCGTCCGCGCCGCCCCGGCCGGCAGGTTATGGGGCTTCGCGCCCGCCCCGGCAAGGGCGCGCGGACTCACGCGCCGCCATTGGCGTGGGAATCGCGCAGCCGCGCCCCGCGTTCGCCGTGAAAATAGGCCTGCAGCCAGGGATGCGGCATGCGCGCCAGCTCCTCCAGCGGGCCGACGCCGATCACCCGCTTTTCGGCCAGCGCCGCCACCCGGTCGCAGATCGAATAGAGCGAATCGAGATCATGCGTCACCATGAAGACGGTCAGGCCCAGCGTCTTCTGCAGCGTCGCGATCAGCTCGTCGAATTCGCCCGCGCCGATCGGGTCGAGCCCCGAGGTCGGCTCGTCGAGAAAGACGATTTCCGGATCGAGCGCCAGCGCGCGGGCGAGCGCGGCGCGCTTGATCATGCCGCCCGACAGTTCGGACGGATATTTGTCCGCCGCGTCCGGCTTGAGGCCGACGAGCGCGATCTTCAGCATCGCCAGTTCGTCGAGCAGTCGCTCGGACAGGTCGAGATATTCGCGCATCGGCGCCTGGATGTTCTGCTTCACGGTGAGCGCCGAGAACAGCGCGCCCTGCTGGAACAGCACGCCCCAGCGCCGCTCCATGGCGCGCCGCGCCTCGCCTTCGAGCGTATCGAGATCGCGCCCGAACACCTCGATCGTTCCGGCGCGCTTGCGCACGAGGCCGAGGATGGTGCGCGTCAGCACCGATTTGCCCGCGCCCGAGGCGCCGACGAAGCCGAGCACCTCGCCGCGATAGACGTCGAGATCGAGCCCGTCCATGATCAACCTGTCGCCGAAGCCGACCTTCAGCCCGCGCACGCGGATGACGACCTCGCGGGTTGCGTCCATCGCCGCGCTCAATAGCGGATCGCCGCGAAGAACATGGCGAACAGCCCGTCGACCAGGATCACCATGAAGATCGCCTTGACCACCGAGGCCGTCACCTGCCGGCCGAGCGACTCGGCCGAGCCCTTGACGCCAAAACCCTCGATCGAGGCGATGAGGCCGATCACCAGCGCCATGAACGGCGCCTTGATCAGGCCGACGAGAAACGTGTTGACGCCGATCGCCGATTGCAGCCGCGCGAAGAAGATGTCGGGCGCCATCTCGCCATAGGTCGTGGCCACGATCAGCGCGCCGAAGATCGCCGCCATGTCGGCGATGAAGGTGAGCATCGGCAGCGCGATCATCAGCGCCAGGATGCGCGGGGCGATCAGCATCTCGATCGGATCGAAGCCCATGACGCGCATCGCGTCGATCTCTTCGCGCATCTTCATCGAGCCGATTTCGGCGGTGATCGCCGAGCCCGAGCGCCCCGCCATCATGATCGAGGCGAGCAGCACGCCGAGTTCGCGCAGCACCAGCAGCCCCGCCATGTCGACGGCGAAATGCACCGCGCCGAACTTCTGCAGCTGGAAGATGCCCTGCTGCGCCACGATCGCCCCGACCAGCAGCGAGATCAGCGCGATGATCGGCACGCTGCGGAAGGCGAAGCTCTCGAGATGGAAGACCAGCGAGGCCGGCCTCAGCCGCGACGGATCGACCGCAGTCGCGCCGACCGCCTTCACCACCTCGCCGAGAAAGGCGACGCCGGTCGCCAGATCGCGGCCGAAGGCGACCACCGATTGCCCGATGTCGCCGAAGAAGCTGACGAAAAATCCGGGCTCGACTCGTTCGGGCTCGTCGAAGACGCGATACTGCGATTCGCTGAGCAGCGTCTGATGCTCCGGCCGCGCCCCGGCATAGGCGACGACGACGCCGCGCTCGGCGAGCTCGGCGCGGGTGCGGTCGATGATCCACGCGCCGGCCGTGTCGAGCCGGCCGAGGCCGGACAGATCGAGCGTGCGCGCCGTCGCGCGCGCCGCGATCTCCTCCGCCACCGCCTCGGCGGCCGCGGCGGTGTTCACGGTCCAGTCGCCGGACAGCCGCAAGATGGTCTCGCCCTGTCCGGCCTTGGCGCTGGGTGTGGGGTCCATCGACGGTTCGGGGCGCCCTTGACGCGCG
>JAEULW010000226.1 GCA_016793505.1 Methylobacteriaceae bacterium | reverse complement strand
CGGCGCCAGCGGCCCGAGTTCGCGCATGGCGCGGTTGATCAGGCCGCGCGCCGGCCGGCCGGTGAAGACGTTGGTCAGCGCCGTCGACTCGGCCGCGGCTGACGCCAGCGCGGCGCGATGGGCGGCGTGGATCGTCGCCTCCGGCGTGAACAGATAGGCGGTGCCGATCTGCACGCCGGCCGCGCCGAGCGCCAGCGCGGCGACAAGGCCGCGCGCATCGCCGACGCCGCCGGCGGCGATCACCGGAACGTCGACGGCGTCGACGATCTGCGGCGCCAGCGCGAACAGTCCGGGCTGGGCGGCGACGTCGTCGGTCAGGAACAGGCCGCGATGGCCGCCGGCCTCGGCGCCTTGCGCGATGATCGCGTCGACGCCGCGCGCGGCGAGCCAGCGCGCTTCCGCAACGGTCGTCGCCGAAGACAGGATTTTGGCGCCCGTCGCTTTCACTCGCGCCAGCAGGTCGGGCGCCGGCAGGCCGAAATGGAAGCTGACCACCTCAGGTCGCGCGTCCTCGACGAAGGCGCAGCTCGTCGCGTCGAAGGGGGCGCGCGTCGCGGCGGGCCATGGCGCGTCCGGGTCGAGGCCGGCCTCGCGGTAGAGCGGGGCGAGGCGGGCGCGCCAGGCCGTCGCGCGCGCCGGATCAGGCGCGGGCGGCGCATGGCAGAAGAAGTTCAGGTTGACCGGCCTCGCCGTCGCGGCGCGGATCGCCGCCATTTCGGCGCGCATCGTCTCGGCCGTCAGCATGGCGCAGGGCAGCGCGCCGAGGCCGCCGGCCTCACTGACGGCGATCGCCATCGCCGCGCCCTGCGCGCCGGCCATCGGCGCCTGCAGGATCGGATGTTCGAGGCCGAGCAGGTCGCACAGGCGACGGTCTTTCCACATGTCGGCCTCCCAGCGCTTCAATGTCGCGCCGACTTCGCGCGGGCGAAGGCTTCGACGGCGGCCGCGTCCGCGCCGAGCGCGGCGAGCGGCAGCGCCAGCCCGTCGGCGACGCCCGACCAGATCGCCAGCACGCCGCCGATGCGCTCGACTTCGGCGAAAGCCGACCAGGGCCGAGCTGCGCGCGTTCCGCCCGTCTCGACGGCGATCCCGGCGCCGTCGAGCGTGACGCGGCGTTCGCCGCCCCACAGCGCGCGCTCGCCGCGCAGCCCGGCGATGGCGGCCTGCTGGGCGCGGGCGATCTGACGGCGCGTGGCGAGGCGCACGAAGATCGAGGCGGCCGCCATGGCGGCGAAGGCGGTCGCGGCGACGCGCGCCGGGAGCGCGCCCGTCGCAACGAAAGCGGCGAGAATGGCGGCGGTCGCCGCCGTCATGAAGATCGTCGCGCGCCAGCCGAAGCGGCGGGCGAGCTGCGCGCGCTGACGTTCGCCGACGCGTTGCGCCCAGCTCGCGAATTCGTCCGGCGTCAGCGCGATCGTGTAGGGGCCGAAGACGGGCGCGGCGTTCACCTCACCGGCCGCCGCTGACATCGAGTATGGCGCCGGTGACGTAGGACGAGGCGTCGTCGAGCAGCCAGACGATCGCCTCGGCGATCTCGCGCGCCGAGCCGGGCCGACCGATCGGAATCGTGTGGGCGAGCTTCTTCGCCCGATCGGGATCGCCGGAGGCGGCGTGAATGTCCGTCTCGATCATGCCCGGGCGGATGGCGTTGACGCGCACGCCCTCGCGCGCAAGCTCGATGCCGAGCCCGTGCGTGAAGGAGTCGATCGCGCCTTTCGAGGCGGCGTAATCGACATAGAGGCCGGGCGAGCCGAGACGCGCGGCGACGGACGAAATATTGACGATCGCGCCGCCGCGGCCGCCGGCCGAGCGCCGCATGACGCGCGCCGCAGCCTGCGCGCAGAGCATCGCGCCGATCACGTTGAGGTCGAAGATGCGCCGCCAGCGGGCCGCGTCCATATCGACGAAGCTCATCCCCGGCGCGACGATGCCGGCGTTGTTGACGAGTCCGTCGATGACGCCGAAGCGCTCCGCCGCGGCGTCGAAGAGGCGCGTCACATCGGCCTCGACGGACATGTCGCCCTGGACGACGAGCGCGGCGGCGCCGGCGGCCTCGATCTCGCGCGCCGTCTCGCGCGCGGCGGCCTCGGCGCCGACATAGTTGACGACGACGCTCCAGCCGCGCAGGCCGCAGAGAAGGGCCGCGGCGCGGCCGATGCCGCGCGAGCCGCCGGTGACGATGATGGTCTTGCTCATGCCCCGAGCATGGCGGGCGCGACGCGCCGGATCAAGCGCGTCGCGCGCAAGACTGCGTCGCGGCGGGCGGGATGGAGGTCGCGGCCAGCGATCTCGTCCTTCGATAGGCTCAGGACGAGGATCCGCCAGGCTCGATGAAGCAGAAGCGCCTCGCCTCGTGCGCCGTCGAAGGGCGAGGCGCGTCGGGCGCGCAGCCCTTACTTCTTGCCCTTCTTCGCCTTCTTGTCCTTCTTCGGGCGCTCGGCCTCGGCCGCTTTGGCCGGGCGCGCCGCCTTGTCGGCCGCGGCGGCCTTGGCGCGCTTCGCCCGCTCGACCGCCTCCATGACGAGACGCTTGGCTTCGGGCGCCGCGCCCCAGCGCGTCACCTTCACCCATTTGCCGGGCTCGAGATCCTTGTAGTGCTCGAAGAAGTGCTCGATCTGCTTCAGCGTGATCGCCGGCAGGTCGGTGTAGTTCTGCACTTGCTCGTAGCGGCGCGTGAGCTTCAGCGAGGGCACCGCGATGATCTTCTCGTCGCCGCCCGCCTCGTCCTCCATCATCAGCACGCCGACGACGCGGCAGCTGATGATCGCGCCCGGCGCGATGGCGCGGGTGTTGGCGACGATCACGTCACAGGGGTCGCCGTCTTCCGACAAGGTGTGCGGAATGAAACCGTAATTGCCGGGATAGTGCATCGCCGTGTAGAGGAAGCGGTCGACGACGAGGGCGCCGGACTCCTTGTCCATCTCGTATTTGATCGGATCGCCGCCGATCGGCACTTCGATGATGACGTTCACGTCCTCGGGCGGGTTCTTGCCGATGGCGACCGCGTCGATGCGCATTCAGGGCTCTCCGGATGAGACGAGGGCTGTCTAGACGGGCCGGCCCGGGGCAGGCAACCCGGACTTGCGGCTAGGGTCGGTCGAAGCCGAAGGCGACGCGGTCGCGCGTTTCGTCACCGAAACGCTCGCGCGCGCCGCGCACGATCCGTCCGCCCATGCGCCGGTAGAAGCCGACGGCGCGCTCATTGTCGGCGAGCGCCCAGACGAGCGTCGATTGCAGGCCGTGTTCGGCCAGATCGCGCCGCGCCGCGTCGAACATGCGGCGGCCGAAGCCGACGCCCTGAAATTCCGGGGCCAGATAGAGTTCGAAAATCTCGCCGGAAAACGGCAGCGAGGGCACGCGGTTGCGGCCGTAGCTGACATAACCGCAGACGGATTCGTCGAAATCGAGAACCATCAGACGCGAGCCGCGGCGGATGGCGTTGCGCCACCAGGCGGCGCCGCGCCGCGCCACCATGCGCTCCAGCTCGCGGCCGGGAATGACGCCGCGATAGGCGTCGCGCCAGGCGGCGTCATGCGTCGCGGCGATCTCGCTCGCATCTTCGAGCCGCGCCGGCCGGACGGTGATGAGGGCCTCCACCATGGAGCGAATGGTAGGCCGGGTTGCGGGCGGGCGGCAAGAGCGGCGAGGCGACGGGCCGCGAAAGTTGAACGCCGCGCCGACGGTCAACCGGGTTGCGCCAGAACCCGCTGCGGCGCGCCGGCGAGCCAGGCCTCGACATCGTGCAACGCCTGCCCGTACCAGGCGCGGTAGGTCTCCTCCGTCACGTAGCCGAGATGCGGCGTCGCCACGACATTGGGCAGGCTGCGCAGCGGATGCTCGGACGGCAGCGGCTCGCGATCGAACACGTCGAGCGCCGCGCCGGCGAGACGGCCCGATCGCAACGCCTCGATCAGCGCCGCCTCGTCGACGATCGGGCCGCGCGCGGTGTTGACCAGCACGGCGCCGGGTTTCATCAGCGCGAGTTCGCGCGCGCCGATCAGGCCGCGCGTCTGAGGCGTCAGCGTCACATGCAGGCTGACGACGTCGGCGCGGGCGAGAAGATCGTCGAGCGAGGCGGCCGGCTCTGCGCCGAGCGCAGCGCTGCGCGCGGCGACCTCGCTGCGGGCAAGGCCCAGCACGCGCATGTCGAAAGCGCGGCCATAGCCGGCGACCTTCGCGCCAATACGGCCGAGTCCGACGACGCCGAGCGTGCGGCCCGCGAGTTCGCGGCCGAGACCGAGCTGCCAGCGTCCGCCGGCGGCGAAGTTGCGCGTCTCCTCCGGGATGCGCTTCATCAGCGCGAGCAGGAGCGCCCAGGTCAGCTCCGCCGCCGGAACGCCGCCGCCCGTCGTGCCGCAGACCGTGACGCCCTGTCGCGCCGCGGCCTCGAGATCGATCGCGGCGTTGCGCATGCCGGTGGTGACGAGCAGGCGCAGCTTCGGCAGGCGCGCCAGCGTCGCCGCGTCGAAGGGCGTGCGCTCGCGCATCGCGACGAGGATGTCGCAATCGGCGAGCCGCGCGACGACGGCGTCGCGGTCGGGCAGGATGTCGGGCACGGACTCGACCGTCACCGCTCCGGCGAGGCGCGACCAGTCCGCCAGTTTCAGCGCGACGGACTGATAGTCGTCGAGCAATGCGCAACGCAACATCGGCCACTCCCCGCCGGCGATTCGCGCGCAGCATAGGCGGCGGAGGGAGCGGCGAATAGCGGTTGGCGCGGGCGCGGCGGCGGACTAATCCTCCGCATCGCCGCAATCCGGCGCGGAGGACACGTCATGACCGACATCGAGGTTCGACAGGCCTGCAGCCCCGGGGAGGCGCGGCGGCTCGACACGTCGGCGCTCAGGGCGCAGTTCCATGTCGGCGGGCTGTTCCGCGAGGCGGCGATCCGCCTCGTCTATACGCATGTCGACCGTTTCGTGATCGGCGCCGCCGTGCCGACCGACGCGGCGCTGACGCTCGAGGCGCCGAAGCCGATCGGCTCGCCCGGCTTTCTCGACCGTCGCGAGCTCGGCGTCTTCAACATCGGCGGCGCCGGCGAGGTGCGCATCGGCGAGGAGCGCCACCGGCTCGAGACATGCGAGGCGCTCTATGTCGGCATGGGCGCGGGCGAGGTCTCGTTCGTCTCGCGCGATCCGGCGCGGCCGGCGCGCTTCTATCTGCTCTCGACGCCGGCGCATGCGGCCCATCCGACGCGCAAGATCACGCCCGATCAGGCGCGCCGGATCGATCTCGGCGCGCCGGAGACGGCCAATGTCCGCCAGCTCGTGCAGATGATCCATCCGCAGGTGTGCGCCTCCTGCCAGCTGGTGATGGGCTTCACGCGGCTCGCGCCGGGCGCGGTGTGGAACACCATGCCCTGCCACACGCATGACCGCCGTTCGGAAGTGTATCTCTATTTCGATCTCGCGCCCGCGGCGCGCGTCTTCCATCTGATGGGTGAGCCCGACGAGACGCGGCATCTGGTGATGGCGAACGAGGAAGCGGCGATTTCACCCGGCTGGTCGATCCATGCGGGCTGCGGCACGCAGGCCTATTCCTTCGTCTGGGCGATGGCGGGCGACAATCAGGAGTTTGCCGACATGGATCATGTCGCGATGGAGGATCTCAGATGAACGGGCCGTTCGATCTGACAGGCAAGGTCGCCTGCGTCACCGGCGCCAACAGCGGCATCGGCCGGGCCGTCGCCGAGGCGCTGGCGCAGGCCGGCGCGGATGTGGCGCTGGTCGCGCGTTCGGGCGCGGACGAAACGCGCGCGACCATCGCCGCGATGGGTCGGCGCGTCGCCGTGATCGGCGCCGATCTGTCGAGCGCCGAACCGGCGGCGCGCATCGTCGAGGAGACGGTCGCCTTCGGCGGACGCATCGACATTCTCGTCAACAACGCCGGAACCATCCGCCGCGCCGACGCCGTCGATTTCACCGAGGCGGACTGGGACGCGGTGATGGACGTCAATCTCAAGTCGGCCTTCTTCCTCGCCCAGGCGGCGGGCCGACGCATGATCGCGCAGGGGGCGGGCAAGATCGTCAACATCGCTTCGCTGTTGTCGTTCCAGGGCGGCATCCGCGTCGCCTCCTACACCGCCTCGAAGAGCGGGCTTGCCGGGCTGACGCGGCTGCTGGCCTGCGAGTGGGCGGGCAAGGGCGTCAACGTCAACGCCATCGCGCCGGGCTATTTCGTCACCAACAACACGGCGGCGCTGGTCGCCGACACAGCGCGCTACGAGGCGATTCTGGCGCGCATTCCGGCCGGGCGCTGGGGCGAGCCGGGCCAGCTCGGCGGCGCCGCGGTGTTCCTGTCGTCATCGGCGGCCGATTATGTTCACGGCGTCGTCCTGCCCGTCGACGGCGGCTGGATGGCGCGCTGAGACGAAACGGGCGCCCGCAGAGGGCGCCCGTTCTGTTCGCGTCGCGATGCGAGAGATCAGAACTTCCAGTCGAGCGTCGCGGCGACCTTGTGATAGTTCGGCGCGGCGCTGGTCGAGATCACGCCGGCCGGGAACACGGCGCCGGTGTGACGCTTGGCCTCGAACTGCGCGTAACGATAGTCGAGACCGGCGACGAGATTGTTGGTGATTGCATATTGCACGCCGGCGCCGAGCGTCCAGCCGACATGCGTCGACTTGGCGTCGAGCAGGCTGGCGAGCGGCGTCGTCGTGCCGAGCGTGTACTTCTGGTTGGCGAAGGCGACGCCGCCCGTGCCGTAAACCATGAAGCGATCGAAGGCGTAGCCGATCTTCAGGCGCAGCGCGCCGTCCCAATCCACCCGCGAGGAGCCGAAATAGGTCGTCGCCGGCAGATAGGCGCCGCCGATCGACTCCTTGATCCAGTTGTAGTTGATGTCGCCGACGACGCCGAGCACCAACGGAGAGCCGGCGAACTGGTGGTCATAGCCGGCGCGCAGGCCGATGAATCCGCCATCGCCCGCAAGATCGCCGACATTGCCGTTGCTGCCGATCGCCGGCACGTTGGTGATCAGACCGACCTTGTCCGATCCGCCGCCGGCCCAGCCGCCCTGCGCGCCGACATAGAAGCCGGTCCAGGTGAAGATCGGCGGCGCAGGCACGAAGGTGGGCGCCGGCTTGCGCGTCGGAAGGTCTGCCGCCACCGCGCTCGCCAGAGCAAGCGTCGAGACGGGAAGGGCGAGCAACGCCGACTTGATTGCAACTCTCATCACATGTCCTTTTCGAATGCGGCGCGTCGCCGCGCTGCGGAAATCCGCGATCGAAGGGCCGCGAGAGGCTCGCGACATGCGTGTTGATCGATTCAGATCGCAGCGCCGATCGGGCGAGAGTCGGGCGACAATGTGATCGCGCCCGCGCAAGCATGTCGCGTCGTCGGCTGTTGCGCAGCGGCAACAGATTTGGCGCCGCGCGGCTGTTTGAAATCGTGAATATCAAGCTTGCGTGGCGCGTGAAATTGCGCGCGGCGCAACTGTGACCGCGTCAGTCGAGCGCTTCGAGCACGAGTTCGAACGTCATCAGAACCGGATTGTCGCCGCGCTCGAGCCGACCCTCGGCGACGGCGCCTGTATAATCGACGAGGCCGACGTCGAGCCGGGCGCCATCGGCGTCGACGACGCCGTCCGCGACGTAGACTTCGGTGGCGAAATTGTCGACGACGCGGCCATCGACGAAGGCGGCGCCGATCGTGCTGCCGACGCCGCCGCGGATGCGCGCGCGCGTCACGCCCTGCGCGAGGCAGAAGGCTTCGAGCGCGCCGGCGAAATCCTCGTTCGGCCGCAGCCGCAGGGCGAAGGCGCGCCGCGGCGCGTCGAGTCCGGCGATCGGCTCAATGGCGACGGGCTCGAACAGTTTGAAATTCGTTTCCGGATCGCGCACCGCCGCGAAGATCGCGCCGTCGAGCCCGAAGGCCTCGACCGTCGTCGTTTCGGCGACGCATGTCTCCTCGGGCAGGATGTGGCCGCCGCGCAGCGCGCCGTCATGCTCGCGCCAGAGCGCATGGGTGTGGAAGAAGGCGGCGCCGTCGCGCCGGCCGAGAGTCATCGCGCCGGCGCGGAGCCGGGTCACGTGCGCCGGGCGAAACGTCTGCGAATAGAAGGCCGCGTGGTCCGGCGTCTGCGAGAGCGCGGGCATGACATAGGCGAAGGGCGCGAGCGCGACGTCGCGCAGTTCGAGCACGCCGCCGGCGAAGCCCTGCGCGGCAAGGCCGCGCCGCGCCGTTTCGAGAAGCGGCGCGCCGGCCTCGAGCGTCACCGGAAAGGCGCGGCCGCGCGCGGCGACGGCGACGAGGCGCTCGGCCGGCGGCGGCCCCGGCTGACGGATGCGGGCGGGCCTCATGCGTCCGCGACCGTCGCGAGCAACCCGCGCGCGTCCAGTTCGTCGCGCACGAGGCGCTTCGGCACCTTGCCGTAGCCGGACTTCGGCAGCGCCTCCCAGAAGAAGAAGCGTCGCGGCATCTTGTAGCGCGGGATTTTCGGCGCGAGGAAAGCGACAATCGCCTCCTCGTCGATCGCGGCGCCTTGGCGCGGCACGCAGACCGCGACGCCGATCTCGCCCCAGACGCGATCGGGCACGCCTAGCACGGCGACTTCGGCGATCGCGGGATGGGTGAGGATTTTCTCCTCGATCTCGCGCGGATAGATGTTCGAGCCGCCGGAAATGTACATGTCCGAGGCGCGGCCGGTGATGTAGACGAAGCCCTGCTCGTCCATGTGGCCGAGATCGCCGGTGCGGAACCAGCCGTTGCGAAACGCCTTCGCGTTGGCCTCCGGGTTGTCGTAGTAGCCGGCGAAAACCGCCGGGCCGATGACGCAGATCTCGCCGGTCTGATGGGGCCCAAGCTCCTCGCCCGCGTCGTTCTGGATCGAGACCTGCATGCCCGTGCGCTCGAAGCCGCAAGTGCCGAGCCTGGCGTCGGGGCCGTCCTCGGCCTCGTGCAGATGCGCCGGCAGAACGGTGATCGCGCCGGTGACTTCGCCCAATCCGAAATATTGCACGATGACGGGGCCGAGACGTGCGAGCGCGGTCTTCTGGTCGGCCCGATACATCGGCGCGCCGGCGTAGATGACGTATTTGAGTGAGGAATGATCGTGGCGGTCGACGGCGGGATGCTCGACCAGCATCTTCAGGATCGTCGGCACGGTGAACATGTTGGTGACGCGATGGGCGGCGACGAGGCGCCAGGCTTCCTCGACGTCGAACCTTTCGGTCGGCAAGAGAATCGTCGCGGCGCCGCGCGCGAAAATGTCGAGCTGATGCACGCCCGCGCCGGGGCTGAGCGGCGCGACGACGAGGGAGGCGTCCTTCTCGGTGACGCCCGGCAACAGGTCGCACAGATGATTGGTGAGGACGAATCCCATCTGGCCATGCGTCAGCACGGCCGCCTT
>JAEULW010000225.1 GCA_016793505.1 Methylobacteriaceae bacterium | reverse complement strand
CTGCAGGACCGGCTGTTCGCGCAGAAGAATGTCGAGGTGATCTGGAACGCCGCGATCGACGACGTCTTCGGCGAGGCCGAGCCGCTCGGCGTCACCCATGTGCGGCTGCGCGACGTGACCAGCGGCGCGACGCGCGATCTGCCGACGCATGGCGTCTTCGTCGCGATCGGCCACGAGCCGGCCTCCGAACTCTTCGCCGGCCAGATCGACATGAAGCCGAACCGCTACATCAGGACCGTGCCGGGCTCGACCGCGACCAATGTCGCCGGCGTGTTCGCGGCGGGCGACGTCGCCGACGACATTTTCCGCCAGGCGGTGACCGCGGCGGGCATGGGCTGCATGGCTGCGCTCGAGGCCGAGCGCTGGCTGGCCTCGCAGCGTCAGGCGCTGGCGGCGGAATAGCGGGACACGGGACAAAACCACGCGAAAACGCGGGGGACGGGGGGAGCGTCGTGGACTGGGACAAGCTGCGAATTTTTCAGGCGGCGGCGGACGCCGGTTCGTTCACCCATGCCGGCGAGGCGCTCGGGCTCAGCCAGTCGGCGGTCAGCCGGCAGGTCAGCGCGCTCGAGCAGGATCTCGAGGTGCCGCTGTTTCACCGGCACGCCCGCGGCCTGATCCTGACCGAACAGGGCGAGACGCTGCTGCGCACCGTGCGCGACGTGATGCTCAAGCTCTCGGCGGTGCGCACGCGCCTGACCGACAGCCGCGACAAGCCGCATGGCGAATTGCGCGTCACCACGACGCTCGGCATCGGCACCAACTGGCTGACGCCGCGGCTCGGCGAATTCCTCGAGCTCTATCCCGAGATTCGTCTGAAGATCATCCTCACCGACGAGGAGCTCGACCTCGGCATGCGCGAGGCGGACGTGGCGCTGCGCATGCGCGAGCCGGTGCAGCCCGACCTGATCCGGCGCCGTCTGTTCACCATGCATTTCCACGCCTACGCCTCGGCCGATTATCTCAAGCGCCACGGCCAGCCGCGCACGCTCGACGATCTCGACCGCCACCGCATCCTCGCCTATTCCGGCGACGGCTCGAGCTTCCTCAACAACATCAATTCGCTGCCCGCCGCCGGCCGCGACCCGAAGAAGCCGCGCGATGCGGCGATGACGGTCAACAACATCACCGCGCTGCTGCGCTCGGTGGAGAACGGCGTCGGCATCGCCGTGCTGCCGGACTATCTCATCCGCGAGGAGGCCGGTCTGGTGCGCCTGCTGCCGCAGGCCGACATGCCGGAGCTCGATTGCTATCTGGTCTATCCGGAAGAGATGAAATCGGTGGCGCGGGTGCAGGTGTTCCGCGATTTCCTCGTCTCGAAGGCGCAGCGCTGGCAGTTCTGATCCGCCGCTGGCGCATGGCATGACTGGCATGCTGGCGCGAGGGGTTGCCGGCGCCGGCGGCGCGGTCGAAATTCGTCGCGATCCGCATCGCCCGCGCCCCTCTCCCCGGGTCGCGACGCGGGCGGGTCGATCCCCTCTGGAAGCGCACCGGCCCAGTGCCGGGCCTGGGCCGAACGCAGGTTCGGCCCATTTTTTTTGACGCTGCGGCGCCGGCCGTCGCGCTTTGCGCGCGCCTCCGCGGCGCTTACATCTGAACCCATGAATCGTCCGCGCGCCGCAGACATGCCGCCCGATCAGGCGGAGATCGACGCCGCCCTCGAGGCCGAGGCGGAGACGCCCGACCTCGTCGAGCCGCCGGCGCTCGACCTCGAGCCGGCGGCGCCCGGCTCGCTGGCGCGCGGGACGGCGGCGATCCGCGCCCACTGGCGCCACGCCCCGCGCGGCCCCGGCGTCTACCGCATGATCGGCGCCGACGGCGATGTGCTCTATGTCGGCAAGGCGAAGAGCGTGCGCAAGCGCATCGCCAGCTACATGCGCGAGGCCGGCCATACGACGCGCATCGCCCGCATGATCGCCGCCACCGTCTCGATGGTCTTCGTCTCGACGCAGACCGAGACCGAGGCGCTGCTGCTCGAAACCAATCTCATCAAGCAGCTCCGGCCGCGCTTCAACGTGCTGATGCGCGACGACAAGAGCTTTCCCTATATCCTGCTGACGCGCGACCATGCCGCCCCGCAGATCGTCAAGCATCGCGGCGCGCGCACGCGCAAGGGCGATTATTTCGGCCCCTTCGCCAGCGCCCAGGCGGTGCATCGCACGCTGGCGGCGCTGCAGCGCGCCTTTCTGGTGCGCACCTGTTCCGACAGCTATTTCGAGAACCGCACGCGGCCCTGCCTGTTGCACCAGATCAAACGCTGCGCCGCGCCCTGCACCGGCGAGGTCTCGCCCGAAGCCTACGCCGCGCTCGCCGACGGGGCGCGCGATTTCCTCTCCGGCAAGAGCCGCCTGGTGCGCGAGCAGCTCGCCGCCGACATGCGCCGCGCCGCCGACGAACTCGACTTCGAGACCGCCGCGCGCCTGCGCGATCGCATCGCCGCGCTGTCGACCATCCAGGGCGAACAGGGCGTCAATCCGCAGACGGTCGAGGAGGCGGACGTCTTCGCCGTGGTCGAGCAGGCCGGCCAGTTCTGCGTGGAAGTGTTCTTCTTCCGCACCTTCCAGAACTGGGGCAACCGCGCCTATTTTCCGCGCGCCGACCGCTCGATGAGCGAGGCCGAGGTGCTCGACGCCTTCCTCGCGCAGTTCTACGACGAGCGCCCCGCCCCGCGCCTCGTGCTGACCTCGCACGAGGTCGAGGACGCCGCGCTGCTGGCGCAGGCGCTGTCGGCGCGGGCCGGCCGCAAGGTCGAGGTCGTCGCCCCGCAGCGCGGCGAGAAGCGCGATCTCGTCCAGCACGCCCACGACAACGCCCGCGAGACGCTCGGGCGACGCCTCGCCGAGGCGGCGAGCCAGGAGAAGCTGCTCGCCGCGCTCGCCGCCGCCTTCGGCGTCGAGGGCCGCGTGCGGCGCGTCGAGGTCTACGACAATTCGCACATCCAGGGCGCGAACGCCGTCGGCGCGATGATCGTCGCCGGCGCGCAGGGCTTCATGAAGACGCATTACCGCACCTTCAACATCAAGGGCGAGGAGCTGACCCCGGGCGATGATTTCGGCATGATGCGCGAGGTGCTGCGCCGCCGGTTCTCGCGGCTCGCGAAAGAGCAGCCGGCGCCCGATTCGCCCGCCCCGCCCGAGGAGGCCGACGCCTTCCCGGCCTGGCCCGATCTCGTGCTGATCGACGGCGGCAAGGGCCAGCTCGAGGCGGCCCGGACGGTGATGGCCGAGGCCGGGGCCGGCCATGTGCCGGTCGCCGCCATCGCCAAGGGGCCGGACCGCGACGCCGGCCTCGAAACCTTCCACGCGCCGGGCCGCGAGGCTTTCAAGCTGCCGCCGCGCGATCCGGCGCTGTATTTCGTCCAGCGCCTGCGCGACGAGGCGCATCGCTTCGCCATCGGCACGCACCGGGCGCGGCGCAAGAAGGCCTTCACCCGCAGCGCGCTCGACGAGATCGCCGGAATCGGCCCGGCCCGCAAGCGCGCCCTGCTCGACGCCTTCGGCACCGCCCGGGCGATCGGCCGGGCCAGCCTCGCCGACCTCGAGAAGACGCCCGGCGTCAACAAGGCGACGGCCAAGCTTGTCTATGATTTCTTCAACGAGGGCGGGGGCTGAGGCGGCGGCTTGCGCGCGGCGTCGGGCGGCCTTGCGGCCTTCGCTATTGACCCCGCCCGCCCGCTTATGTTCCCTCCCCCCATGGCGATGTCGAGCATGCGATCGACCGGCGCGGCCTGGAGCCTGCCGAACCTGCTCACCTACGGCCGGGTCGCCGCCGTTCCGGTGGTCGTTGCGCTGCTGTTCTGGCCGGACGAGGACTGGATGCGCTGGGCGGCGCTGGCGGTCTTCTCGGTCGCCGCCATCACCGATTTCTTCGACGGCTATCTCGCCCGCATGTGGGAGCAGCAATCCTCGCTCGGCCGCATGCTCGACCCGATCGCCGACAAGCTGCTGGTCGGGGCCGTGCTGTTCGTCCTCGCCGCCAACCGGACGCTGACGGGCTGGCACATCTGGGCCGGCATCGTCATCCTGTGCCGCGAGATTCTGGTCTCGGGCCTGCGCGAATATCTCGCCGAGCTGCGCGTGCCCGTGCCGGTCTCGACGGTGGCCAAATGGAAGACGACGGCGCAGATCATGGCGCTCGGCTTCCTCATCGCCGGGCCGGCCGGCGAGGCGGTGCTGCCCGGCACGATCACGATCGGCCTCGGCCTGCTCTGGATCGCCGCCATCCTCACCCTTTATACGGGCTGGGACTACATGACCGCGGGGCTGCGCCACGCAACCGACGAGTAAGAGCGATGAAAGCGTCCTATTTCGCCTGGGTGCGCGAGCGGATCGGCAAGGCCGGGGAGGAGATCGCCCCGCCCGACTCGGTGCGCACCTGCGCCGAGCTGATCGCCTGGATGGCCGGCCGCGGCGAGGAATACGCCTACGCCTTCGAGAACCCGCAGATCATCCGCGTCGCGCTCGACCGCGCCCACGCCCGTCCCGACGCGCCGATCGCCGGGGCGCGCGAGGTGGCTTTCTTCCCGCCGATGACGGGCGGATGAGATGGCGACGATCCGCGTCCAGACCGCGGATTTCGACCCGCAGGCCGAAGCAGAGGCGCTGACCGCCGGCCGGCGCGACGTCGGCGCGCTCGTCACTTTCACCGGCCTGTGCCGCGACGAGGGCGGGCGCCTCGCCGCGCTCGAGCTCGAACATTATCCGGGCATGGCCGAGGCCGAGATCGCCCGCGTCGTCGCCGAGGCCGAGCGGCGCTGGCCGCTCCTCGGCGTCACGGTGATCCACCGCTCCGGCCGCATCGCGCCGGGCGCGCGCATCGTCTTCGTCGCGACCGCGGCGAGCCATCGCGCCCCGGCCTTCGCCGCCGCCGATTTCCTGATGGACTATCTGAAAACCCGCGCCCCCTTCTGGAAGAAGGAGCACGGTCTCGACGGCCGCGCCGGCGACTGGGTGGCGGCGAAGGACGAGGACGACCGCGCCGCCCGACGCTGGGACGGCTGAGCCGCGTCGCGACTCAGGCCGGCTGCACGGCGGCCGAATAATCCTCCACCAGCGTGCGCGAGATGTTGCCGGGCTGGAAGCGCCACGGGCCGATCTCGGCGACCGGCGTCACTTCCGCGGCGGTGCCGCAGACGAAGCATTCGACGAAGCCCGACAGTTCGTCCGGCATGATGCGCCGCTCGTTGACGACCATGCCGCGCTTGCGGGCGAGGTCGATCACAGTCTGGCGGGTGATGCCGTTCAGGAAGCAGTCGGCCAGCGGCGTGTGGATCTCGCCGTCGCGCGTGAAGAAGATGTTGGCGCCGGTGCATTCGGCGACGCGGCCCTGCCAGTCGAGCATCATCGCGTCGGCGTAGCCCTTGCGCTCGGCCTTGTGCTTGGAGATCGTGCAGATCATGTAGAGCCCGGCGGCCTTGGACTCGCAGGGCGCGGTCATCGGATCGGGCCGGCGATAGTCGGCGACGTCGAGGCGGATGCCCTTCATCTTGGTCGCCATGTCGAACATGCTCGGCCATTCCCAGGTGGCGATCGCGACATGGATGGTCGCGTGCTGGGCGGCGACCGCCATCATCTCGCTGCCGCGCCAGGCGACCGGGCGGACATAGGCGTCCGGCGTGCCGTTGGTCTTGATGACGAGGTCCTTGGCCGCCATCAGCTGGTCGACCGTGTAGGGAATCTCGTAGTCGAGCAGCGCGGCCGACTTGCGGAACCGCTCGGAATGCTCGCGCGACTTGAAGATCACGCCCTTGTAGGAGCGCTCGCCCTCGAACACCGCGCCGCCATAATGCAGGCCGTGCGACAGCACGTGCATCCTGGCGTCCTTCCAGGGAACCAGCGCGCCGTTCATCCAGATCACGCCTTCACGCTGGTCGAACGGCAGGATGGACATTGCGATGCTCCCGAAAGCGGCGACTGACGCGCCGTGGCCGGCCATTCCCCGGCCGCAGGCGGAGAAAGGGCTAGCAAGCGCCCGAATTTATGTCAATATGGCTGTCATAAATGGACAGGGACCCATGTCGACAGCGCACACCGCGACGAAGCTTCCGCCGGCCGAGGCGGAGCGGCATTCTCCGCATTACGAGCTGATCGAGCTCCTGTTCTTCGCCTATCGCGATTTCGTCGGCGGCGCCGATCAGCTGCTCGAGGCCTATCGCTTCGGCCGCGCCCATCATCGCGTGCTGCATTTCGTCTCGCGCCGGCCCGGGCTGACGGTGGCCGAACTGCTCGACATCCTGCGCATCACCAAACAGAGTCTCGCCCGCGTGCTGCGCGAGCTTGTCGACGGCGGCTTCGTCGAGGCCCGACACGGCGTCGTCGACCGGCGCCAGCGCCTCTTGCATCCCACCGACAAGGGCCGGCGCCTCGCGCTGCAGCTGGCGCAGCTGCAATCCGCCCGCTTCGAGCGCGCGCTGGCCGAGCTCGGCCCCGAGGCGCGCGAGCGGGCGGTGCAGTTCCTCACCGCGATGATCGAACCGGAGGAGCGCGAGCGCGTCGGCGCCATCGCCCGGCGCGAGGCGCCGCGTCGCGCGCTCAGGGCCGAAGCCTGATGAGCGAGCGCGCGCCCCCCGAACGCGCCGACGCGCCGGCCCGCCCCGCCGACGACGCCGCGCATCTGCTGATCGTCGACGACGACCGGCGCATCCGCCTGCTGCTGTCACGCTTCCTGACCGAGCACGGCTATCGCGTCACCGTCGCCGAGAACGCCGGCGAGGCGCGCAAGCATCTGCGCAGCCTCGCCTTCGACCTGATCGTGCTCGACGTGATGATGCCGGGCGAGAACGGCGTCGATTTCGCCCGCGCGCTGCGCGCCGGCTCGGACGTGCCGATCCTGATGCTCACCGCCCGCTCCGATCCCGGCGACCGCGTCGCCGGTCTCGAGGCCGGCGTCGACGACTATCTCGCCAAACCCTTCGAGACGCGCGAACTGCTGCTGCGCATCGCCTCGATCCTGCGCCGCGCGCAGCCGAAGACGCCGAGGGCCGAGACGCCGAACGTGCGCTTCGGCCCCTTCGTCTTCAACATCGAGCGCGGCGAACTGCGCCAGGGCGAGGAGATCGTCCGCCTCACCGATCGCGAGCGCGAGATGCTGACGCTGCTCGCCCGCGCCGATGGCGAGAGCGTCTCGCGCGAGGCGCTCGCCGGCTCGGGCGGGGCGGCCAACGAGCGCACCGTCGACGTGCAGGTCAACCGGCTCCGCCGCAAGATCGAGCAGGACCCGGCCAATCCGCAGCATCTGCAGACGGCGCGCGGCGCCGGCTACCGGCTGGCGACGGAGCGCTGAGGGCCGATGCAACCCGTCCCCTTCCCCGCCTATCTGGAGAAGGCCGCCGCGATCTGGCGGGCGGGCGCGCGCCGGCTGGCGGCGATCCTGCCGAAGGGGCTCTACGCCCGCTCGCTGCTGATCGTCATTCTGCCGATGGTGCTGCTGCAAGGCGCCATCGCCTATGTCTTCATGGAGCGCCACTGGCAGCTCACCACCTCGCAGCTCTCGGCGGCGGTGACGCGCGACATCGCCGGCCTGATCGAGTTCTACAATGTCATGCCGGGGCCGAAGGGCGAGGACGAGGCGCAGCGCATCGCCTCCGAGAAGCTCGAACTCGACGTCGCCTTCCTGCCGCTCGAGCCGCTGCCGCCGGTGCTGCCGAAACCGTTCTTCTCGCTGCTCGATCCGCTGCACAAGAGCCTGTCGACGCAGCTCGCCCGCCAGGTCGGCCGGCCGTTCTGGATCGACACGGTCGGGCGCTCCAGCGTCATCGAGATCCGCATCCAGCTCGACAATGCGCTGATGCGCGTCTTCGCCCGGCGCAGCGCCGCCTACGCCTCGAACTCGCACATCTTCTTCGTCTGGATGGCCGGCACCTCGCTGTTCCTCATCGCCGTCGCCATCGCCTTCCTGCGCAACCAGATCCGGCCGATCCTGAAGCTCGCCGAGGCGGCGGAGAATTTCGGCAAGGGCCGCGAGGTCGACTACCGGCCGACCGGCGCGCGCGAGGTGCGCCAGGCCGGCCACGCCTTCATCGAGATGAAGCGCCGCGTCGCCCGCGCCATCGACCAGCGCACCGCGATGCTGAATGGCGTCAGCCACGATCTGCGCACCATCCTGACGCGCTTCAAGCTGTCGCTGGCGCTGATGGACGAGGGCCCGGACGCCGAGGCGATGAACAAGGACGTGCTCGAGATGCAGTCGATGCTGGAGGCCTATCTCGCCTTTGCGCGCGGCGATCTCGGCGAGCCCTCGGCGACGATCGACATGCGCGCGCTGCTCGAGGAGCTGCAGTCCGACGCCGAGCGGCACGGCCATTCCACCGCCATCCGCTTCGAGGGCGAGAGCGGCGTCACGGTGCGCCCCAACGCCTTCAAGCGCTGCCTGTCGAACCTCGTCGCCAACGCCCAGCGCCATGGCGACCGCATCGCCATCGGCGCGCTGCGCGACGAGCGCTATCTGACGATCACCGTCGACGACGACGGCCCCGGCATCCCGCCGGACAAGCGCGAGATCGTCTTCCGCCCCTTCTTCCGGCTCGACGAGGCGCGCAATCAGGACGAGGCGGGCACCGGCCTCGGCCTCGCCATCGCCCGCGACATCGCCCGCTCGCATGGCGGCGACATCACCCTCGCCGACAGCCCGCTCGGCGGCCTGCGCGCGGCGGTGCGCATCCCGGTCTGAGAGCCGGAGTCAGGTCGCCGGGCCAGGCGGGGCGCGCTGCGCCGCCGCCGCCGTCACACGAAGGCGACCTTGACCACCTCGTAGCTCTTGCCGCCGCCCGGCGTGTTGACCTCGACGGAATCGCCCTCGGTCTTGCCGATCAGCGCCCGCGCCGTCGGCGAGGTGATCGAGACGCGGCCGGACTTCACGTCCGCCTCGCTCTCGCCGACGATCTGGAAGACGCGCTTTTCCTCGGTGTCCTCGTCGACCAGCGTCACCGTGGCGCCGAACTTGATGGTCTTGCCGGAGAGTTTCGAGACGTCGATCACCTCGGCGCGCGACAGCTTGTCCTCGAGCTCGGCGATGCGGCCCTCGTTGAGCGACTGCTGCTCCTTGGCCGCATGGTATTCGGCGTTCTCCGACAGGTCGCCATGCGAACGCGCTTCGGCGATCTGCTGGATGATGCGCGGACGCTCCACCTGCTGGCGCTTCTTCAGCTCGACCTCGAGGGCGGCGTATCCCGCCGCCGTCATCGGAAACTTCTCCATCGACGTCTCTTTCAAAAC
>JAEULW010000152.1 GCA_016793505.1 Methylobacteriaceae bacterium | reverse complement strand
TGTTTGGTCGCCTGACTGGCGGCCTTCGCGGCGCGCGGCGCGGCTGCGGCTGCGGCTGCGGGCTGGCTCTGCGCCAGCGCCTGCGGCGCGGCGAGGAGACCAAGCGCCAGCAGCGCGCCGAACAGGCGCGGCGCAGGGCCGCCGGTCTTGCGTATCGTGGACATGTCGCGACGTCCGTGGTTGGGGGGTTGCGTCATCGCAGCGCAGCCTTGCTTCAGCGTTCGGCCAGTCCGGCGTCGGGGACGGTGTATTCCTGGCGGGCGGCGCGGCGGATCACGCCGACGGTCGCCTGCTCGCGCGCCGGCGCCGAGGCGGCGGCGGCGGGAACGGGCGGCGGCGCGACGACGACAGGCTGCGGCGCGCCGCCGCTGGCGAGATCGCCGGCATGCAGGCGCTGCGGTTCGGGATCGTTCTGCTGGCCGGCGGCGCGCAGCGCCAGGGTCAGCGCGCCGACCTGTCGGGCGAGCGCCAGGCGCTGCGCCTGATCGGCGGACACTTCCAGCGTCACGGCGCGCGCCACCGAAGGCTTGGCCGATTGCGGATCGGCGATCTGGTCGATCGCCAGAACGCGGATGCCGCGCAGGATGATGTCGGAGACCGCGCCCGACTTCTCCATCTCGCGGGTGAGAATGACGTCGACCATGTCGCCCGGCAGGACGAAGCCGCCGACGCCGACGACATCGTCGACGCGCACGGTGACGGCCTTCATGCCTTCGCCGAGCAGCGAGGCGAGATTGGCGCGCTGACCGGGGCCGGTGACCTTGCCGGCGAGCAGCGGCTCGTTCGGCTCGAGCGCGGTGAGCATCAGGCGGCGCTGCCTGTCGGCGAACACGTCGTCGATGCGCGCGAAGGCGCCTTTCGGCAGTTCGTCGCCCGGCCAGGCAATCTCCTTCAGCGCGCCGCGCGTCAGCTCGGCGCCGTAGCGCAGCTGCTGTGTCGCGACGACGATGGTGGCGAGCGGCGCCGTCGTGGCGGCCGCGACGGGCGAGGCCGCCTGCTGCTCGCGCAGACGCGTCGCCACTTCCCTGTCGATCCAGTTGCGCCCGGCGGAGACCGCGACCGCGCCGAGGAAGAGCGCAGCGGGAAGCATCAATGTCACTCTGAGACGCACCGCCCTGCCCCGTCATCCCGTCAATTGCCGACGAAACTGACGCGCCGGCATTAATGCGCGTTTAAGCGGCTTGCCCACGTGGCAGGAGACGATTCGCTAAGTAAATGAAACGCCACCCCGTTTGCGGAAATTGCGCAAACGATCGAAAACCCGCGGCAAGACCCCTCGTTCATGCTGCGATCGGGAACAGGACCCGGCGCCCCGTCGCCGGGACGGGACAGGGATGGCGAACATGTCTTATGCGCAAAGGCGACCTTCGCCCGGCGACATCCGCGTCGTGAAAGCGCTGGCGACGGCCGTCATCGTCGCGCCGGTGGCGCTGTCGCTCTTCGCGGTTCTCGCGTCCGGCACGACGGGCTACGGCGCGCGGCGCGCCTCTCTGCTGATCTCCGAAGCGCAGGCCTCGGCGCCGCAGCCGCGCGGGCCGGCGCGCTCGATCGCCGTCAATGCGCAGACGCCGCGCCTCGTCACGCATGCGCCGCGCGGCGCGGCGCTCGGCGAGGCGATCCTGCAGCCGGTCTTCGTCGACCGGGCGCGGGCCGGCGCCGCGACCTCGGCCCTGGCCGCCGCGCCCGCCCGACCGCCGGCGCGCGCGGCGCTGTTGCGCGTCGCCTCGCGCGGCGGACCGCTCGTCGCCCCGCGCGCGCTCGATGCGGTGCGCCTCGAAAGCGAGGGGCTGACGATCCGGCTCGCCGGCGTCGAGCCCCTGCCCGCCGAGGCGCTGTGCAAGCGGCTCGACGGCGTCATGGAGTCCTGCGCCGAGCGAGCGGCGAGCCGCATCGCCGTGCTGATGCATGGCCGCGACGTCGTCTGCCGTCTGTCGGCCGAGGACGGCGCCACAGAAGCCGCCGGCGTGTGCAAGGCCGGCAAGATCGACATCGCCGAGGATCTGGCGCGCGCCGGGCTGGTGCGTCGGTCCGGCGCGTCACTCGCCGCGCAGGCGCGCACGGCCCCGGCGGCGATCTGACAGCGGACTGACGCGCAGGCGCGCCGCCGGCTCGACGCCGCGGCGGCCGGCCTTCGCGAAAAACGCGCCTTCGATCGGAACGTCGGCCGCGCGGCGTTCACGCGCCCGTCCAGTAGCGGATCGCATCCTCCAGCGAATGGCGGCAGCGAAATCCGAGTTCGTCGCGCGCCGCGGCGAGATCGGATCGCGCCGGTCGCCGATGCGGGAAGCCGGCGAAGCCGGTCGACGGCGCGGGCGGCGCGACCGGAGCGAGGCCGGGCAGCGCGCATGCGGCCACAGCGAGAAAGCGCTCGAGCGTATAGGCCTCGTCCTCGGCGATCGCGTAGACGCGCTGTCGCGGCGCCGGCGCATCGAGCGCCGCGATCATCGCGCGGGCGCAATCACGCGCATCGACGAATTCCTCCTCGCCGCCCCAGACGAGCAACGGGTCGTCGAGGTCCGGCGCCGCGCCGCGCGCGGCCGCCTCGGCGAGTTTCGCCAGCAGCCGCCCGGGCACGCTGGTCGGGCGCTCGAGCGAGCCGCCGATCACCGCCGCAAGACGCAGCGCCACGGCGTCGACGCCGTAGCTGTCGGCATAGGCGAGCATCAGATGCTCGGCCGCCAGCTTCGTCGCCGCATAGAGGCTCGCCGGCCGCTCGCCGACGAGACGCATCGGCGCATCCTCGGGGATCGGGCGCGCCTCGCCGGCGCGCCCGGCGAACAGGCTGTAGACGACGGTGGCCGAACTGGCGATCACGACGCGGCGCAGATCGCGCCGGCGCGCGACGTCGAGACAGGCGGCGACGCCGAGGACGTTGACGCGCGCGCCTTCGAACGGATCGCGGCGGATCGCCGTCGACAGCATCGCCGCGGTATGGACGATCGCCGTCACCTCATGCCGGGTGACGAGCCGGTCGAGCGCAGCGACATCGGCGACGTCGCAGGTCGCGTCGACGATGCGCCCGGCCGCATCGCCAGCCGGCGCCGGCGCCACGAGATCGGCGAGCACGACGCGCTCGCCGCGCGCGGCCAGAAGACGCGCCGCGAGTCCGCCGATCAGCCCAGCCCCGGTGACGAGAACGCTCACCCGCCCGCCTCACAGATAGCCGAACAGACGCGGCAGGAAGAGCGTGATCGACGGCGCCGCCGTGAGCAGCGCGAGCGTCGCCCCGAGCGCCAGCACGAACGGCCAGATCTCGCGGATGATCTCGATCAGCGGCGTGCGCGTCAGCGACGCCATGACGAACAGCAGCAGGCCGTAGGGCGGCGTGATCAGCCCGATCATGAAGTTCAGCGTCACGACGATGCCGAAATAGGTGAGATCGATTCCGAGCGCGCGCGCCGAGGGGATGAGCAGCGGCACGAAGACCAGCATCATCACTACGCCATCGAGAAAGCAGCCGAGCACGAGGAAGAACAGGTTGACGACGATCATGAATTGCAGCTGCGTCAGATCGAGACGCGTGATCATCGCCACCAGCGTGTCGGCGAGCCGTTCGTTGGCGACGGCGTAGTTGATGATGAAGGCGCCGGAAATCAGCAGCATGGTGGAGGCCGATTGCCGCGCCGATTCGAGCAGCACCGCGTCCATCACGCGCGGGCCGATCTTGCGATAGACGAACACGCCCAGAATCAGGGCCCAGAAGGCGGCGACCGCCGCCGCCTCCGTCGGCGTGAAGACGCCGGACCAGATGCCGCCGAGCAGCACCACCGGCAGAGTGAGCGACAGCGTCGCGCGCGAGAAGACGGCCGGGATCTCGCGCAGCGGCACGCGGTCGCCGATCGGCAGGCCGCGGCGTGCGGCCATCAACCGGATCGTCGCCATCAGGGCAAGGCCCATCATGACGCCCGGAACGAGGCCGGCGAGAAACAGCGCGCCGATCGAGGCGCCCGAGAGCAGCGCATAGATGACCAGCGGAATCGACGGCGGGATGATCGGCGCGATGGTCGCGGCCGCCGCGGTGATCGCGCAGGCGAGCCCGGCCGGATACTTGCCGATGTCGCGCATCATCCGCGTCGCGACGAGCCCCGGGCCGGCCGCGTCCGTGATGGCGCTGCCGCTCATCGAGGAAAAGATCATGCTGACGAGCACGGTGACGTGCCCCATGCCGCCGCGAAAGCGTCCGACCACCGCATTGGCGGCCGCCCACAGGCGATCGCTGATCGAAGCCGCGTTCATGACGTTGGCGGCCAGAATGAACATCGGCACCGCCACGAGAACATACATCGCCGTCATCTGGCTCATGATCTGGCCGACGAGCAGGCCGATGTCCTGTCTGGTCGCGAACAGATAGGCGGCCCCGCCGCAGAACATGACGAACGCCAGCGGCAGGCGCAGCAGCGCGCCGCCGGCGATCACGCCGACGAGCGACCAGAGCCCGGCGCTCATGGCGCGCTCCCCTCGGCGCCGCTGCTCCATCGGGCGAGTTCGGCCCGCCAGTCGCCGAAGGCGAGGCGAGTCGCCACGGCGAGCAGTCTTGCGCCAATGACGGCGAGAAAGGCCGGAAAGACGGCGTAGACATAATCGAGCCGCAACTGCATGGCGTCGGTGCGTTCGCGCCACAGGAACAGCGTGTAGTCGACGAGGCCCGGCATCGCCGCGCCGATCAGACCGACGAACATGAGGCAGCCGAGCAACAGCGACAGTCGCTGCAGTGCAGCCGGCAAGGCGCCGAACGCCACGTCGAAGGCGATGTGCTCGCGAAAGGCCAGCACGAAAGCGGCGGTCCAGAAAGTCGACCAGACGCTGATCAGCGTCACCGCCTCGTCGAGCCAGGACAGCGGCCTGCCGAACAGGTAGCGCATGGCCACGCCCAGAACGAACAGCGCGAAGACGACGCCGAAACTCGCCGCGGCGACGCGCCCGGCCAGACGCCGCAGCGCATCTCGGGTCGGCGCGCGGCCTGAGCTCTGCGTCATGTCACCGGTCCATTCCGGAATTCGTCGTCGATCGGCGCATGTCGGGTCCCGCAAGCCTCAGTCCTGATGCTCAGATGGTCAGCCCGCCGAGCGATTTGCCGCCGTCGACGAACAGCGTCTGTCCGGTGATGAAGGTCGTCGTCGGCGCAGCCAGAAAGGCGACGGCGTTGGCGATCTCGTCCGGCGAGGCCGCCTTGCCCGAGGGTTCGAGCTTCTCCCAGGCGGCGAACATCTCGGGCGGCGCCGAGCGCGTCATCGGCGTGTCGGTGAAGCCCGGCGCGACGGAATTGACGGCGATGCCCGCTGCGCGCAGCTCCATCGCCATCGCCCGGGTCAGGCCGATGACGGCCGCCTTCGAGGCGACGTAATGGGCAAAGCGCGTCCCGCCGAGCGCGCCGCGCGAGGAGATCGTGACGATCCGCCCGCCGGACGACATGCGGCGGGCGGCCTCCTGCGCGGCGATGAAGGTCCCGATCACATTGACCTCCAGCATGCGCCGGAACGCCTCCTCGGTGAGATCGAGAAACGCCGCGTCGTCGTAGATTCCGGCCGCCGTCACGATCGCCTCGAGGCGTCCGACATCTGCCAGCGCGGCGACGACCGAGGCGCGGTCGCAGACATCGGCAGGCGCGGCGACGACGTCGAGCGATTCGCCCGCCAGCGCGCGGACTGCTGCATCGAGTCGTTCCGCGTTGCGATCCATGGCGAGGACGCGGGCGCCCTCGCGCGCCAGACGCCGGACGATGGCGAGACCGATGCCTTGCGCGGCGCCGGTCACGACAGCGGTCCGGCGGGCGCCCATGGCGCGCAGCCCGCCTATTTCACCGCGTCGATGCGCGCGACGAGGCCCGGCTTCCACTTCTCCATCAGGCCAGCCTGCCTGTACTGCTCCATCACCGCGGCGCGGAAGGCGGCGATGTCGGGCTCGACGATCTTGATTCCGGCGCCGCGGAAGGTGTCGACCGCGTCCTTCTCGTCCTTCAGCGTCTTGGCGATCTGCGCGTCGGCGGCCTCGCGCGCGGCGGCGCGCAGCTCGGCCTGCTGGTCGGCCGGCAGCTTGTCGAAGAACGGCCTGGCGATGGCGATGAACACGGGCTGCACCAGATGACGGGTCAGGATCACCTGTCCGGTCACCTCGTGAAATTTCCAGTCGCGCGTCATGTTGGTCGGATTGTCCTGCGCGTCGATCGCGCCGGTCTTCAACGCCAGATAGACCTCGGTGATCGGCATCGACACCGCGGTCGCCCCGAGCGCCTTGGCGAGCATCTGGAAGGCGGGGCCCGGCGGCATGCGCATCTTCACGCCGGAAAGATCGGTCGGCTTGGCGACCGCTTTGTCGCCGCGCAGATTGACGGTGCGCGTGCCGAGATAGGCGGTGTCGAGAATGACGATCCCCATCTTGTCGGCGACGTCCTTGACGAACTCCGCGCCGATGTCGGAGCGGAACGTCTTGATCAGATGATCGGCGTCGCGAAACAGATAGGCGGCGCTGAAGGCGCCGTATTCGGGCAGTTGCGCCTCGATCTCGAAGGTGACCGGGCTCGCCATTTCGAGATTGCCGCGCTGCAGCGCCGGCAGTTCCGTGCCCTGCCGGAACAGCGAGCTGGCGGTGTGCACCGAGACTTTCAGGTCCTTGAACTTCGCCTCCATCCGCGCCTTCATCTGGCGGAAGGCGTCGGAGAGCGGCGAGACGTCCGGCGCAGCCGTCGAGATGCGGATCTCGGTCTGCGCCGCGGCGGACGTCACGAAGGCCGTCGCCGCGAGCAACGCCGCGGCCAAAGCGAATGCGGGTTTCATCCGAACCTCCCCTGCAACTACGACGGGCGTCCGCGCCTTCAGCGCGGTTCGCAGATCGTCACGGACAGTCTTCCGATGTTCTCGATCTCTGCGTCGACGCGATCGCCGACCTTCAGGAATGTCTGTCTGGGAACGCCGACGCCGGCCGGCGTGCCGGTCAGCAGCACGTCGCCCGGATCGAGCGTCATGATGCGCGAGGCGGTGGCGATCTGCTCGGCGACGCTGAAGATCATGTCGCGCGAGCGCCCGTCCTGCTTGAGCTCGCCGTTCACCCACAATTTCAGGCCGACGTCCTGCGGATCGGCGAGCGCGGAGAACGGCGTGATGCGCGGCCCGAGCGGACAGCAGGTGTCGTTGGCTTTACCCGCCACCCAGTCGAGCTTGTAGAAGGTCTCGGGCGCGCGATTGTGGTCGCGCGCCGAGAAGTCGATCGCCACCGTCCAGCCCGCGACATGCGACAGCGCCGTCTCGGCGCCGACATTGCGCGCCGTGCGGCCGATGACGAGGGCGAGCTCGATCTCCCAGTCGAACGCCTTCGTGCCGATCGGCATGCGCACGCTCGCGCCCTCGCCGACGACGGCGTTGCGCGACGGCTTCATGAAGAAGAACAGCCGCTGATCCTCCTTCCGCGCGCCGGGCATGCCCATCTCGGCGAGGTGATCGTAGTAGTTCGCCCCGGCGCACAGGATCTTGCCCGGATAGAGGATCGGCGCGAGGCGCGCGCCCTCGACGCGATCGGCGGCCTCGACGCGCGAGGCGGCCGCCTCGAGCGCCGCTGCAGCGGCCGGCCAGTCCTCGAACAGGGCGGCGACGGACGTCGCGCCCGGGCGCCCGACCCGGGCGAGCGAGGGCGCAAGGCGATAGCAGGCCGCGCGCGTCTCCAGGCACGCGACGGGCGCGCCGTCGACGGCGAGCGTCGCCAGACTCCAGCTCGATCCGCCCCCGGCCATCCCACGCCCCCTTGATATGAGTTGATCCTTCTTTTATAAAATCGTTCTGTCAAGATAAAATTCGGCGCCCGGACGCTCGACATGCCGACCGCAGACGACCTCTCCCTCTCCGAACGCGCCTACCGCACGCTGCGCGGCGAGATTCTGCATGGCGACCTGATGCCCGGCGACCGGCTGCGCGCCGCCGACCTCGCCGACCGCTACCAGCTCGGCCTGACGCCGATCCGCGAGGCGCTGATGCGGCTCGCCTCCGAAAGCCTGGTCGAGGGCGAAACGCATCGCGGCGCGCGCGTCACTTCGGCCTCTCTGGCCGAGCTTCACGATCTGATGGCGACGCGCCGGCTGATCGAACGCGCCTGCCTTGCCGCCGCCATCGCCCGCGGCGACGCGCAATGGGAGGCCGACATCGTCGCCGCCCTGCATCTGCTGACGCGCACGCCGCTGCCGCGCGATGCGTCGGATCGCGACGGCGCGGCGCTGTGGGAGCAGCGCCACCGCCGCTTTCATCACGCGCTGGTCGCGCCCTGCGGCTCAGACTGGCTGCTGCGCTTCTGGAACACGCTCGCCGACCATTCCGAGCGTTACCGCAAGATCCGGCTTCTCAGCCATCGCGAGGCCGCCGCCGAGGTGCGCGACGTCAACGCCGAACATGCGGCGATCACTACGGCCGTGCTGGCGCGCGACGTCGCGGCCGCGACCGGTCTGATGGACGCGCATCTGGGCGCGACCGAAACATCCGTCGCCCGCCTCCTGGGCGAATCCGGCGCCTGATCGCCAGCCAATTATTTCAAGTTCAAAACTTTGAACTTGAATTTTCTCGTTCCCGGGCTAGGCTCGGCTGACGGGAGGGCGCATGCGCATTCTGTGTCTGGGCGGCGGGCCGGCCGGCCTCTACTTCGCCATCTCGATGAAGCTGCGCGACGCCGCGCACGAGGTCGTCGTTCTGGAGCGCAACCGCGCCAATGACACGTTCGGCTGGGGCGTCGTGCTGTCGGACGACGCATTGTCGCGGATGCAGGGCAACGATCCCAGGAGCGCCGACGCCATCCGCGCGCATTTCGCCTATTGGGACGACATCGCCGTCGTGCATGCCGGTCATCGCACCGTCTCGGGCGGCCACGGCTTCGCCGGCATCGGCCGCAAGCAGATGCTGATCCTGTTGCAGCAGCGCGCCCGCGAACTCGGCGTCGATCTGCGCTTCGAGACCGAATTCCGCTCCGCCGAGGCGCTGCGCCGCGACTACGACCTCGTCGTCGCCGCGGACGGCATCAACTCGCTGGTGCGCAAGGAATACGAACACGTCTTCCGGCCCGACATCGACATGCGGCTGTGCAAGTTCGTCTGGCTCGGCACGCATCAGAAATTCGACGACGCCTTCACCTTCATCTTCGAGAAGACCGAACATGGCTGGATGTGGGCGCATGTCTACCAGTTCGACGCCGACACCGCGACCTTCATCGTCGAATGTTCGCAGGCGACCTGGGATCGCTTCGGCTTCGCGGACATGTCGAAGGAGGAGACGGTCGCCGCCTGCGAACGCGTCTTCGCCGCCCATCTCGGCGGCCATGCGCTGATGTCGAACGCCGCGCATCTGCGCGGCTCGGCGGTGTGGATGAATTTTCCGCGCGTCATCTGCGAGCGCTGGCATCACGAGAATGTCGTGCTGATGGGCGACGCGGCGGCGACGGGCCATTTCTCGATCGGCTCGGGCTCGCGCCTCGCCTTCGACAGCGCCATCGCGCTCGCCGACTATCTGCACAGCGAGCCGAGCATGCCGGCCGCGTTCGAGCGTTACCAGTCCGAGCGTCGTCTCGAGGTGCTGCGCCTGCAATCGGCGGCGCGCAACAGCCTCGAATGGTTCGAGCAGGTCGAGCGCTATCTCGACATGCCGCCCTTGCAGTTCGCCTATTCGCTGCTCACCCGCAGCCAGCGCATCAGCCACGAAAATCTGCGCCTGCGCGATCCGCACTGGCTGCGCGCGGCGGAGGACTGGTTCCAGACCCAGGCGGGCGGCGAGCCCGGCCGCGCGCCGATGTTCGCTCCGTTCCGGCTGCGCGACATGACGCTCGTCAATCGCGTCGTCGTCTCGCCGATGGCGCAGTACAGGGCGGTCGAGGGCCGCCCGACGGACTGGCACTTCGTGCATTACGCCGAGCGCGCCAAGGGCGGCGCCGGGCTCGTCTTCACCGAGATGACCTGCGTCTCGCCCGAGGGCCGCATCACGCCGGGCTGCCCCGGCCTCTACGCGCCCGAACACGAAGCCGCGTGGAAGCGCCTCGTCGATTTCGTGCATGCCGAGACTTCGGCGAAGATCTGTTGCCAGATCGGCCATTCCGGCCGCAAGGGTTCGACGCAGCTCGGCTGGGAGCGGATGGACGCGCCGCTCGCGGCGGACAACTGGCAGACGATCTCGGCCTCGCCGATCGCCTGGTCGGCGGACAATCCGCCGCCCCGCGCCATGACGCGCGCCGACATGGATCGCGTGCGCGACGAATTCGTCGCCGCCGCGCGGATGGCCGATCGCGCCGGCTTCGACATGATCGAACTGCACGCCGCGCATGGCTATCTCGTCTCGTCCTTCATCTCGCCGCTGTCGAATGCGCGTGACGACGCCTATGGCGGCTCGCTGGACAATCGTCTGCGCTGGCCGCTCGAAGTGTTCCGCGCCATGCGCGCGGCATGGCCGGCGGGCAAGCCGATGTCGGTGCGCATTTCGGCGAACGACTGGGTCGGCCCGCGCGGCGTCACGCCCGAAGAGGCGGTCGCCATCGCCCGCGCCTTCGCGCAAGCCGGCTGCGACGTCATCGACGTCTCGGCGGGCCAGACCTCGATCGAGGCGCGACCCGTCTATGGCCGCATGTTCCAGACCCCGTTCTCCGATCGCATCCGCAACGAGGCGGGGCTCGCGACGATGGCGGTCGGCAACATCGTCGAGCCTGATCACGTCAACTCGATTCTGCTCGCGGGCCGCGCCGATCTCGTCTGTCTGGCGCGTCCGCATCTGGCCGATCCCTACTGGACGCTGCACGCCGCCCTGCGGCTCGGCGATCGCCGAACCGCCTGGCCCCTGCCCTATCTCGCCGGCCGCGATCAGGCGCGTCGCCTCGCCGAACAGGCGCAGGAGACGATCCGCGCATGAAGTTCGCCGGCCGACGCGCACTCATCACCGGCGGCGGCTCCGGCGTCGGCGCGGCGTTGGCGCGCGGCTTCGCCGCGGCGGGCGCCGAGGTGACGATCGCCGGCCGGCGACGCGAGGCGCTGCAGCGCATCGCCACTGAGACCGGCGCGCGCGCGCTCGTCTGTGACGTCACGCAGGAAGCTTCGGTCGAGGCGCTGTTCCGCGACGCCGGGCCCTGCGACATCGTCATCGCCAACGCCGGCTCGGCCGACACTGCGCCTTTCCCGCGCACCAGCCTCGATCTGTGGCGCGCGATGCTCGACGTCAATCTCACCGGCGCGTTCCTCACCTTGCGCGGCGGCCTCGCGCAGATGCCGGAACGCGGCAGGCTGATCGCCATCGCCTCGCTCGCCGGACTCAAGGGCTACGCCTATTGCGCCGCCTACGCGGCGGCCAAGCACGGCGTCGTCGGCATGATCCGATCGCTCGCGCTGGAGATTGCGACGCGCGAGATCACCGCCAACGCCATCTGCCCCGGTTTCGTCGACAGCGACATGACCGGGCGCTCGATCGCCGCCATTGTCGAGAAGACCGGTCGCGACCGCGCTGCGGCCCAAGCCGCGCTCGTCGCCGGCAATCCGCAGCGCCGCCTGATCGATCCCGACGAGATCGTCGCGGCGGCGCTCTGGCTCGCCTCGGATGCGGCGCGCTCGGTCAACGGCCAGGCCATCGCGATCAGCGGCGGAGAAGCCTGATGGGCGCGCCCGATCAGCTCTCCAAGAAGCGCCTGAAGCTGTGGATTCGCCTGCTCGGCGTCACCCGTTCCGCCGAACGGCGACTGCGCGATTTCCTGCGCGTCGAGCATGGCACGACGCTGCCGCGCTTCGACGTCATGGCGGCGCTGTGGCGGCGCCAGGGCGGCATGACGATGAGCGAACTCTCGCGCATGCTGCTCGTTTCCGGCGGCAATACGACGGTCGTCGTCGAGGCGCTGGAGAAGGAGGGGCTGGCGCAGCGCACGCCCTCCGCCGCCGACCGGCGCTCCGTGCGCGTCGCGCTCACCGCGCGCGGCCGCGCCGAATTCGAGCGCATCGCCGCCCGCCACGAGGCCGAGATCGACCGCATTTTCGTCGCCCTGACGGAAAGCGAGATCGACGCGCTGGCCGACGCGTTCAAACGACTCTCGGGAAAGACGCCATGACTGAACTCGCCACGCTGCGACCGAAACATTTCCTCTGGTCCGTCGACAATCGCGTCGCCCGTATCGCGCTCGACCGGCCGGATCGGAAGAATCCGCTCACCTTCGACAGCTACGCCGAGTTGCGCGATACGTTTCGCGCGCTCGTCTATGCGAGCGACGTCGATGTCGTCCTGTTCGCCTCGAATGGCGGCAATTTCTGCTCGGGCGGCGACGTGCGCGACATCATCGGCCCGCTGGTGGCGATGGACATGAAGCAGTTGCTCGCCTTCACGCGCATGACCGGCGATCTCGTCAAGGCGATGATCGGTTGCGGCAAGCCGATCGTCGCCGCCGTCGACGGCGTCTGCGTCGGCGCCGGGGCGATCATCGCGATGGCGAGCGACATGCGGCTCGCGACGCCGCGCGCCAAATGCGCCTTCCTGTTCACCCGCGTCGGGCTCGCGGGGTGCGACATGGGCGCCTGCGCCATGCTGCCGCGCATCATCGGCCAGGGCCGCGCCGCCGAACTGCTCTATACCGGTCGCGTGATGAGCGCGGAGGAAGGCGAGCGCTGGGGCTTCTGGAACGCGCTGCATCCGCCCGACGCGCTCGACGAAGCGGCGTTGAAGCTGGCGCGCGAGCTCGCCGCCGGCCCGACCTTCGCGCATGGGATCACCAAGACGCAGCTCGCCCAGGAATGGAGCATGGGTCTCGAACAGGCGATCGAGGCCGAGGCGCAGGCGCAGGCGATCTGCATGCAGACGCGCGATTTCGAGCGCGCCTATCGCGCCTTCATGGAGAAGCGCACGCCGGTTTTCGAAGGCGACTGACATGGCCGATCGCTCCTTTCTCGACTGGCCGTTCTTCGAGGATCGCCATCGCGCCCTCGCCGCCCGCGCCGAGGCCTGGCGCGCCGCCGCTCCGCCGGTCGATCATGACGATGTCGACGCCGCTTGCCGCGACCTCGTGCGCCGGCTCGGCGCCGACGGCTGGCTCGCGCTCACCGGCGCCGGCGCGGGCGAGACGCTCGATGTGCGCGCCCTCTGCCTGATGCGCGAGACGCTCGCGCGCTGCGACGGACTCGCCGATTTCGCCTTCGCCATGCAGGGCCTCGGCATGGGCGCCGTCAGCCTGTTCGGAACGCCGGCGCAGCGCAGCTGGCTCGCACGCACCCGCGCCGGCGAGGCGATCGCCGCCTTCGCCCTCACCGAGCCCGAAGCCGGCTCCGACGTCGCCGCGCTGGCGACGCGCGCCCGCCGTGTCGAAGGCGGCTGGGCGCTCGACGGCGAGAAGACCTTCATCTCGAACGGCGGCATCGCCGACGTCTATGTCGTGTTCGCGCGCAGCGGCGAGGACGGCGCGCGCGGACTTTCGGCCTTCCTCGTTCCGGCGACGACGCCCGGCTTGGAGATCGTCGAGCGCATCGACGTGGTCGCGCCGCATCCGCTGGCGCGGTTGCGTTTCCGCGACATGCGCCTGCCCGATCCGGCGTTGATCGGCGCGCCGGGCGAGGGCTTCCGCATCGCCATGTCGGTGCTCGACGTGTTTCGCGCGACGGTCGGCGCGGCGGCGCTCGGCTTCGCGCGCCGCGCCTTCGACGAAGCGCTCGCGCGCGCGCGCGCGCGCGTGATCGGCGGCGCGCCGCTGACCTCGCTGCAGATGGTGCAGGGACATCTCGCCGACATGGCCGTCGAGATCGACGCCGCCGCGCTGCTCGTCTATCGCGCCGCCTGGGCCAAGGACAACGGCGCGGCGCGCGTCACCCGCGAGGCGGCGATGGCCAAGTTCTACGCCACCGAAGCGGCGCAGCGCGTCATCGACACGGCGGTGCAGCTGCATGGCGGCGACGGCGTGCGCAAAGGCTCGGTCGTCGAGCGCCTGTATCGCGAAATTCGCGCCTTGCGCATCTACGAGGGCGCGAGCGACGTGCAGCGGGTCGTCATCGCGCGTCAGGCGTTGGCGTCATGAAGGAGGCCGGCATGGACTCGCCCCACCAGTTCCTGTCGCCCGCCAGCTGGAAACCGCCGCGCGGCTACGCCAACGGCGTCGCGGCCTCGGGTCGCATGGTGTTTCTCGGCGGCATGGTCGGCTGGACCGGCGACCAGATCTTTCAGGCCGACGATTTCGTCGGCCAGGCGCGCCAGGCGCTGGGCAACATCGTCGAGGTTCTGGCCGAGGCGGGCGGCAGGCCCGAGCACATCGTGCGCCTGACCTGGTTCGTCCTGAGCCGCGCCGAGTATCTCGCCAGCCTGCCCGAACTCGGGCGCGCCTATCGCGAGACGCTCGGCCGGCATTTTCCGGCGATGACCCTCGTCGAGGTCTCCGCGCTCGTCGAGGCGCGCGCCAGACTCGAGATCGAGGCGACCGCCGTCATTCCGTGAGCGTTCAGCGAGGCGCCGCATGAGCAGAGCCGACGTCCTGGGCCCGAGCGGCCATATCGACTCCTTCACGCGCGACAACCTGCCGCCGCGCGAGCATTGGCCGGATTTCCTGCTCGACGGGTTCGAGTATCCGGAATGGCTGAACGCGGCGGTCGAACTCACCGACCGCATGGTCGAGAAGGGTTTTGGCGACCACACGGCGCTGATCGGCAACGGGCGGCGTCGCACCTACAAGGAGCTGACCGACTGGACCAATCGCCTCGCCCGCGCGCTGGTCGAGGATTTCGGCGTCAGGCCCGGCCATCGCGTGCTGATCCGTTCCGCCAACAATCCGGCGATGGTCGCCTGCTGGCTCGCCGCCACCAAGGCCGGCGCGGTCGTCGTCAACACCATCCCGATGCTGCGCGCCGGCGAATTGTCGACGATCGTCGACAAGGCTGAGGTCTCGCTGGCGCTGTGCGACACGCGCCTGATGGACGAGATCGTCTCGTGCGCCAAGGACAACGCGACGCTGAAGCAGGTGATCGGCTTCGACGGCACCGCCAATCACGACGCCGAACTCGATCGCATCGCGCTCGGCAAGCCGGTCCGCTTCGAGGCGGCGCGCACGGGCCGCGACGATGTCGCGCTGCTCGCCTTCACCTCGGGCTCGACCGGCCAGCCGAAGGCGACGATGCATTTCCATCGCGATCTGCTGATCATCGCCGACGGTTACGCGAAGGAGATTCTGCGCGTGACGCCCGACGACGTGTTCGTCGGCTCGCCGCCGCTCGCCTTCACCTTCGGACTGGGCGGCCTCGCGATCTTCCCCTTGCGCTTCGGCGCGGCGGCGACGCTGCTCGAACGCGCCACGCCCGCCAACATGATCGAGATCATCGAGACCTACAGGGCGACGGTCTGCTTCACCGCGCCGACCGCCTATCGCGCCATGCTGAAGGCGATGGACGAAGGGCGCGACCTCTCCTCGCTGCGCGCCGCAGTGTCGGCCGGAGAGACGCTGCCCGGCCCGGTCTATGACGAATGGATGCGCAAGACCGGCAAGCCGATGCTCGACGGCATCGGGGCGACCGAGATGCTGCACATCTTCATCACCAACCGCTTCGGCGATTCACGGCCCGCCTGCACCGGCCGCCCGGTCGCCGGCTACGAGGCGCGCATCGTCGACGAGCAGATGCGCGACGTCCCGCGCGGAACGATCGGACGGCTCGCCGTGCGCGGCCCGACGGGATGCCGCTATCTCGCCGATCGCCGCCAGGCCGGCTATGTGCGCGAGGGCTGGAACATCACCGGCGACGCCTTCGTGCAGGACGAGGAGGGCTATTTTCATTTCGCCGCGCGCAACGACGACATGATCGTCTCGGCCGGCTACAACATCGCCGGGCCGGAGGTCGAGGCGGCGCTGCTCGCCCATGCGGATGTGGCGGAATGCGCGGTGATCGGCGCGCCCGACGAGGAGCGCGGCCAGATCGTCGAGGCGCATGTCGTGCTCGCCGCCGGCGTCGCGGCGGACGAGACGACGATCGCCCGTCTGCAGGAACATGTGAAGGCGAGCATCGCCCCTTACAAATATCCGCGGGCGATCCGCTTCGCCGAGGCGCTGCCGAAGACGTCGACGGGCAAGATCCAGCGCTTCATGCTCAGGCACGGTCGCGACCGCGGCGTCTGAGCCCGGTCGCACGGGCGAAGCCTTGCCGGGCCGACGGCGTCAGTCGACGAACTGACGGCTCAGCACTCGGGCAGGTTGACGGCGAGACCGCCCGTCGAGGTTTCCTTGTATTTCAGATTCATGTCGAGCCCGGTCTGCCGCATCGTCTCGATGCAGTTGTCGAGCGGCATGAAGTGCCGGCCGTCGCCGCGCAGGGCGAGGCTGGCCGCCGACACCGCCTTGATGGCGCCGAGGCCGTTGCGCTCGATGCAGGGCACCTGCACGAGCCCGTTCGCCGGATCGCAGGTCATTCCCAGATGATGTTCGAGCGCGATTTCGGCGGCGTTCTCGATCTGCTCGTTCGTGCCGCCGAGCGCCGCGCTGAGGCCCGCCGCCGCCATCGCCGAGGCCGAGCCGACCTCGCCCTGACAGCCGACTTCCGCGCCGGAGATCGATGCATTGTGCTTGATCAGGCCGCCGATCGCCGCCGCTGTCAGCAGAAACGTGCGGATGCCTGCCGCGTCCGCGCCGATGCAGTGATCGCGATAATAGCGGATCACCGCCGGAACGACGCCGGCCGCGCCATTCGTCGGCGCCGTGACCACACGGCCGCCGGCGGCGTTCTCCTCGTTCACCGCCATGGCGTAGACCGCGATCCAGTCGTTCACGACATGCGGCTGCTGGATGTTGGCGCCGCGCTCGGCCAGCAACTGGCGATGAATGTGCGGCGCGCGCCGCCGCACCTGCAGCCCGCCGGGCAACACGCCTTCCTGCCGCAATCCGCGCGCGATGCAGGCGTCCATCGCCGCCCACAGCCTGTCCAGCCGCGCGTCGAGATCGGCCGCGCCGGCGGCGATCTCGTTGGCGCGCTTCATCCCGGCGATGCTGAGCCCGGAGCGTGCGCCCATGGCGAGCATGTCCGCCGCCGTGGCGAAGGCGTAGGGATGCGCCGACTGCGCCGTCGCCGCGGCGCGGGGGCCGCGGGCGCGCTCGGCCTCGATTTCCTCGGCCGACAGCACGAACCCGCCGCCGACGGAAAAATAGGTTCTCGACAGGAGCGTCGCGCCATCCGGCGTCAGGGCGCCGAGCACGAGCCCGTTGGGATGGGCTGGCAGCGGCGGGCCATAGTCGAAACGGATGTCGCGATCCGGCTGGAACGAAAGCCACGGCAGACCGGCATGGGCGACGCCGCCCGACTCGCGCAGCGCGGCCTCGGCCCGCTCGGCCTCGTCCGGCTCGAGCGTGTCCGGCGAAAAGCCGAGCAGGCCGAGAACGACCGCGCGATCCGTCTTGTGACCGCGCCCGGTGAAGGCGAGCGAGCCGTGCAGCGAAGCCTGCGCCACAAGTTGCGCGGGCGCGGGGCTCCGCGCGACGATGTCGCGCAGCTCGCCGAGGAAGCGCGCGGCGGCGACCATCGGCCCGATCGTGTGCGAGGAGGACGGGCCGACGCCGATCTTGAAGATCTCGAAAGTCGACAGGAACAACGTCGCCTCCCCGGCGCGAGGCGCGGCGCGCCGGCCGCGCCGCCTTATTCGGCCGCCTCTGCGTAGCTCTCCAGCGGCGGGCAGGAGCAGACGAGGTTGCGGTCGCCATAGACATTGTCGACGCGATTGACCGGCGACCAGTATTTGTCGACCCGGAACGCGCCCTTCGGATAGCAGGCCGCCTCGCGGCTGTAGGGCCTGTCCCACTCGCCGACGAGATCCTCGACCGTATGCGGCGCGCGGCGCAGCGGATTGTTCTCGCGATCGAGCGCGCCGGCTGCGATGGCCTCGGCTTCCGCCGCGATGCCGAGCATCGCGGCGATGAAGCGATCGAGCTCCGCCTTCGGCTCGCTTTCGGTCGGCTCGACCATCAGCGTGCCGGCCACCGGCCAGCTCATGGTGGGGGCATGGAAGCCGCAGTCGATCAGGCGCTTGGCGACATCGTCGACGGTGACGCCGGCGCTGTTCTTCATGACGCGGGTGTCGAGGATGCATTCATGCGCGACGCGGCCCTCATGCGAGGCGTAGAGCACCGGATAGGCGCGCGACAGGCTGGAGGCGATGTAGTTGGCGTTGAGGATCGCCACCTTCGTCGCCTGGGTCAGGCCCTCGCCGCCCATCAGCAGGCAATAGGCCCAGGAGATCAGCAGGATCGACGCCGATCCGTAGGGCGCGGAGGAGACCGCGCCCGCTTCGCGCAGCTGCGGATCGCCAGGCAGGAAGGGCGCGAGATGCGCCTTCACGCCGATCGGCCCCATGCCCGGCCCGCCGCCGCCATGGGGAATGGCGAAGGTCTTGTGCAGATTGAGATGCGAGACGTCCGAACCGATGTCGCCGGGCCGCACGAGGCCGACCAGCGCGTTCATGTTGGCGCCGTCCATATACACCTGACCGCCGTGGCGATGGGTGATCTCGCAGATCTCGCGCACCGTCGTCTCGAACACGCCATGGGTCGAGGGATAGGTGATCATGCAGGCGGCGAGATTTTTCGAATGCGCTTCCGCCTTGGCGCGGAAATCCGCCATGTCGATGTCGCCATTGGCGGTGACGCCGACGACGACGACCTTCATGCCGACCATCTGCGCGGAGGCCGGATTGGTGCCATGCGCCGAGGTCGGAATCAGGCAGACATCGCGATGCTGGTCGCCGCGGCTGCGATGATAAGCCTGGATCGTCAGGAGGCCGGCATACTCGCCCTGCGCGCCGGAATTGGGCTGCATCGAGAAGGCGTCGTAGCCCGTGACCGCGCAGAGCTTGGCCTCGAGATCGGCGATCGCCTCCTGATAGCCCTTGGTCTGCGAAGGCGGGGCGAAGGGGTGGACGTCGGAAAACTGCGGCCAGCTCAGCGCCATCATCTCGGCCGTGGCGTTCAGCTTCATCGTGCAGGAGCCGAGCGGAATCATCGCCCGGTCGAGCGCCAGATCGCGATCGGCGAGACGCCGCATGTAGCGCGTCATCTCCGCCTCGGCCCGGTTCATGTGGAAGACCGGATGCGTCATGAACGGCGACGTGCGCGCCAGAGCGGGCGGAAGCCGATAGTCCCGCGCCTGCGCATCGTCATTCATGTCGCCGCCGAAGGCGCGCCAGATCGCCTCGGTGTGTGCGCGCCGCGTCCGCTCGTCGAAAGATATGCCGATCCGCGTCGATCCGATGCGGCGCAGATTGATGCCTTCCGCCTCGGCCGATTTCAGGATCGCGCCCTGCACCGCGCCGACCTCGACCGTGATCGTGTCGAAGAAGGCGGCCGGCTCGACGCGGTAGCCGAGCTTCTCGAGCCCCTTGGCGAGGCGCACGGTCTTGCGGTGAATGCGCTCGGCGATCGCCTTCAGCCCGACAGGGCCGTGGAACACGCCGTACATCGAGGCCATGACGGCGAGCAGCGCCTGCGCGGTGCAGATGTTCGACGTCGCCTTCTCGCGGCGGATGTGCTGCTCGCGCGTCTGCAGGCTGAGGCGATAGGCGCGGTTGCCGCGCGAATCGATCGACACGCCGACGATGCGCCCCGGCATGGAGCGCTTCAGCGCGTCGCGCACCGCCATGAAGGCGGCGTGCGGACCGCCGAAACCGACCGGCACGCCGAAGCGCTGGGCCGAGCCGACGGCGATGTCCGCGCCCATGTCGCCGGGCGGCTTCAGAAGCGTCAGGGCCAGCGGATCGGCCGCCACGCAGGCGAGCGCCCTGGCCCCGTGCAGCCTGTCGATCACCGGCGCAAAGTCATGGATGTGGCCGTAGGTGCCGGGATATTGCAGCAGCGCGCCGAACACCTCGGCCGGATCGAGATCGGCGAAGGGGTCCCCGACGATGACGCGCCAGCCCAGCGGCTCGGCGCGCGTCTGCATCACCGCGATCGTCTGGGGATGGCAGTGATGATCGACGAAGAAGGCCGTCGCCTTGCTCGAGGCGGCGCGCTGGCACAGCGCCATCGCCTCCGCCGCCGCCGTGCCTTCGTCGAGCAGCGAGGCGTTGGCGACGTCGAGACCGGTGAGGTCGGCGATCATCGTCTGATAGTTCAGCAGCGCCTCGAGCCGGCCCTGGCTGATCTCCGGCTGGTAGGGCGTGTAGGCCGTATACCAGGCCGGGTTCTCGAAGATGTTGCGCTGGATGACCGGCGGCGTGACCGTGCCGTAGTAGCCCTGGCCGATGAAGCTGGTCATCGGCCGGTTCTGCGCGGCGACCTGGCGCAGCCGCTCGAGCACGCCCTGTTCGGAGAGCGCCTTGCCCCAGGCGAGCGGCGTCCGCAGCCGGATGTCGGCCGGAACGATGGAGTCGATCAGCGCGTCGAGGCTCGGCGCCCCGACCACGCGCAGCATCTCGTCCATTTCCTTCGGCGAGGGGCCTATATGCCGACGATTGGCGAAATCGTAGGGCGCGTAGGTCGTCTCCGCGTAGCTCATCTTCATGCTCCTCAGCCGACGAGCCTGTCGTAGGCGTCCTTGTCGAGAAGGCCGGCCGCCGCCTTCGGATCGGCAAGCTTCAACCGGAAGAACCAGCCTTCCCCCTGCGGATCGGCGTTGACGAGCGAGGGATCGGCGGCGATCGCCTCGTTCACCGCGACGATCTCGCCGTCGAGCGGGCAGTACACGTCCGAGGCGGCCTTGACCGACTCGACGGTGGCGGCCGAGCCGCCCTTGCCGAGCGCGGCGCCGACCTTGGGCAGCTCGACGAAGACGAGGTCGCCGAGCTGCTCGACCGCGTGCTGGGTGATTCCCACGGTGGCGACATCGCCCTCGACGCGCAGCCATTCGTGATCTTCGGTGAATTTCAACATGTTCCTGCTCCCGGTCAGCCGCGCTTGTAGCCTGGCGCGATGAATGGCGTCTTGGCAACCCGTAGCGCAACGCGGCTGCCGCGCAAGTCGGCGAACAGCTGCGCCCCGTCGGCGGCCTGGCGCGTTGGAACATAGCCCATGGCGACGGGGCCGCCGATCGTCGGGCCGAAGCCGCCCGAGGTGACGCGCCCGACGGCGCCGGTCGACGCCCCCGAATCGAACAGCTGAACCCCGGCCCGGACCGGCGCGCGACCCTCCGGCAGGAGGCCGACGCGCCGACGCGCCGCGCCCTCGGCCATCTGCTGCAGGATAACGCCGGCGCCCGGGAAGCCGCCAGCCCTGGCGCCGCCCGTCCGCCGCGATTTCTGCATCGCCCATTCGAGCGCGGCCTCGACCGGCGTGGTCGTCCCGTCGATGTCCGAGCCGTACAGGCACAGCCCGGCCTCGAGCCGCAGGCTGTCACGCGCGCCGAGCCCGATCGGATGGACGCGCGAATCCGCCAGAAGCGCCTCCGCGAGCTCGACGGCGCGGCCCGCCGGGACCGAGATTTCGTAACCGTCCTCCCCCGTGTAGCCCGAGCGGGAGACGACGCAGTCGGCGCCGATCAGGGTCACGTCCGCGACATCCATGAACGCCATGGCCGCGACGGCCGGCGCGAGCCTTGCGAGCGCCGCCTCGGCCTGCGGCCCCTGCAGGGCGATCAGCGCCCGGTCGCTCCAGTCCTCGACCTCGCAGTCGCCGGCGAGATTGTCCCGGATATGCGCCAGATCCTGCGCCTTGCAGGCGGCGTTGACGACGATGAAGAAATGGTCGCCGCGATGGGCGAACATCAGATCGTCGCGAATGCCGCCGGCCTCGTTGGTGAGAAGCCCGTAGCGCTGGCGGCCGGGCTTCAGCGCCAGCGCGTCGACCGGCATCAGGCGTTCGAGCGCCAGTGCGGCGTCCTCCATCCGTCCCGAGCGCGGCCGCAGCCGGATCTGGCCCATGTGGCTGACGTCGAACAGGCCGGCCGCAGCGCGCGTGTGAAGGTGCTCCTTCATCACCCCTTCGGGGAACTGCACCGGCATTTCATAGCCGGCGAACGGAACCATCTTGCCGCCGAGGCGCAGGTGGAGCTCCGTCAGGGGCGTCTTCATCAGCGTTTCGGGCGCGCTCATGGTCATGTCCTCACAGACGTCAATGATAGACCGGGAAACGCCGGCACAGGGCGCCGACGCGCTGGCGCACGTCGCCTTCGACCGCCGCGTCGCCCTGCGGGTTGCGGCCGAGCGCGGCGAGAACGTCGCCGATCATCTCGCCGATTTCGGCGAACTCGCTCGGGCCGAAGCCGCGCGTGCAACCGGCGGCCGTGCCGAGACGAACGCCCGACGTCACCGTCGGCTTTTCCGGATCGTCGGGAACGCCGTTCTTGTTGCAGGTGATGCCGGCGCGCTCCAGCGCCTCGGCGGCCATGTTGCCCTTGACGCCGAGCGGTCGCAGATCGACCAGCATCAGGTGATTGTCGGTGCCGCCCGAAACGATGGCCGCGCCGCGCTTGACCAGCACGCCCGCCAGCGTGCGGGCGCTCGCCACGACCGATCCGATGTAGGTCCTGAAGTCGGGCTCAAGCGCTTCGGCGAAGGCGACCGCCTTGGCGGCGATGACATGCATCAGCGGTCCGCCCTGCAGACCGGGGAACACGGCCGAGTTGATCTTTTTCGCTATCTCGGCGTCGTTGGTGAGCACGATGCCGCCGCGCGGGCCGCGCAGCGTCTTGTGCGTCGTCGAGGTCACGACATGGGCGTGCGGAACCGGGCTCGGATGATGGCCCGTCGCGACCAGACCGGCGATATGCGCCATATCCACCATCAGCAGCGCGCCGGCCTTGTCGGCGATGGCGCGGAAGCGGGCGAAGTCGATGACGCGCGAATAGGCGGAGGCGCCGGCGATGATCAGTCTGGGCTTTTCGGCCAGCGCCATGCGCTCGACGGCGTCGTAGTCGATCAGGCCGTCGCGCGTCAGCCCGTATTGCAGCGCCCGGAACCACTTGCCTGACAGAGCAGGCCGGGCGCCATGCGTCAGATGCCCGCCGGCGTCGAGCGACATGCCGAGGATGGAATCGCCGGGATTGAGCAGAGCGAGCATGACGGCGCCGTTGGCCTGCGCCCCGGAATGGGGTTGCACATTGGCGAAGCCGGCGCCGAAGAGCCGCCTGACGCGATCGATCGCCAGTTGCTCGACCACGTCGACATGCGCGCAGCCGCCATAGTAGCGCTTGCCGGGATAGCCCTCGGCGTATTTGTTGGTCAGGACTGTGCCCTGGGCGGCCATCACCCGCGGACTGGCGTGATTTTCGGAGGCGATCAGCTCGATGCTGGTCTCCTGCCTGTCGCGCTCGGCCTCGATCGCGCGCCAAAGGTCAGGGTCGAACGATGCGATCTCCGATTGGGTCCTGAACATGGCGCGCCTCCCGATGTCTGACGTTTCTCACGCGGCGGCGCGGGTCTCCACGATCCGCGCCAGCAGCGATGCGCCGATCGGCGCGATGTCGTCGTTGAAGTCGAATTTCGGATTGTGCAGGTTCGGCCCCTCGCCCTGTCCGAGAAGCAGATAGGCGCCCGGAATCGCCTTCAGCATGTCGGCGAAATCCTCGCTGCCGCTCTGCGGCTCGCTGTCGAACTGCGCCAGTTCGGGGCCGACGACGTCGCGGGCGATGTCCATGGCGGCGAGCGCCTGCGTTTCGCTGTTGACGAGCACGCTGAAGCGCGGATCGATGGTCACGCGCGCTTCGGCGCCGAAGCCGGCGGCGACGGCCTCGGCCAGGTGCGTCATGCGCGCCGCGACGAGCGCGCGCACGCCGTCGTCGAAAGTCCGGATCGTGCCGCCGAGGCGCGCCGCGTCGGGAATGACGTTGTAGGCCGAGCCGGCATGAATCTGGGTGATCGAGACGATCGCCGCCTTCAGCGGGTCGATATTGCGGCTGACGATCGTCTGCAGCGCCTGCGCGACGCCGACGGCGGCGATCACGGGATCGACCGAGGCGTGAGGCTGCGCGCCATGCGCGCCGCGGCCCAGAATCTCGATGTCGAAATTGTCGGCCGAGGCCATGGCGACGCCCATCTTCAGGCCGACGCGGCCGACCGGCGCGCCGGGCCAGGCATGCAGGGCGTAGATTTCATCGCAGGGGAAGCGCTGGAACAGCCCGTCCGCGAGCATGCGCACGGCGCCGCCGAGCCCCTCCTCGGCCGGCTGGAAGATCAGGATCGCCTCGCCCGGAAAGCGCCGGCTCTGCGCAAGATGACGCGCCGCGCCGAGCAGCATCGTCGTATGGCCGTCATGGCCGCAGCCATGAAAGGCGTTCGCGCGGGTCGAAGCGTAGGGAAGACCTGTCGCCTCCGTCATCGGCAGCGCGTCCATGTCGGCGCGGAGCCCGATCCGGCGTCCCGGGCGATTGCCGCGGATGCGTCCGACGACCCCCGTCCCTCCGATGCGGCGATGCGTCTCGACGCCCCAGCTTGTCAGCATGTCCGCCACGAGCGCGGAGGTGCGTTCTTCGGCGAAGCCGAGTTCTGGATGGGCATGGATGTCGCGTCTGATTCGCGTCATCTCGGGCGCGAAGGCGACGATTTCCGGAACGAGATTCATCGCGCAGCCTTTCTCCGGGTCGGCGACGCGAGAGCCGGGGCCCTCGCGCCGCGTATCGATTCAGAGCAGATTGGTGCGCGCCGTCTCCGGCGTGCCGCGCAGGGCGAGCAACGTCGCCGCGCAGCAGGCCATGACATACCAGGCCGGCGCGATCGGGCTGCCCGTGGCGGCGATCAGCCAGGTCACGATGAACTGGCCGAACCCGCCGAAGATCGCCACGCCGAGCGCATAGACGAGCGACATGCCGGTGGCGCGCACCTCGACGGGGAAGACCTCGGCGAGGGAGATGATCACCGGCGCGCCGCCTCGGCCTCGGCTCCCTCCAGAAACCAGTCCGTGAGGAACTCGACACCGACGTCGCGCATCGCATTCTCATGCAGGATGCGTGCTAGCTCCGCGTCGCTCCAACCGTGCGCCCGCAGGTCTCGATAATCCCGATAGTGGAGACATAGTCCGGAGTAGCCGGCTGCCGCGCAGGCCGCGACGCGCTTGCGAAACCCATGGCGCGCCGGCACGGCGCTCCCGGGCAGGACGCCGCTTATCGTATGGGAGCTGCAGACGATGGCGTCTCCGAGCATCATGATGGTCTTAGCAGAGACGTCACGTTGACGCAGCCTATAGGTTATCCTGCTGCTGCGCCTGAAGTCCGCGCCACCGCTCCGCTGAAAGCGCCGCCGATCCCCATCGGACGTCAACGCCCACGCTGCGTGGCTTCCGAACTCGACGCTCAGCCGCTTCATGCTGTCTTCGGGCTGTCGGTCCGCTTGCCGTCGTCGCGCCCGGCCTGACGGGCCCGATTCATGATGGATTGCGCAGTCGGCTCGAACTCCCGCGACAACTCATCGAGCGTTCGGCCCGAACGAACCAACTTGACCAACTGCCGCCGGAACACCGGCGGGCAGACTCTTAGAAAACGGGCCACGGAACACTCCAGAACATGACTTCAAGGGTGTCCGGGAGACCGGGTCATTTCCAACTCCAGCGCCCTGCTGAAGGCCAGGCTGTTCACGCCGGAGGGCGAGGGCTATTCGCCGAGCTACGCGATCAAGCAGGGCGCGCGCTATCGCTCCTCTGTCGCGCGCTCGCTGGCTCAGGGCCGGCGCGGCGCTGGGTCGAGGACCTCATCGCCGGCAATGTCGTCGGCATCGCCGCCCTGGCCGAGCGCGAGGGCAGGACCGAACGTTCGATCCGCATGGCGCTGTCGCTCGCCTTCCTCGATCCGCGACTGATCGAGGCGGCCTGCGCCGGGCGCCTGCCGCGCGGCCACGGCGTCTCGCGCCTCGTCGACCTGCCGCCCGGTTTCGACGATCAATGGGCGGCGCTCGGAATGACGCGGCCGGGCTGACGCGGCGCTGCTCAGCAACGTCCCTCGCTCGACCTCAGTCGATCGTGTCGACGCGGTCCTCGTCTTCAACGCCCCGTGCAGCGCGCATCGGCGAACCGCCAGACGCGATCACGCGACGTGATCTTCGCCGGGCGACGGCGAGTCGTGACCTCGCGAGCGGACCGAGCCTGCAGCAATCGAACCGGTCTGCGAAAGCGCGAACCGGTCTGGCTGCGCGACAAGACTCTCGCCGACGGAAAATGAAAAATCCGCCGCAGAGACGGACGGCGGACGCGCGGCGAAAGGTCCACGAAGACCGTCTCAGACTTGCAGGGTCCAGCCGAACGCGAGCGCTGACCCGCCGACGAAGCGGGACAGCGGGAGCTTCGAAAAAACAATTGTATCAATGAATTGTGGTTGGTGGAGCCAGACGGAATCGAACCGACGACCTCTTCAATGCCATTGAAGCGCTCTCCCAACTGAGCTATGGCCCCACGTTTTGCCGGCTTTGCCGGTCGTTCCGTCCGGTCGGGTCGGACGGCGTTTGGCGACGCCCGTTCGGGCGGCGCGCGGTCATATAGCCGGATCGCGCCGGCTCCACAAGCCTCGCGCGACGCCTTTCGCGCCGGCGCGCGTCAGCTTTCCTCGTCCGACTCGATGTCGCCGTCGATGAGGTCGGAGACGTCGTCGTCCTCCTCCTCTTCCTCCTCGAGGAAGGCGTCGTCCTCGCCGGCCTCGTCGTCGATGTCGATGTCGTCCTCGGCGCCTTCGACCGCCTTCTCGGCCGGCCCGTCGGCCTCCTCGAGCGGCACGATCTCGGCCGTGGCGGGCGCGGCGGCGGGCTCGTCGTCATCGGCGGCGGCGGCGGGCCGCGCCGCGGCGCGCGTCGGCGCGGCGACGAACACGGTCGCGCATTTCGGGCAGACGATCGGGCTCTTGTTGAGGTCGAAGAACTTCGCGCCGCAATTCTGGCACTGGCGCTTCAGGCCGAGTTCGGGTTTCGCCACCGGCTGGGATCCTTGTGGAGGTTCGCCCTTGTCAGGTCGGCGCTCCGGTTAGTCGGGGGCGCGGAGCATGTCAAATGGGATTTCGTCGCCGTCGCGCGGCCCGGTCGACAGGCTGCGCCGGGCCATGTTACGAGCCCCCTTCCCCACCGCAACCAGAGCCGTCGGCCCCGTGTCTTCCTCCCTGCACGCCGCGCCCCGCCCCGCCGCAACGCGACGCGCCGGCGCCCTCAGCGGCCGGCTGCGCCCGCCCGGCGACAAGTCGATCTCGCACCGCGCCTTCATCTTCGGCCTGCTCTGCGTCGGCGAGACGCCTATCGAGGGTCTGCTCGAGGGCGACGACGTGCTGCGCACCGGCGCCGCCTGCCGGGCGCTGGGGGCGGCGATCGAGCGGCGCGGCCCCGGCCTGTGGACGGTGCGCGGGGCCGGCCTCGGCTCGCTGCTGGCCCCGGCCGACGCGCTCGACTTCGGCAACGCCGGCACCGGCTCGCGGCTGATGATGGGCGTCGTCGGCGGCCATCCGATCACAGCGCGATTCGACGGCGACGCCTCGCTGCGCAAACGGCCGATGCGCCGCATCCTCGATCCGCTCGAGCTGATGGGCGCGCGCGTGCTCGAACAGGGCGAGGGCGGGCGTTGCCCGATCCTGCTCGCCGGCGCGGCGGAGCCGGCGCCGATCGCCTATGAGACGCCGGTCGCCTCGGCGCAGATCAAGTCTGCGGTGCTGCTCGCCGGCCTGAATTCGCCGGGCCGCACCGTGGTGATGGAGAAGGAGGCCTCGCGCGACCACACCGAGAAGATGCTCGCCCATTTCGGCGCGGCGGTCTCCGTCGAACCTTGGGGCGACAGCGGCCGGCGCATTGCGCTCGAGGGCCGGCCGCAGCTGCGCCCGGCGCCGGTGGTCGTGCCGGCCGATCCGTCCTCGGCCGCCTTCGCGCTGGTCGCGGCGCTGATCACGCCGGGCTCGGACATCGTCGTCGAGGGCGTGATGACCAATCCGCTGCGCTCCGGCCTGCTGACGACGCTGATCGAGATGGGCGCCGACATCACGCTGCTCGACCGCCGCATCGAAGGCGGCGAGGAGGTCGCCGATCTGCGCGTGCGCGCCGGCGGGCTGACAGGCGTCGACGTGCCGGCCGCGCGCGCGCCGTCGATGATCGACGAATATCCCGTGCTCGCCGTCGCCGCCGCCTTCGCCCAGGGCGAAACGCGGATGCGCGGCCTGCACGAATTGCGGGTGAAGGAGTCCGACCGGCTCGCCGCCGTCGCCGCAGGCCTCGCCGCCGCCGGCGTCGCGGCGAGAATCGAGGGCGACGATCTCGTCGTCCAGGGCGGCGATGGCGAGGCGCGCGGCGGCGGCCTCGTCGCCACCCATCTCGATCATCGCATCGCCATGAGCTTCCTCGTCATGGGCATGGCCTCGCGCCAGCCGATGCGGGTCGACGACGAGACGATGATCGCCACCAGCTATCCGTCGTTCCGCGACGATTTTTCGCGGCTCGGCGCCGAATTCTCCTGAGGCCGCGATGATCATCGCCATCGACGGGCCGGCCGCCTCGGGCAAGGGCACGCTGGCGCGGCGTCTTGCGGCGCATTTCGGGTTGCCGCATCTCGACACCGGCCTGCTCTATCGCGCGACCGCGCTGGCGCTGATCGATGCGGGCCGCCGGCTCGATGACGAAGCCGCCGCCGAGGCCGCCGCGCGCGGCCTGGCGCTCACCGACTTCGACGAGAGCCGCCTGCGCGGCCGCGAAATGGGCGAGGCGGCCTCGCTCGTCGCGGTCATGCCGCGCGTGCGCGCCGCGCTGGTCGAGGCGCAGCGCGCCTTCGCCGCGCGCCCCGACGGGGCGGTGCTCGACGGGCGCGACATCGGCACCGTCATCGCGCCGCAGGCGGATGTGAAGATTTTCGTCACCGCCTCGCCCGAGACGCGCGCCCAGCGCCGCGCGCTGGAGCTGGCGCGCCGCGGCGAACCCGTCGACTACGCCGCCATTCTCGACGATGTGAGAAAACGCGACGCGCGCGACGCGGGCCGCGCCGTCGCCCCGCTCCTCGCCGCGGCGGACGCGGCGACGCTCGACACCAGCGCGCTCGACATCGAGGGCGCCTTCGCGGCGGCGCTCGCCATCGTCGAACGCGCCCGCAAGCCATAGGGCCGGCGCGAGCCGGCCCTCCTGATCGCAGCGATCGTCGGTCCTGGCGGAGCGATCAGAGGTTGCGCCTGGCGGCGTCCGCGACCTTCTGCGTCGCCTTCTTCACGGCGTCCTTGGCGTCGCCCGCCATCTGCCGGGCGTGGCCCTTGGCCTCCTGCGCGGCGCCGTCCGCCTGCAGGCGCGGCGACTCGACAGCCTCGCCCACCGCCTGCTTCGCCTTGCCGGCGAGTTCGTTGGCCTTGCCGGCGATCTTGTCCATCGTGCTGCCCATCGTCGCGTCTCCGTGTGACGGACGGCCTTGCGCCGCCCTCGCACGAACAACCGGCGCGCGCGCAAGCTGTTCCTTTAGGAGATTTTCGCCGGCGGCGGGAACCGCGGGCCTCAGCCCGGGTTGCTCAGCCTTTCGACGTCCGCATTGCAGGCGCCGAGCTTCTTTTCCAGGTGCTCGAAGCCGCGATCGAGATGGTAGACGCGGTTGACGATCGTCTCGCCTTCCGCCGCCAGCGCGGCGATGACGAGCGAGACGGAGGCGCGCAGATCGGTCGCCATGACGGGCGCGCCCTTCAGCACGGGCACGCCCTCGACGAGGGCGGTGTCGCCGTCGAGTCGGATATGCGCGCCGAGCCGGGCCAGCTCCTGGACATGCATGAAGCGGTTTTCGAAGATCGTTTCGCGGATGCGCGAGACGCCCGCGGCGCGGGTCATCAGCGCCATGAACTGCGCCTGCAGATCGGTCGGAAAACCGGGGAAGGGCTCGGTCGTCACGTCGACCGGGCGGATCGGCCCGCCGTTGCGCGTCACCCGGACGCCGCCCGCCTCGCTGACGACCGTCGCGCCGGCCGCCGAGACGGCGTCGAGCGCGGCCTGCAGGAGATCGGCGCGGGCGCCTTCGAGCAGCACGTCGCCGCCGGTCATCGCCACCGCCATCGCATAGGTGCCGGTCTCGATGCGGTCCGGCAGTACGGCGTGGCTCGCCCCGCCGAGCCGCGCGACGCCCTCGACCTCGATCGTCGCGGTTCCCGCCCCGGAGATGCGCGCGCCCATCTTGGTCAGGCAGGCGGCGAGGTCGCCGACCTCCGGCTCGCGCGCGGCGTTGTGGATGACGGTGGTTCCCTGCGCCAGCGTCGCCGCCATCAGCGCCACATGGGTGCCGCCGACCGTCACCTTCGGGAAGTCGATCTCCGCCCCTTTGAGCCCGCGCGGGGCGCGCGCCACGACATAGCCGGCCTCGATGTCGATCTGCGCGCCGAGCCGCTCGAGCGCCATCAGCAGCAGATCGACCGGGCGCGTGCCGATGGCGCAGCCGCCGGGCAGCGAGACGCGCGCCTCGCCCATGCGGGCGATGAGCGGGGCGATGACCCAGAAGCTGGCGCGCATGCGCGAGACGAGTTCGTAGGGCGCGGTGGTGTCGACGATGGCGCGGGCCTCGAGATGCACGGTCTGGCCGGCGATCTCGCCCTCGCCCTTGCGCTTGCCGTCGATCGAATAGTCGACGCCGTGATTGCCGAGGATGCGCGTCAGCGCGCCGACGTCGGCGAGACGCGGCAGGTTCTCCAGCGTCAGCTTGCGATCGGTGAGCAGGCTGGCGATCATCAGCGGCAGGGCGGCGTTCTTGGCGCCGGAGATCGGGATGCGCCCCACGAGCGGGCGGCCGCCGACGATGCGAATGCGATCCATGATCTCTCCTTGGCGGGCGACCGGTCAGGCCGCGCCGTCGTCAGCGGGGCGCTGCGGCCCGGGCGCCGCCGCGTCCGTCGCCTGTTCGCGCCGGCCGCGCGTCTGCGCCTTGCGGCGCCTCAGATTCTCGCGCAACGCCTCGGCGAGGCGGCGCCGGCGCGCCTCATCGGCCGTCGCGGCGTGGCGATCGGGCGCAGCAGGGTCCTTGGGCGGTGCGCTCATCGCGAGTCGAGAGGGCGGTCGGGTCCGGCGACGCTTCTAGGCAGATCGCCCGGGCGGGGCAAGGGCGGGCCGCGGCCGGCGGCTTGCCCTGCGCCGGCCCCTGTGGCACATAGCGCCCGCTCGCGCCGCCTCACCGACGGCGGAGGGATGCTGCCGTAGCTCAGTGGTAGAGCACTCCCTTGGTAAGGGAGAGGTCGAGAGTTCAATCCTCTCTGGCAGCACCAGCCTTGCCGCGCTCGCGCCGCCGGGAATTCTGCGCCGTGCGCGTGACGGACGTCGCCATGGGCCAACGCCGGGCCTAGGATGCCGCCTGCGGCGACGGGCGGGGAAAAATCGATCGATGTGCGGTGTCTTCGCCGTCTTTTCGCGCGGCCGGCCGGTCGATCCGGAGCGCCTGCGCGCCGCGCTCGACCGGCTGCGCCACCGCGGGCCGGACGCTTCCGGCGTCGAGATCGCGACGACGCGCGTGCAAGGCTGGTTCGGCGCGACGCCTGTCCATGTCGGCCTCGCGCATGCGCGGCTGTCGATCCTCGACCCGGCGCATCGCTCCGACCAGCCGTTCCATGCCGGCGCCGTCCGCCTCGTCTACAATGGCGAGATCTACAACTACCGAGACCTGAAACAGCAGCGCTTCGCCGCCGACGCGGCTTTCGCCACGACGGGCGACACCGAGCTTCTGGCGCGCCTCATCGACAGGCTCGGCCCCGCCTGCCTGCCGGAGCTGAACGGCATGTGGGCGTTCTGCGCCTTCGACGAGCGCCACGCGCGGGTGATCGCCGCCCGCGACCGCTACGGCAAGAAACCGCTCTTCTATCACCTCGACGCCGACACGCTCTGCTTGGCCTCGGAGCCGTCGGCGATCTACGCCTGGCTCGGTCGCGCGCCGTCGCTCGATCCGGCCGACGTGGCGAGTTTCCTGCGCCACAATTTTCTTTTCCCGCGCGCCGACTCATCCACGCATCTGGACGGGCTGCGACAGGTGCGTCCGGGCTCAGCGCTGACCTTCGACCTCACGGCCTGGACGATGGTCGAAAAGCCCTACTACAGCTTTGCGGAGGCCATACAGGACGCGCCTGCGCCAGCGAGGCTCGAGGAAGACCTGCCGGAGATGCTCGCCGCCGCGGTGAGCGATCGGCTGCTGTCCGATCGTCCCGTCGGCCTGTTGCTGTCCGGCGGCGTCGACAGTTCGCTGATCCTTTCCGTGCTGGTCGCGCGCGGTCTGCACGAACAGGTGCATTGCTATATCGGCGACACCGGCACGTCGGACGACGCGGACTATGCGCAGCGCTGCGTCGCAGACCTGTCCGTCGCGGCGCGCACCATCCGGCTCGACTATGGCGCTTCGAGCTTCGATCGCTTTCTGAAGATGTGCGCGCATCAGGCAAAGCCTTTCCCGCTGCTCGGCAACTCGATGGCGATGGCGGAGATGTACGACGCCATCGCCGGCGACGGCGTGCCGGTCGTGCTCGACGGCACCGGCGCCGACGAGGTCTTCGGCGGCTATTGGGACCGGTATTATCGCTTCGCGGTCGCCGACGCGGTGCGCGCCGGCGATGCGGCGTGGCTGGCGCGAAGCCTGGGCGAAAACGCCGACGATCCTCTGATCGCCGCGGCGGGACGAACGGGGCTCGCGCTCGCCGCGGCGCGTCGCCCGCCGGCGCCGCCGACGCCGGACTGGGCGCATTTCTGCACGCCCGACATGCTCGCCGCGCCGTTCCGCGATCCGCTGCTCGAATTTTCCGGGTCGTTGCAGGAGGCGCTGGTGACGGACGTCGTCGAGGGACGCCTCGCCGAATGGATCTGGCAGAACGACCGCAACGCCATGATGTCGTCGATCGAGAACCGCAGCCCGTTCCTCGATCACCGCCTTGCCCCGTTCATGGGGACAGGCTACGCGGCCAAGTTCCACGGGCCGTGGAACAAGCACGAATTGCGCCGCTGCTACGACGCCTTTCGGCCGCTGCCGACGCAATGGCGGCGCGAGAAGCAGGGTTTCCGCTGGGTCGGCCACTGGTTCCTGCGCGAGAACACGGCGCGCGCGCTCGAACTGATCCGCGCCTCGCAGGCGCTGGCGCCCTTCGTCGACGTGCCGCGCTTCGTCGACGCGGCGGCGGCCGACGATCTGGTGCTGACCTGCGAACTGACCTCGCGTCTGGTCTCGGTCGCCGGCGTCGAGGCGGCGACGCGCGCCTTCGCCTGACGCGGCGAAACGCCGTCACAGCGCGTGGCGGGTCTTCCAGTCGCGCTTGATCTTCTTGGCGAGCGACCATTTGTGCACTTCGGTCGGCCCGTCATAGATGCGGAAGGCGCGCACCTCGCGGAACACCTGCTCGACGATCGTGTCGCCGGTGACGCCGGTTCCGCCCATCACCTGCACGCAGCGGTCGGCGATGCGCATCAGCGCCTCCGACACCGCCACCTTGGTCATCGAGCTCTCGACCGTGCCGAGCGAGCCGGTATCGAGCACGCCGGCGCACCAGTCGATCATCAGCTCGGCCTGTTTCAGGTCGATCAGATTGTCGGCCAGCATGAAGCCGACGCCCTCGTGATCGATCAGCGTGCGGCCGAAGGCCTGGCGGCGATTGGCGTAGTCCGCAGCGATCTCGTGGGCGCGGGCGCAGGCGCCATGCCAGCGCATGCAATGCGACAGGCGGGCCGGCGACAGGCGCACCTGCGCATATTTGAAGCCTTCGCCCGAGGCGCCGAGCATCTGGTCGGCCGGAATGCGCAGATTGTCGATCGTCACCACCGCATGGCCGCCGGGCATGGAGCTGTCGATGGTGTTGGGAATGCGCTCGATGCGGATCGCCGGATCGGGCAGATCGACGAGGAACATGCAGGCGCCGTCATCCGACTTGGCCATGACGATGCCGATCTTCGCGCCTTTGGCGCCGGTGATGAAGGCCTTGCGCCCGTTGACGACCCAGTGGTTGCCGTCGGGCCGGCAGGTCGTCTGCATCATCGAGGGATCGGAGCCGGCGCCGCCCTCCTCGGCCGGCTCGGTCATGAAGAAGGCGGAGCGCGCCGCGCCGGCGATCAGCGGCTTCAGGAAGCGCTCCTTCAATTCGGGGCTGCCGACCTTGCCGAGCAGATACATGTTGCCTTCGTCGGGCGCGTTGGTGTTGACCGCCAGCGGCCCGAGCGGCGACAGGCCCGACTTGCGCAGCACCAGCGCCGTCTCGCGCTGCGACAGATGCGAGCCGTCCGGCAGGATGTGCGGCGTCAGAACGCCGGCGGCGCGCGCCTTTTCGCGCAATTCGGCGACGAGTTCATCGGTCGGCCCGCCATGTTCGTCGCGACGCGGATCGCGCTCGTAGGGGGCGACGACGTCGCGCACGAAACGCTCGACGCGCTCAGCGATCGCCGAGGCCTTCTCCCAGCCGACGCCGCTCATGTCCCGATCCTGCCCGTCAAGGGACGCCCGCGCGTCCGTCGCTGCCAGTCCTAGCCCGCTTCGCGGCCGGCCGCCAGCGGCCGCGACGTCTCAGTCGGGCCAGCGCAGCAGGCGCTCGAAACGGGCGCGCTTGCGATCGGCGGCGCTGCGCTCGCTCGGCTCGTTGCGGCCGCGCGCCGCCTCGAGTTCGGCGAGGACGCGGGCGACGACGACGCCCTCCTCGCCCGGATGCAGGTTGCACGGGTCCATCTCGAAAAAGCCGTGCTCGACCTCGTGATCGCGGATGATCACCGGCGGATCGCCGGCGGCGAGACGATCGGCGAGATCCCAGGCGGTGATGCGCGCCGCCTGTGGATCGACCGACAGTTTCAGACGGTCGATCGGGTTGCCGGTCGGATCGGGAATGATCTCGGCGCGGACGCCGGGCTGGCCGTCGAAACGCGCCTTCCAGAGATCGAGATAGCCGCGCTCCTTGCGGCGCTCGGCCGCATGGTCGCGCCGGCCCCAGGCCTCCAGCGCGGCGATGGTCGCGACGACGCTCTCCTTGCCGACCTTCATGCCGCGGCCGACGCCATTGTTCTGCAGGAACGTAGCGCGCACCAGATCCTTGCGTCCCGCGACGATGCCGGCGGTCAGCCCGCCGAGGAACTTGTGCGCGCTGTAGACGGCGACGTCGGCGCCGGCGGCGAGGTAGCCGGTGAGATCGCTCTCCGAGGCGAGATCGGCGATCACCGGCACGCCCTTGTCATGGCAGATGCGGGCGAAATCGGCGAGCGGCAGCTGGCCGTACTGCACGGTGTGATGGGAGACGACATACATCGCCGCCGCGGTGCGCTCGTTGATCTTGCCGGCGAGCTGATAGTCGCGCGCGTCGGTGACGTTGCCGACCGGAACGGGCGTCGCGCCGGCGAGGCGGATCGCCTGCGTCACGTCGGCGCCATAGCCGGTCATATGGCCCATCAGAATGACCACCTCGTTCTTCATGCCACTCGCATCGGGCAGCTGCTCGACGCGCGACAGATCGGCGCCGGTCATGGCGCCGGCGACGGCCAGCGTCATGCCGGCCGAGCAGCAGGCGGTGACGAAGCCGGCCTCGGCGCCCGTCGCCTTCGCGATCGCCTGGCTCGCCTTGCGATGCAGATCGTTGATCTCGACCCATTCGGGCAGCAGCGCGGATGCGGCGGCGATCGCCTCGGGCACGGCGATGGAGGCGCCGAGCGCCGTCATCGTGCCGGAGACGTTGACGATCGGGCGCAGGCCGTAACGCGCGCGGATGTCGGGCGTGCGGGGGGCGGGCATGAACGATTCCCTTCAATGCATTTCGAGACGCGACAGGAAGGCTTTCAGACGCTCGGAGCGCGGATTGACGAGCAGATCGCGCGGGGCGCCCTCCTCGACCTTGACGCCGCCGTCCATGAAGACGACGCGCGTGCCGACATCGCGCGCGAAGATCATCTCGTGCGTGACGACGATCATGGTCATGCCGTCGGCCGCGAGGCGCCGCACGACGGCGAGGACCTCGCCGACGAGTTCGGGATCGAGCGCGGAGGTGATCTCGTCGAGCAGCAGCAGTTTCGGCTCCATCGCCACGGCGCGGGCGATGCCGACGCGCTGCTGCTGGCCGCCCGACAATTCGCTCGGATAGTTCTCGGCGCGGTCGGCGAGGCCGACCTGGGCGAGCCAGTGGTCGGCGCGCTCGCGCGCTTCCGCCTTCGTCAGGCCGCGCACCTTCTGCAGGCCGAGCATGACGTTTTCGCGCGCGTTGAGATGCGGAAACAGATTGAAGAGCTGGAACACCATGCCGATGTCGGCGCGGATCGCCGACAATTCGCGCTCGCCGCGCGGCCGGCGCTCGGCGCCCTCGCCGCGGAAGCCGACCTCGACGCCGTCGACGCGGATCGAGCCGTCGTCGTAGCGCTCCAGCGCATTGACGCAACGCAGCAGCGTGGTCTTGCCGCTGCCCGAGGCGCCGATCAGCACCACCGCCTCGCCCTTGCCGACGTCGATGTCGACGCCGTCGAGCACGCGCGTCCTGCCGAAGCTTTTCTTCAGATTGCGGATGCTGACGAGCGCTTCGGCCATGATCATTCCCGGATGTAGGCGTAGCGCGCCTCGAGACGGCGACTGAGCGTGCTCAGGCTGTAGTTGATGACGAAGTAGATCGCCGCGGCGAGGAGATAGATCGGCAAGGGCTCATAGGTGCGGCCGATCACCTGCTGGGCGGCGAGCATCAGATCGACGATGCCGACCAGCGAGACCAGCGAGGAGCCCTTCACCGCGTCGGTGACCGAATTGATCCAGGGCGGCAGGAAGCGCCGCACCGATTGCGGCAGAATGACATAGGCAAGGCGCTGGAAGAAGGTCAGGCCGATCGCCTTGGCCGCATCGGTCTGGCCTTGCGGGATCGACTGGATGGCGCCGCGGGCGATCTCGCTGACATGCGCCGTCTTGAACATCACCAGCGCCAGCAGCACCGCCGGCAAGGGTTGCAGATTGAGGCCGGCGAAGGGCAGCAGATAGTAGATCGTGAAAATGACGACGAGCAGCGGCGTGCCGCGCAGGATGTCGGAATAGGCGCGCAGCGGCCAGCGCGCCCACCACGGCCCGTAGGCGAGCAGCACGCCGAACACGACGCCGACGACGACCGAGAGCACGACGACGATCGCCGAGACATAGAGCGTCATCAGGAGCCCCTGCCAGAGGAAGGGGATCGTGCCGACGACGAAGGCGAAGGCGCCGCTCATGCGCGCCGCCGCGGGATGAGGGCGCGTTCGAGGCCGCGCAGCGCGGCGAGGATCGCCCAGCCGGTGATCAGATACATCGGCGCGGTGACGATCCACACCTCGACGGCGCGGAAGGTGTTGGTCTTGATCCAGTTCGCGCCATAGGTGAGCTCCGGCACGGCGATGACGGAGGCGAGCGAGGTGTCCTTGAACAGCGAGATGAAGGTGTTCGACAGCGCCGGCAGGACGATGCGCAGCATCACCGGAAAGCGCACATGGGCGAGGCGCTGCCAGGGGGTGAGGCCGATCGCCTTGCCGGCGTCGACGACGCCCTTCGGCACCGCGTCGAGCCCGGCGCGAAACACCTCGACGAGATGCGCGCCGGCATAGAGCGACAGGGTGACGACGAAGCTCTCGGTCGCGCCATAGGCGAAGCCGCCGGCCGACGGGATGCCGTAGAAAACGAGATAGACCAGCAGCAGCAGCGGCACGTTGCGGATGAATTCGACATAGGCCGCGACGAGCCAGCGCGTCAGGCGCCCGCCGCCATTGTAGGCGACCGCCAGCGCGAAGCCGATCAGGCAGCCGATCAGGATCGAGACCAGCGCGAGTTCGATCGACAGCAAGAGCCCGCTCCAGAGCTTCTCGCTGTAGCGCCAGATGAAATTGAAGTTGAGATGATACTGCATGCGAAGGTCGCGCCCGCCCGGCGAGGCGGGCGCGAGGACGCGTCAGATGTTGGGGAAGCCGGGCGTGCGCTTCGGCGGCTCGGTGGCGAAGAAATCGCGGAAGGCCTGATCGTAGAGATCGGTCTGATGGCCGTGCATGTTGACGTTCAGCGTCGTGTCGATGAACTTCAGCCAGTCGTGATCGTTCTGGCGCACGGCGATCGAATAGAGCTGCGTCTCGTAGTGGAAGCCGGAGTCGAGATACTTGTCCGGATTGCGCTTGACCAGCCAACCGACGGTCGACAGATCGATGACGGCGGCGTCGGCGCGGCCGGAATCGAGCGCCTGAATGGCGTTGGCCTGGGTGTCGAGCTGCATCACCTGCGCTTTCGGCAGCGCCTTGGCGACGAGTTTTTCGGCGTCGACATTCTGCAATACGGACGCCTTGGCGCCCGCTCCTGCGTCGAGCAGCTCCTTGTGGGTCTTGAACTTGCCCTTCGACGAGGTGAGCAGCGCCACGCCCTCGATGTAGTAGGGACGCGAGAAGTTGACGAGCTGGGCGCGCGCCGGCGACACGGTCATGAACTGGATGACGCAGTCGATCTTGCCGGTGACGAGATTGGGAATGCGCGCCGCCGGCTCCTGACGCACGAACTCGACCTTGTTCGGGTCGTCGAACAGGCCGCGCGCCAGAATGCGCGCGACTGCGATGTCCATGCCGGTGAGCTGGCCCTTCTCGTCCTCGAAATGCCAGGGCGCATTGGTCGAGCCGGTGCCGACGATCAGCTTGCCGCGATCCAGCGCGGCGCGCAGCGTGCTGGCGGGCGCGGCCTGCGCCGCGGCCTTCTGCGCCGCAGTCGAGGCGACGGCGGCGCCGGCGGCCAGCGCGCCGAGCTTGAGGAAGGAGCGGCGCGGCGCGCCCTCGTCATTTCGTCTGTCAGTCATCTCACCCTCCCGTTTCACATCGCGAAACTCGGCGCCCGGCGCGTTCGCCGGATGAGGTTCAGGCCGGCGCGAGGCGCACGGCGAAGGGTCGCCAAAATCCTACCGCGATCGCGATCGGACGCAACCTTCTTGTCGCGACGCGCGCGTCACGCGCGCAGCCGGTCGGCGGCGTGGGTGTAGCGGCGCAGCTTGTCGAAATCGAGCGACACGCCGAGCCCGGGCGCATCGGGAATGCGCAGCCAGCCCTCGGCGTCGAGCGTGAAGGCCTGCTCGAGAATGCCGTCGACATAGGCGCTGCCGCCGATGAATTCGACGAGATCGCAATCGGGCAGCGCGGCGGCGAGCTGCAGATCGGCGGCGACGCCGAGCGCGGTGTTCCAGCCATGGCCGACATAGCGCACGCCGAAATCATAGGCCATCCAGGCGATGCGGCGCTGCTCGGAGAGGCCGCCGACCTTGGTGACGTCCGGCTGCACGATGTCGAAGGCGCCCTGCGTCAGCCACGGAATGAAGGCCTGGCGGCGCGTCAGCACCTCGCCGCCGGCGATCGGCACCGGGCTGCGGGCGCGCAGGGCCTTGAAGTCCTCGAGCGCGTCCGGCTTCAGCGCCTCCTCGAACCAGCCGACATCGTAGTCGGCGAGCATGTCGGCGGCGCGGATCGCCCATTTGAGACCATGCGGCCAATACGCGTCGCTCGCTCCCGCGTCGACAAACAGTTTCGCCGAGGGGCCCGCCGCCTCGCGCGCGGCGCGCACGATCGCCTCGTCGAGTCTGGCGTCCATGGCGCGGCCGAAGGGACCCCAGCCGATCTTGAAGGCGGTGAAGCCGCGCGCGCGATAGGCGGCGACGACGTCGCGCATCGCCGCCGGCTCCTCCATGAGCAGCGAGCAATAGGGCTGCACGCGTTCGCGATAGCGCCCGCCGATCAGGCGCGAGACGGACAGGCCCGTCGCCTTGCCGAAAATATCCCACAGCGCGATGTCGACGCCGCTGACGACATGGGTGAGCGTGCCGCCGCGGCCCATCCAGAAGGTGTTCTGATGCAGCTTCTCGCTGACGCGTTCGGGCTCGAGCGCGTTCTCGCCGAGAAACAGCGGACGCAACACGCCGAGCCCGGCCTCGACGAGGCGGCCGTCGGTGAAGACGCTGCCATAGCCGGTGAGGCCGCCGTCGGTGTGGACGGCGATCAGCGCGTGGATCGAGTCCTCCGGCCTGATCTCGGCCGACCAGCCGCCCTTCGGGCTTTCGCCGAACAACGGCGCGGCCTCGATACGCGTGATGCGCAGCGGGCCGGGACTGCGCGCAGCGGCGCTCATGCGGCGCTCGCACGGGCGCGCTCGGCGCGCCGGGCCGCAAGAATGGCCTCGTAATCGACCGCCATGTTCATCACCGTGATGTGCTCGTGCAGCGAGGCGGTGATGCGCGCGATGTCGCCGCTCTCGAGATCGCCGAGCAATTGCGTATGCTCGTCGACGATGGCCTTCATCGGCTTCTTCAGCGTCGCCAGGCCGAAGATGATGGTCATCTGGCGGGCGAGCGTCTCCCACATGTCGACGAGCACGCCGTTGCCGCCGAGCCGGCAGAGCGCGCGATGGAAATCGGTGTCGGCGGCGGCGAAGCCATAAGGCTCGCGGCGCGCGGCGCTGGCGCGGATCTCGGCCAGCGCGGCGCGCAGCGGCGCGAGCGCGGCGCCGCGGTTGCGGCCGGCGGCGACGGCGCGCTGCGCCGCCGTCGTCTCCAGCGCCGTGCGCGCCTCGACAAGATCGCGCACGCGGTCATTGGTGACGGGGCGCAGGCGAATGCCCTTGTAGGGCTCGTTGAGCACGATGCCCTGACTCTCCAGAATGCGCAGCGACTCGCGCACCGGCACACGGCTGACGCCCAACTTCTTCGCCAGCTCCGACTCGACGATGCGATCGCCCGGCAGGATCGCGCCGCGCGCGGCCTGGGCGATGATCGAATCGCCGACCTGATCGACGAGAGTCTGCGGCCGGATCGGCGTCCACGCCTCGACCTGCGAAGCCGGCGCAGCGCCGCGGACGGCGGGCTTCGGCGCGGCGACGGTCGCCTTCGAAAAGCGCGGCATGAAACGCCCGGCTGCTTGACTCGTTGTTGATCGTATACAATCCTACGATATCTGGCGCAAGAGGAGCCCGCCATGGGATCTTCGACGGCGAGCCGAATCCGCTGCGACATCGACTTCGACCGCGACGGTCGCCAGGCCGCGTATCTGCACGCGCCGCTGTCGCGCGACACGTCCGGATGGGGCGTCGTGCAGATCCCGATCATCGTCCTTAAGAACGGGCGCGGGCCGAGCGTGCTGCTCACCGGCGGCGTGCATGGCGACGAGTATGAGGGGCCGATCGCGCTGTCGCGTCTGGCCGCGACGCTGCGCGCCGAGGAGATCTCGGGCCGCGTCATCATCATGCCGGCGGTCAACGTGCCGGCCGTGCTCGCCGACAAGCGCTTGTCGCCGGTCGACGGGCGCGACCTCAACCGCTGCTTTCCCGGCGATCCGCGCGGCACCTTTTCGCAGATGCTGGCGCATTTCATGGACAGCGTGGTGCTGCCGCACGCCGACGTCTCGGTCGATCTGCACACGGCGGGTCATTCCTGCGACTCGGCTTTGTCGACCAACATGCATTACGTCGCCGACGAGGCCGTGCGGCGCAGGACGATGGAGACGGCCGCCGCCTTCGGCGCGCCGTTCAACGTGGTGTTCTGGGGCGTCGACGAGGGCGCGACCTTCACCTCGAGCGTCGAGCGGCGCGGCATCGTGTCGATCGGCACCGAACTCGGCGGCTGGGGCCGCGTCAACATCGAGGGCGTGCGCATCGGCGAGCGCGGCGTGCGCAACGTGCTGAAGCAATGGGGCGTGATCGAAGGCGCGCCCGACACGCGCCAGCGCGACGGCTCGGCCGGCACGCGCCACATGATGGTGAAGGGCGCGAAGGGCTATTGCTTCGCCCCGCGCGGCGGGCTGTTCGAACCGCTGCACCGCACCGGCGAGCGCGTCAGCGCCGGCGAGCTCGCCGGCTACGTGCATTTCGTCGAGGATGTGGACAATCCCCCGCTCGAGCTGCGCTACGGCGCGAGCGGCCTGATCTGGATGGCGGCCGGGCCCGGCCGCGTGCAACGCGGCGACTGCGTCGCCGTGGTGATGACCGACTACGACGAAGCTGAGGCTGCGCGCGCCTGACGCGACGGGCCGTTCGAGGGAGGCGACCATGACGCAACATTTCCGTCTGACGGCCGTCGTCGCGGGCCTGGCGGCTTTCGCCGCCTGGCCCGCCGCCGCGCAGAAGGCCGGCGGCGACATCGTGATCACGATGGTGCAGGCGCCGCCCTCGCTCGATGCGCATGTCTCCTCGGCGCAGGTGGCGCGCAACGTCAATCTGCACATTTTCGAGACTCTCTATGCGCGCGACGAGACCGCCAAGCCGGTGCCCGATCTGGCGACCGGCGTCGAGGTGTCGGCCGACGGGCTCACCTATGTCTTCACGCTGCGCCAGGGCGTGAAGTTCCACAACGGCAAGGCGCTGACCTCGGAGGACGTCGTCGCCTCGCTCGAACGCTTCCGCAAGGTCGGCGCGTCGGCGACGCTGCTGGCGGCGGTGGATACGATCGCCGCGGACGGGCCGGGCAAGGTCGTGGTCAAGCTCAAGAGCGTGCAGTCGACCTTCCTCGGCAATCTGTCGAGCCCGCGTTCGCCGATCGCCATCATGCCGGCGGAGGAAGCCGCCAAGCCCGGCGGCCAGGCGCGGCCGATCGGCACCGGGCCATTCAAGTTCGTCGACTACAAGCCCGACAGCCACGTCAAGCTCGAGAAATTCGCCGACTATGTTCCGAACCCCGCCTACAAGGAGCGCGACGGCTTCGCCGGCGCCAAGATCGTGCATGTCAATTCGGTGACGTTCCGCTTCGTGCCGGAGGCGGGGGCGCGGACGGCGGCGCTGGAATCGGGCGAATCGCATTTCAACGAAACGGCGGACGGGCCCACCGCCAAGCGCCTTGCCGGCAACGCCGCCTTCCAGATCGTCAAGGTTCTGCCCTTCGCGCTGCAGGTGGTGAAGTTCAACCATGCGCAGGCGCCGGGCGCCAACGCCGACTTCCGCCGCGCCGTGGCGCTGGCGCTCGATCCCGACGAGATCATGGCCATCGCCTATCCCGACATCTACAAGCTCGATCACGCCTGGGTCTATCCCGGCTCGCCCTTCCATCGCGACCGGGGGGCGTGGAAGCGCGACGCGACCGCCGCCAAGGCGGCGCTGGCCAAATCCGGCTACAAGGGCGAAAAGCTGACCTTCATCGTCGACAGCTTCCGACCCAATGTCGACGTCGCCACGGTGATGCAGCAGCAGTTGCAGGCGATCGGCGTCGCCATCGACATCAAGGTCGCCGACTGGCCGACGGTGTCGAAGATCGGCTTCACCGACGAAGGCTGGAATTTCTGGACGCACGGCTTCGGCATCGAGCCGTTCGAGGGGCCGGCGTCCGTGATCTCGCCGTGGGTGAAGGGCACGTCTCAACGCAAGGCCGATCCGCGCATCGACGCGATGTTCGATCGCATCAACAGCGAGATGAAGCCCGAGGAACAGCAGAAGATCTTCGACTCCTTCCAGGATCTGATGCGCGACGAGGCGGTGGCGCTCAATCTCGGCGATTACGGCCTGTTCCAGATCGCCTCGGCGAAGCTGAAGAACTTCAAGCCGTATCGCATCCCGCGCATGTGGGGCGTGTGGCTCGAATAGGCGACGCGGGAACCGGCGCGCCGTCATGCTGGGCTTCGCGTTGCGGCGGGCGGCGGCGTCGATCCCGGTGCTGCTGCTCGTCTCGCTCATCACCTTCGGGTTGCTCTGGCTCGTGCCGGGCGACCCGGCGTCCGTCTTCCTCGACGCCAGCGCCACGCCCGAGGCGATCGAGCGCATCCGCCGCGAACTCGGCCTCGACAAGCCGTTTCCGGCGCGCATGGCGGACTGGTACTGGCGGCTGCTGCATGGCGATCTGGGGCGCTCGCTGCTGCTCGATCGCGGCGTGACCGAGGCCATTCTGGAGCGCCTGCCGGTGACGCTGTCGCTCGCCGCGCTCGCCTTCGCGCTGGCGACGGCGCTCGGCGTCGCGGCCGGCGCGCTGGCGGCGATCCGCCACGGACGGGCGGCCGATCGCTCGCTGATGACGCTGGCGCTGCTCGGCCTGTCGATCCCGGAATTCTGGCTCGGGCTGGTGCTGATCTGGACTCTCGCCGTCGGTTCGGGCCTGTTTCCGGCCGGCGGCTACGTGCCGTTCACCGAGAGTCCGTGGCGATGGGCGCGGCATGTGACGCTGCCGGCCTTCACGCTGGCCTGTGTGCAGATGGGCTTCATCGCGCGCATGACGCGCTCGGCGATGCTGGAGACGCTCGGCCAGGATTATGTGCGCACGGCGCGCGCCAAGGGCCTGCCCGAATCGCGCGTGCTGACGCGGCACGCGCTCGGCAACGCGCTGGTGCCGATCGTCACGGTGATGGGCATCATGGTCGGCGCGCTGCTCGGCAACGCCGTCGTCACCGAGCAGGTGTTCGCCATACCCGGCGTCGGGCGGCTGATCATCGGCGCGGTGCTGTCGCGCGACTTCCCGGTGATCCAGGGCGGGCTGCTGTTCCTTGCGCTCGTCTATCTCGCCGTCAATCTCGTCGTCGACATTCTCTATGCGGCGGTCGACCCGCGCGTGCGGCTGGAATGAGCGCGCTCGCCGCAGCCGCGCGCCCGCCGTCGCGCCCATGGCGCGAACTCGCGGCGCGGCTGCGCGCCAACCCGTCCTTCATGCTCGGCGCGGCGCTGCTCGCGGCGATGGCGGCGCTGGCGATCAGCGCGGACTGGCTCGCGCCTTTCGATCCGCTGCGCGGCTCGGCGCGGGCGCGCATGACGGCGCCCGGCGCGACCTACTGGCTCGGCACGGATCATTTCGGCCGCGACATTCTTTCGCGCGTCATGCACGGGGCGCGCCTGTCGCTGCTCATCGGTCTCGCCGTGATGATCGTCACCGGACTCGCCGGCACGGCGATCGGCGCCGTCGCCGGCTACTTCCGCGCGCTCGACGGGCCGATCATGCGGCTGATGGACGCGTTCATGGCGTTTCCGCCGATCATTCTGGCGATCGCCATCAGCGCCACGCTCGGCGGATCGGTGACCAACGTCATCATCGCGCTGTCGATCGCGGCGACGCCGCACACCGCGCGCGTCGTGCGCGCCGCGGCGCTGGTGGCGCGCGAGATGGACTATGTCGAGGCGGCGCGGGCGATCGGCGCGAGTCATGCGCGCATCCTTGTGCGCCACGTGCTCGCCAATTCGCTGGCGCCGCTGATCGTGCGGCTGACCTATGTCTTCGCCATCGCCATCCTCAACGAGGCGGTGCTGTCCTATATCGGAGTCGGGCCGCCGCCGCCGACGCCGACCTTCGGCGCGATCATCGCCAACGGGCGCGACTTCATTCTCGAGGCGCCGTGGATCACGCTGGCGCCGGGCCTCGCCATCGTCGTCAGCGTGCTCGGGCTCAACCTGATGGGCGACGGGCTGCGCGACGTGCTCGATCCGCGACTGCGGACGCCGCTCAGATGAGCGCGCTGATCGTCGAGGGCCTGACCACGACGCTGCGCGGCGGCGCGCCCGATATCCTCGCCGACGTCTCGCTGACGCTGGCGCCGGGCGAGACGCTCGGCGTCGTCGGCGAGAGCGGTTCGGGCAAGAGCATGCTGGCGCTGTCGATCATGGATCTGCTGCCGGCCGGCGTCGAGCGGCGCGCCGGGCGCATCGCGCTGGCGGGGCGCGACGTCGCCGATCTGCCGCGCGACGAGGGCCGCCGGGCCCGCGCCGGCGTCGCGGCGATGATCTTTCAGGAGCCGCTGACGGCGCTCAATCCGGTGATGCGCGTCGGCGCGCAGATCGCCGAGGCGTTGCGGCTGCGCGGCGAGGCGTCGGCGCGCGAAGAGCGCGCGACGATCCTCGAGCTGATGTCGCGGGTCGAGATCGCCGACGCGCCCTCGCGCATCGACGCCTATCCGCACGAGCTTTCCGGCGGCATGCGCCAGCGCGTGATGATCGCCATGGCGCTGGCGGCGCGGCCGAAGCTGTTGATCGCCGACGAGCCGACGACGGCGCTCGACGTCACCATCCAGGCGCAGATTCTCGACCTGATGCGCGAGCTGCGCGACGACACCGGCATGGCCGTTCTGCTGATCACGCATGATTTCGGCGTCGTCGCCGAACTCTGCGATCGCGTCGCGGTGATGTATGGCGGGCGCCTCGTCGAGACGGCGGAGGCCGCCGCGCTGTTCGACCGGCCGGCGCATCCCTACACGGCGGGGTTGATGGCCTCGCGGCCGCGGCTCGACGGGCAGGACGAACGGCTGACGACGATCGAGGGCGTCGTGCCGGGCGTCGGCGATTTTCCGCCGGGCTGCCGCTTCGCGCCGCGCTGCGGGCGCGCGCAAGCGGTCTGCGCGCAGGCGCCGCAGCTCACCGACATCGCGCCGGGCCACGCCGTCGCCTGCCATTTCCCGCTCGCGGGAGGCGCCTCGTGACCGCGCCGCTGATCGAGGCGCGCGGGCTGACGCGGCATTTTGCGGCGCGACGGCGCCTGTTTTCGCCGCGCCGTCCTCCGGTGCGCGCCGTCGACGGCGTCGATCTTGCGATCGCGCCGGGCGAGACGCTGGGCCTCGTCGGCGAATCGGGTTGCGGCAAATCGACCACAGGCCGGCTGCTGCTGCGGCTGATCGAGCCGACGGCGGGCTCGGTCCTGCATCGCGGCGAACCGATCGAGCGACTCGATGCGGGCGCGATGCGGGCGCGCCGGCGGGCGATGCAGATCATCTTCCAGGACCCTTACGGCTCGCTCAATCCGCGCATGCGCGTCGGCGACATCATCTGCGAGCCGCTGATCGTGCATGGCGTCGGCGACGCGGCGGCGCGCGCGGCGCGGCTGGCGACGCTGCTCGATCAGGTGGGCCTGCCGCGCGAGTCCGGGCGGCGCTATCCGCACGAGTTCTCCGGCGGGCAGCGCCAGCGCATCGGCATCGCGCGGGCGCTGGCGCTCGAACCGGAGTTCATCGTCGCCGACGAGGCGGTGTCGGCGCTCGACGTCTCGGTGCAGGCGCAGATCGTCAATCTGATGCGCGATCTGCAGCGCGCGCTCGGCCTGACCTATCTGTTCATCTCGCACAATCTGGCGATCGTGCGCCACATCAGCGACCGCATCGCGGTGATGTATCTCGGCCGCATCGTCGAGATCGCGCCGGCGGCGCAGCTTTTTGCAGCGCCGCGGCACCCCTACACGCGCGCGCTGCTCGCCGCCTATCCGGTCGATCATCCCGCGCAGCGGCGGGCCCGGCTGCGGCTGCAGGGCGATCCGCCGAGCCCGACCGCCGCGCTGCCGGGCTGCCGCTTCGCCTCGCGCTGCGCCTTCGCAGAGGCGCGTTGCCGCGCCGCCGATCCGCCGCTCGTCGGCGACGCAACCGGGCGCAGCGTCGCCTGCCTGCGCGTCGCCGACGGCTCGGCGCCCTATCTGAAGGAGTCATCGCCATGACCGCAAAGCGCGTTCTGATCGTCGAATGCATGCAGGAGATCTCCTCCTTCAATCCCGTGCCGTCCGGCTACGAGAATTTCCATATCGAGCGCGGCGATGAGATGCTGGCGCAGGCCGGGCTCAACACGGCGCTCGGCGGCGCGCTGCCGGTGTTCGCAGCGGCCGGCATGACGCCGGTCTTCGCCATCGCCGCGCGGGCCGGCTCGGCCGGCCTGCTCTCGGCGCCTGGCTGGGCGCGGCTGTCGGGCGAGGTCATCGCAGCGGCGCGCGCCGCCGCGGCGGGCGGCGTCGACGGCGTCTATTTCTCGCTGCACGGCGCGATGGGCGCCGATGGCGAACTCGATCCGGAGGGCCATCTGCTCGAGGCGACGCGCGCCATCGTCGGCCCGCAGATCCCGATTGTCGTCTCGCTCGATCTGCACGGGATCCTCACCGACAAGATGCTGCGGCAGATCGACGGGCTCGCCATCTACCACACCTATCCGCATGTCGATTTCGCCGACACGGGCGAACGCGCCGCGCGCTGTCTGACGCGGCTGATGACGCGGCCGACGCATAGCGTCATCGCCCGCGTCGTCATTCCCGCGCTGGTGCGCGGCGACGAGCTCGTCACCAAGTCGGGCTGCTATGGCGACATCATCCGCGAGGCGCAGAGGCTGGAGCGCGATGGAACGGCGCTGGCCGCCGGCGTGATGATCGGCAATCCCTTCACCGACGTGCCGGAGCTGTGCTCGCAGACGATCGTGGCGTGCGACGGCGACTCCGCCGCGGCCGAGCGCGAGGCGCTGCGGCTGGCGCAGGAATTCTGGCCGCAGCGTCATCGCATGCAGGGCAAGCTGATCGGCCTCGATCGCGCCATAGCGCAGGCGCGGACGATCCGCCGGCCGGTCGTCTTCACCGACGCCGCCGACGCCACCTCGTCCGGCGCAACCGGCGATTCCAACGTCATTCTCGCCGCGCTGAAGGCGCAGGGCTATGACAGGCGCGCGCTCGCCCAGATCGTCGACGCGCCGGCCGCGGCGGCGGCGCATCGCGCCGGCGTCGGCGCGACGATCGAGGTCGATCTCGGCGGTTCGCTCGACCGGCGCCGCTTCACGCCGATGCGCGTCAAGGCGCGCGTTCAGCTCCTGTCGGACGGCAAGTCGCGACTCGAGACGATGAAGATCGGTCTCGACGCCGGGCCGACGGCGGTGCTCACCTTCGACACCTTCACAGTCGTCGTTTTCTCGAAGACGCTCAGCCTGTTCGACCGCGCGATGTATTACGCGAACGGGCTCGATCCGCGGGACTTCGATCTCGTCGTGGTCAAGTCGCCGCACACCGAGCATCACATGTACGACGCCTGGTGCGAGAAGAACTTCAACATCGACGCGCCGGGCGCGACCTCGGCCAATCTGCGCAGCCTCGGCCACACGATCTGCGCGCGGCCGATGTTCCCGCTCGACGACGACGTCGTCTTCAGCCCCAAGGCGACGCTGTATCGCCGTCATTGAAGGATCGCGCCATGAAGATCGAGCAGGTGGATTTCTTCTACTACGCGATGCCCGAGGTGACGACCGAGGCGGACGGCAGCCAGGACGTGCTGCTGGTGCGCGCGGCCGGCGGCGGGCATGTCGGCTATGGCGAATGCGAGGCGGCGCCGCTGCCGACCATCGCCGCCTTCGTCTGCCCGATGTCGCATGGCGTGTGCCGGCCGGTCGGCGCCTCGGTGCTCGGCGAGCGGCTCGACGGGCCCGACGACATCCGCCGCATGGCGCAGGCCGTCGCCTATGATTCGATGGACCTGTTGCAGGCGGCGCATTGCTGGTCGGGCGTCGAGATGGCGCTGTGGGATCTGCTCGGCAAGGCGCGGCAGGCGCCGGCCTGGTCGCTGCTCGGCCATGCGCGATCGCTGCCGCGCACGCCCTACGCCTCGCAGCTGTTCGGCGACACGCCGCAACAGACGCTGGACTTCGGACGGGCGCAGCGCGCCGCCGGTTTCCGCGCGGTGAAGTTCGGCTGGGGGCCGATCGGACGTTTCGGCGAGGCGGTCGATCGCGATCATTTCGTCGCCGCGCGCGAAGGCATCGGCGAGGACGGCGTGCTGCTGGTCGACGTCGGACAAATCTATGGCGAGGATGTCGAAGCCGCGGCGCGCCGCCTGCCGGCGCTCGAACAGGCGCGGGCGCATTGGCTGGAAGAGCCGTTCCACGGCCATTCCTACGAGAGCTACGGCGCGCTGGCGGGGCGCTCGCGGGTGCGGCTGGCGGGCGGCGAGGCGGCGCACAACGTCTTCATGGCGAAGCATCTCATCGACTACGGCAAGATCGGCTTCGTGCAGATCGACTGCGGGCGCATCGGCGGGCTCGGCCCGGCGCGCGCAGTCGCCGATCATGCCCGGGCGCGCGGCGTCACCTATGTCAACCACACCTTCACGTCGCATCTGGCGCTGTCCGCCTCGCTGCAGCCCTACGCCGGATTCGAGGAATGCGAGATCTGCGAATATCCGGTGAAGCCGAAGCCGGTCGCCACCGCCTTCTGCGGAACGCCGCTCGCGCCCGGCGCCGAGGGCGCGGTGCGCGCGCCCGAGCGCCCCGGTCTCGGAGTCGACGTCGATCTGGCGGCTGCGCGGCCCTACCTGCTCGACATCGAGATCAGGGTCGGCGGCCGCCGCCTCTATGCGACGCCTGTGGATTGACGCGGTTTGCCGCGAATTTCGCCGATCGCCGCAAGGATCTGTTAGCCGCGGGCGACGACGCTGCCGCAGCGCGAGGCTTCGACGATCATCCTGAGATTTCGTCAATGCTTTGGCCGCTAGTGTGGCCTGTCGCCGCGCGCGCTGGCGACTGGAGACGATGATGGCGAAGGGCCGCGGCCTGAACAGCATTGCGAACCGGTTTGCGCTGCTTTCAGCCGTTCTGACCGGCTTGCTGGTCGCCGGGCACGCCGCGCTCTGGACGCGCTCCGAGGGGCCGGACTCGGCCGGCGCCATGCTGGCGCTCAGCCTCGGCGCGATCGCGCTGCCGACGGCCGTCACGTGGCTCGCCGCGCGCAAGCTGACGGCGCAGATCGTGGCGCTGCGCAAGAGCACCGAGGCGTTGGTCGCCGGCGATTTCCAGACGCCGGTCGAGGTCGATTGCGCCTGCGAGGTCGGCGGCCTCGCCGACAGCTTCCGCAAGATGGTCGGGCGGCTGAATTCGAACATCGTGCGGATGAACGTGCTCGCCTATACCGATCCGGTGACCGGGCTGCCGAACCGCGCCGTGCTGACGCATATGCTCGGCCATTTCACGTCCGCCGCGCAGCCCGGCCAGGGCGCCGTCGTCTTCATCGATCTCGACGGGTTCAAGAAGGTGAACGACACGCTGGGCCACGCCGCCGGCGACGCCGTGCTGAAGAGCGTCAGCCTGCGCATCGTCGCCGGGCTCGGGCGCAGGCCCGATCAGATCGACACCTGCACCACGCCGTTCGGCGAATTGTGCAACCGGCCGCCGGAGGATGTCGTGCTCGTGCGCTTCGCCGGCGACGAATTCGTCGCGCTGCTGCCGGGCGTCGTCGACGAGGCGGAGCTGGAGCGCCTCGGCGCGGCGATCGTGCGCGAGATCGGCGGGCCGATCGACATCGACGACAACGAGGTGCGGATCGGGGCGAGCGTCGGCGTCGCCCGCGCGCCGCTCGACAGCGCCGATCCGAAGGAGCTGCTCACCTTCGCCGATCTGGCGATGTATGCGGCCAAGGAATCGGGCAAGAACCGCACGGTGCTGTTCGACGCCCGGCTGCGCGACGTGGCTGTCGAACAGAGCCGCCTCGAATCCGATCTGCGCGAGGCGATCGCCACCGAGGCGCTGACCGTCGAGTTCCAGCCCAGGCTGTGCGCGCGCACGCTGGATTGCGCCGGCTTCGAGGCGCTGGCGCGCTGGCGTCATCCCGTGCGCGGGCAGATTGCGCCCTCGCGCTTCGTGCCTGTCGCCGAGCAGGCGGGGTTGATGCCGGCGATCGGCGCGCGCGTGCTCGATCTGGCGATCGCGCAGTGCCGGCGCTGGATCGACGAGGGGCGCGACTGGAGAGTGTCGGTCAACGTCTCGCCGCTGCAGTTCGAATCGCCCGACTTCGTCGCCGGCGTTCTGGCGCTCCTGAAGAAGCACGATGTGCCCGCCTCGATGATCGAACTGGAGATCACCGAATCGCTGATCATGTCGGACTTCCCCGCCGTCAGCGCGCGGATGCGTCAGCTGCAGGACGTCGGGCTGCAGATTTCGATCGACGATTTCGGCATCGGCTTCTCCAACCTGTCGCAGCTGGCGCGGCTGCGCTTCAACATGCTGAAGATCGACCGGTCGCTCGCCGCCGACATCGGCGTCAACCAGCGCAGCGAGAGCATCATCAAGGCGATCATCGACATGGCGCATGCGCTCGGCCACGGCGCCGTGGCCGAGGGAATCGAAACGGCCGAGCAATACGCCTTTCTGGCCTCCATCGGCTGCGACAGCGTGCAGGGTTTCCTGTTCGGGCGGCCGATGTCCGTCGCGGCGATCGAGGGCTGGCTGACCGAGCGAAACCGCATCGGCGCGCGCGCTCTGCAGGCGGAGCTGTCGTCGCGCATCGCGGCGGCGGGCTGAGGCCGCGGCGCGGCTCAGCCGCGCGGCACGACGCCCGCTTCGGCGAGCTGCGCGCATTCGCTCGCTGCGATCCCCCAATCGGCGAGCGCGGCCTGCGTATCGGCTTCAGGCGTCATCACGCCGCAGCGCACGGCGCCCGGCGTGCGGCTGAATTTCGGCGCCGGCGCCGGGCCGGAGACGCCGTCGACGGCGACATGGTTGCCGCGTTCGACATTGAGCGGATGGCGCATGCATTCGTCCATGTCGAGAACCGGCGTCACGCAGGCGTCGCCATGGGCGAAGATCGCCGCCCATTCGTCGCGCGTCTTCGTCGCGAAGGCGGCGGCGAAGCGGGCGCGCAGGACGTCCCAGCCGCGCATGTCGTTCTGCTTCGGCAGCGCCTCGCCGGCGAGACCGAGCTTGTCGAGGAACTCGGCGTAGAACTTCGCCTCGATGGCGCCGACCGCCATATAGCGCCCGTCGGCCGTGGCGTAGGTCGCATACCACGGCGCGCCGCCGTCGACGCCGTTGGCGCCGCGCTCGTTGCGCCAGATGCCGGCCTGGCGATAGCCGGTGACCATCGCCATCAGGCTGGCGACGCCGTCGACCATGGCGGCGTCGATCACCTGGCCGCGGCCGGAGGATTTGGCCTCGTGCAGCGCCGCCAGCAGCCCCATGGCGAGGTAGAGCGAGCCGCCGGCGAAATCGCCGACGAGATTCATCGGCGGCAGCGGCGCGCCGCCCTTCTCGCCGATCGCGGCGAGCGCGCCGGACATGGCGATGTAGTTGATGTCGTGGCCGGCCTGATCCTTCATCGGCCCGGTCTGGCCGAAGCCGGTCATGCGGCCGAGGATCAGCCGCGGGTTGAGCGCGCAGCACACATCGGGGCCGAGTCCGAGCCGCTCCATGACGCCGGGGCGGAAACCTTCGATCAGCATGTCGGCGCGGGCGATCAGCCTCTTGACCAGCGCCACGCCCTCGGGCCGCTTGAGGTCGATCGCGGCGGCGCGCTTGCCGCGATTGAGCAGGTCGAAGCGTGGCGCAATCGGGAAGCCGAGGCCCGAGCCGCCGAGCCGATCGACGCGCAGCACGTCGGCGCCGAGATCGGCCAGCAACATGCCGCAGAACGGCGCCGGGCCGATGCCCGACATTTCGACGATTCTGACGCCCTGCAACGGACCCATGCCAACCCTCCGCTTTTTCGCTGCCGGCAGGATGGCACGGCGCGGCGGGCCGCGACAACGCGGCGGGCCGCGACAACGCGGCGCGACCGGCGAGGCGGCGGACGCCCCCGGCCATGGTCGCATCGGCCGATGAATGCGGCT
>JAEULW010000180.1 GCA_016793505.1 Methylobacteriaceae bacterium | reverse complement strand
ACACCGCGGCGATGCTGACGACCTTCAACGAGGTCGACATGACCGAGGTGATGGCGCTGCGCAACCGCTACAAGGACGTGTTCGAGAAGAAGCATGGCGTCAAGCTCGGCTTCATGAGCTTCTTCGCCAAGGCCTGCGTGCAGGCGCTGAAGGATCTGCCGGCGGTCAACGCCGAGATCGACGGCACGGACATCGTCTACAAGAACTACTACCACATCGGCGTCGCGGTCGGCACCGACAAGGGGCTGGTCGTTCCGGTGGTGCGCGAGGCCGATCAGCTGTCGCTGGCGCAGATCGAGAAGACGATCGGCGATTTCGGCAAGCGCGCGCGCGAGGGCCAGCTGAAGATCGAGGAGATGCAGGGCGGCACCTTCACGATCACCAATGGCGGCATCTACGGCTCGCTGATGTCGACGCCGATCCTCAACGCGCCGCAGTCCGGCATTCTCGGCATGCACAAGATTCAGGAGCGGCCGATGGCGATCAACGGCAAGATCGAAATCCGCCCGATGATGTATCTGGCGCTGAGCTACGACCACCGCATCGTCGACGGCAAAGAGGCGGTGACGTTCCTCGTGCGCGTGAAAGAGAGCCTCGAGGATCCGGGCCGGCTCGTGCTCGATCTGTGATCGACGCGCGCACTCCACTCGCGCGGCGCGTTCATTGCGCCGCGTCATGAACCGCCAACGAGTTGCTCCATGTCCTACGATCTCATCGTCATCGGCGCCGGTCCCGGCGGTTATGTCTGCGCCATCCGCGCCGCCCAGCTCGGGCTGAAGGTCGCGGTGGTCGAAAAGCGCAAGACCTATGGCGGCACGTGCCTGAACATCGGCTGCATTCCCTCGAAGGCGCTGCTGCACGCGTCAGAAGTGTTCGAGCAGGCGGCTCATGACAACGCCGCGCTCGGCGTCGTGACGGGCAAGCCGAAGCTCGATCATGCGGCGCTGATGAAGCACAAGGACGACACGGTGGCGGCCAACGTCAACGGCGTCGCCTTTCTGCTCAAGAAGAACAAGGTCGACGGGATCATCGGCGAGGGAACAATCGTTTCGGCCGGCAAGGTGAGGGTCACCGCCGCCGACGGCAAGACTCAGGAGCTCGCAACGAAGGCGATCGTCATCGCCACGGGGTCGGACGCTGGCGGCATTCCCGGCGTCGACATCGACTTCGACGAGAAGGTGATCGTCACCTCGACCGGGGCGCTGTCGCTGGACAAGGTTCCGGACAGGATGATCGTCGTCGGCGCCGGCGTGATCGGGCTCGAACTCGGCTCGGTCTGGCGCCGCCTCGGGGCGCAGGTGACCGTGGTCGAGTATCTCGACCGCATCCTGCCGGGCATGGATGGCGAGGTCGCCAAGCAGTTCCAGCGCATGCTGGAGAAGCAGGGCATGGCTTTCCACCTCGCCGCGAAAGTCACCGCGGTGAAGAAGGGCAGGAAAGGCGCGTCCGTGACCTTCTCGCCCAACGCCGGCGGCGAGCCGAAGACGCTCGAAGGCGACGTCGTGCTCGTCGCGACGGGGCGGCGCCCCTACACCGACGGGCTCGGCCTCGAGGCGACGGGCGTGGCGATGGAGCGCGGCCGCGTCGTCATCGACGATCATTTCCGCACCAGCGTCGCCGGCGTCTACGCGATCGGCGATGTCGTGCGCGGGCCGATGCTGGCGCACAAGGCGGAGGACGAGGGCGTCGCCTGCGCCGAGCTGATCGCCGGCAAGGCGGGGCATGTGAATTACGGCGTCATTCCCGGCGTCGTCTACACCGCGCCCGAGATCGCCAGCGTCGGCAAGACGGAGGATGAGCTGAAGGCCGAGGGCGTCGCCTACAAGGCGGGCAAGTTCAACTTCTCCGCCAATGGCCGGGCGCGCGCAATGCGCCATACCGACGGTTTCGTCAAGGTGCTGGCGGATGCGACGAGCGATCGCGTGCTCGGCGTCCACATCGTCGGGCATGGCGCCGGCGAGATGATCCATGAAGCGGCGGTGCTGATGGAATTCGGCGGCTCGTCGGAAGACCTCGCCCGCACCTGCCATGCCCATCCGACCATGTCCGAGGCGGTGAAGGAGGCGGCCATGGCGGTCGAAAAGCGCGCCATTCACAGTTGAACGGTCCCGTTCAGCCGGCTTCAACCATCCCTGACGAAAGCGGGCCTGCGGCGGTCGCTGCGAGGCGCCTCGGCGGCCCGGTTAACGGCGGCTCCATCCCGAAACGGCAACCTGTGCCCGGAATTTTCGAAGCATGGGATTGCCCGGAATGGAATTGCGACGCGTTCTTTCGACGCTGCTTAGAACGTCGCATGACAGCCCGGAGCTTCTGCGCGCGCGGCATGCAGCCTTGCAGACGCAGGTGCCGCTTCTCTACCTCATTCTCGTCGTCAACACGCTGCTGCTCGCCGCCGCGCATTGGCAGACCGCCTCCGCCTGGCTGACGGCGGCGTTTCCGCTGGCGCTGACCATCGTCTGCGTCAGGCGCGGGCTGATGTGGGTTCGCAGTCGCGCGTGCGCGGAGACCCCCGAAGCGATGGGCGCGCGGCTGCGTCAGACAGCGCTGCTCGGCGGCGCTCTCGGCGTGTTGTTCGTCGCATGGGCGCTGGCGCTGTATCGCCATGGCGATGCGACGCAGCAGGGGCACGTGATCTTTTTCGTCGGCATCACCTCGATCTGTTGCGTGATGTGCCTGATGCATCTGCCGGTGGCCGCACTCGCCGTCACCGGCGCCGTGGCGGCGCCTTTCGCCACCTTCCTCATCCTGTTCGGCGAGCCCGGCGTTGCGGCGATCGCCGTCAATCTCCTGATCGTGCTCGGCACGCTGATCTATCTGCTCTACAGCCACAATCGCGACTTCACGACGCTGGTCGCGACGCAGGAGGCGATGGCGCATAAACGCGAGGAGGCGCAGCGGCTGAGCGACGAGAACCACCGGCTCGCCAATCTCGACAGCCTGACGGACCTCGCCAACCGGCGCAGCTTCTTCGCCGTTCTTTCGCAGCTGATCGCGGCGCGCAAGGCGACTGTCGAGCCCTTGTATGTCGGGCTCGTCGATCTCGACGGCTTCAAGCCGGTGAACGACACCTATGGACACACGGCGGGCGACGACATCCTGCGGCAGGTCGGCCGGCGCTTGCAGGGGCTGGCCTGCGACAAGACCTCCTATGCGCGGCTCGGCGGCGACGAATTCGCGCTGATCATCCGGGCCGATCCGACGCGCGAGGAGCTGACGGCGTTCGGCCAGCGCCTGTGCGCGGCATTGGCTGCGCCCTATCGTATCGGCGACATGACGATCGAGATTTCCGCGACGGTCGGCTTCGCGCGCTATCCTGACGCGGCGGAAACGGTCGAAACGCTCTATGAGCGCGCCGACTATGCGCTCTATCACGCCAAGCAGAACCATCGCGGCGGCATGACGGTGTTTTCGACCCGGCTGCATCGGCAGTTCGAGAAGGCCAAGACCATCGAACAGGCGCTGTCGCGCGCCGATCTGCAGGCCGAGCTGTCGCTGGAATTCCAGCCGATCTTCGACGTCGAGGCGGACCGGCTGGTGGCGCTCGAGGCGCTGGCGCGCTGGAACAGCCCGCAACTCGGGCGCGTGCCGCCCGACAAGTTCATTCCCGTCGCCGAACGCTCGGCGCTGATCCACCGCGTCACATTGGTGCTGCTCGGCAAGGCGCTCACGGCGGCGCGCGACTGGCCGGCGCAGACGCAGCTCTCCTTCAACCTGTCGGTGCGGGACCTGACGTCGCGCGAAGCGATACGAGACCTCGTCGCCCTGATCGAACAGAGCGGTTTTCCAGCCAGCCGGCTGGTGATCGAGATCACCGAGTCGGCGCTGATGCGCGACTACGAGGTCGCGCTGGAATCGCTCGCGTTTCTCAAGGCGCTCGGCGTGGAAATCTCGCTCGATGATTTCGGAACCGGCTATTCGAGTCTGAGCCGGATGCATCGGCTGCCGCTCGACAAGATCAAGATCGACCGCAGCTTCGTGCGGGAACTTGCCGGCCATCATCCGACCCGCGACGTGATCCGCACCATTCTCGCGCTGTGCGACAATCTGCGCTTGTCCTGCATCGTGGAGGGCATGGAAACCTCGGCCGAGGTCGAGATCCTGCGCGAGCTCGGCTGCAGGAAGATGCAGGGCTTCTATTTTGCAAGGCCGATGCCGGCGCAGGATGTCGGGGCGCTGTTCGCCGGGCGACGGGCGCAGGACCTGCGGCCGGCGGCCGCGTGACAGTCTCGCCGTAGACCGCCAGACGCCCCGCCAGCAGCAGCTGCGCGGGGCGTCGGCAGTATCTTGCAGGACCGGCGACCGGCCTCAGCCGCCTTTCGGAAAGCGCACGACGCGATCGTCGCCGCGATCGGGCTTCGGCGCCGGGGCGTCGGCGTCGCCGATCACCAGGCCCGATCCGTTCGAAGAGATGGCGACGGTCTCGCCATCGGCGATGGCGCCGGCCAGGATTCGCTCGGCGAGCGGGTCCTGCACCGCCTTCTGGATCACGCGCTTCAGCGGTCGCGCGCCATAGGCCGGATCGTAGCCTTTGTCGGCGAGCCACTGGCGGCCGCGCGCATCGAGCGCCAGCGTGATCTTGCGCTCCTCGAGCAGCTTCTGCAGGCGTTGCATCTGGATGTCGACGATCGCGCCCATGTCGCCGCGCTTCAGGCGGTGGAACAGGATGATCTCGTCGACGCGATTGAGGAATTCGGGGCGGAAGTGGCTCCTGACCACGCCCATCACCTCGTCGCGCACGGCGTCGGAATCCTCGCCCTCCTTCTGGTTGACGAGATAGTCGGCGCCGAGATTGGAGGTCATGATGACGAGCACGTTGCGGAAGTCGACGGTGCGGCCCTGACCGTCGGTCAGGCGGCCGTCGTCGAGCACCTGCAGCAGCACGTTGAAGACGTCCGGGTGGGCTTTCTCGATCTCGTCGAACAGCACGACCTGATAGGGCCGGCGCCGCACCGCCTCAGTGAGAGCGCCGCCCTCTTCGTAGCCGACATAGCCCGGAGGCGCGCCGATCAGCCGCGAGACGGAATGCTTCTCCATGTATTCCGACATGTCGAGGCGCACCATCGCGGTCTCGTCGTCGAAAAGGAAGGCGGCGAGCGCCTTGGTCAGCTCGGTCTTGCCGACGCCGGTGGGGCCCAGGAACATGAACGAGCCGATCGGCCGGTTCGGATCCTGCAGGCCGGCGCGGGCGCGGCGCACGGCGGTCGAGACGGCGGCGACAGCCTCCTTCTGGCCGACGACGCGCTTGCCGATCGCCTCCTCCATGCGCAGGAGCTTGTCCTTCTCGCCCTCGAGCATCTTGTCGACCGGCACGCCGGTCCAGCGCGAGACGACCTGCGCGACGTGATCGGAGGTCACCGCCTCCTCGACGAGAGGACCTTCCTTCGAGGCGTCCTCGATGGCGGCGAGTTTCTTCTCGAGATCGGGAATGACGCCATAGGCGAGTTCGCCGGCGCGCTGATATTCGCCCTTGCGCTGGGCCTGGGCGAGATCGTTGCGGGCGCTCTCGAGCTGCTCCTTCAGCTTCTGCGCCTCGCCGAGCTTGTTCTTCTCGGCCTGCCAGCGCTGGGTGATCGCCGCCGACTTCTCGTCGAGTTCGGCGAGCTCGCTCTCGAGCCGGGCGAGGCGATCCTTCGAGGCCTTGTCGGACTCCTTCTTCAAGGCCTCCTGCTCGATGCGCAGCTGGACGATGCGACGGTCGAGCTCGTCGAGCTCCTCGGGCTTCGAATCGACCTGCATGCGCAGACGCGAGGCCGCCTCGTCGACGAGGTCGATCGCCTTGTCGGGCAGGAAGCGGTCGGCGATGTAGCGGTTCGACAGCGTCGCGGCTGCGACGATCGCCGAGTCGGTGATGCGCACGCCGTGATGCAGCTCGTATTTCTCCTTGAGGCCGCGCAGGATCGAGATCGTATCCTCGACGCTCGGCTCGGAGACGAAGACGGGCTGGAAGCGCCGCGCCAGCGCGGCGTCCTTTTCGACATGCTTGCGATATTCGTCGAGCGTCGTCGCGCCGATGCAGTGCAGATCGCCGCGGGCGAGCGCGGGCTTGAGCAGGTTCGAGGCGTCCATCGCGCCGTCCGCCTTGCCGGCGCCGACGAGCGTGTGCATCTCGTCGATGAACAGCACGACGCCGCCCTCGGCCGCGGTCACCTCGTTGAGCACGGCTTTCAGCCGTTCCTCGAACTCGCCGCGATATTTCGCGCCGGCGATGAGGGCGCCCATGTCGAGGGCGAGCAGCTTCTTGTCCTTCAGCGCCTCCGGCACGTCGCCATTGACGATGCGCAGCGCGAGGCCTTCGGCAATCGCCGTCTTGCCGACGCCGGGCTCGCCGATCAGCACGGGATTGTTCTTGGTGCGGCGCGCCAGAACCTGAATGGCGCGGCGGATCTCCTCGTCGCGGCCGATGACGGGATCGAGCTTGCCGATGCGCGCGGCTTCGGTGAGGTCACGCGCGTATTTCTTCAGCGCGTCATAGGCGTTCTCGGCCGAGGCGGAATCGGCGGTGCGGCCCTTGCGCAGGTCCTCGATGGCGGCGTTCAGCGTCTGCGGCGTCGCGCCGGCGTTGGCGATGATCTTGCCGGCCTCGGCCGATTTCTCCATGGCGAGGGCGAGCAGGAGGCGCTCGACGGTGACGAAGCTGTCGCCGGCCTTCTGGGCGATCTTCTCGGCCTGATCGAAAATCCGGGCGGTGGTGGGCGCGAGATAGAGCTGGCCGGCGCCGGCGCCCTGCACCTTCGGCAGCTTGGACAGCGCCATCTCGGTCTGCTGCAAGGCGAGGCGGGAATTGCCGCCGGCCTTGTCGATCAGCCCGGCGGAAAGCCCCTGCTCGTCGTCGAGCAGGACTTTCAGGACATGTTCCGGCGTGAACTGCTGGTGCCCCTCGCGGATGGCGAGCGACTGGGCGCTCTGCACGAAGCCGCGGGCGCGCTCGGTGTATTTGTCGAAATTCATGGGTCACCTCTTCTGGCCGGAGGCGGTTCCCGTAGCGGCGCGCCCCCGCCGACATGTCCGAAGCCCCCGAAGGCGGCCTTCATGGCGGATGTAGGGAGCAGGACGATCGACCGGAAGGGGTCGGAGCCTTCCGGATCGCCGAAAATCTGGCGCGAGGATCAACCCGTCCGCCTTGCGCCCCTGCGCGGTCATGGCGAGGAGCGCAGCGACGAAGCCATCCAGGCCGGGCGCCGGGCGCGATGGCCCCGATGGATTGCTTCGCTTCGCTCGCAATGACGGAGACGGCCCGGGGACATCTCGGGAGCGCCAGCGAAACCGTTCTTCGGCTTCGCTCAGCCGGGAATGACAGCAAGGCCTGTCCCAGCTTGCCAGCGGCGGCCGGTCCGGCGCAAATGAACGCACTTCCTTGCTGGAATCGCTCATGCTCGCCCATCTCGACGCCCGCTTCCGCGACTGCGCCGGCGACGCCTGGACGCGGGGGGCGGTGGCCAGGATCGCCGCCGACTTCAACCGCTCCGCCGACACGCATCTGATCCGGCTCGACCTGCCGTGCCTGAAGGGCGTCGATCTCTATCTGAAGGACGAATCGACGCACCCCTCGGGCAGTCTGAAGCACCGGCTCGCCCGCTCGCTGTTCCTCTACGGGCTGTGCAACGGCTGGATTCGCGAGGGGCGGCCGGTGATCGAGGCCTCGTCCGGCTCGACGGCGATCTCCGAGGCCTATTTCGCCCGGCTGATCGGCGTGCCCTTCATCGCGGTGGCGCCGGCCGGCACGGCGCCGGAGAAATTGCGGCAGATCGAGTTCTATGGCGGGCGCTGCCATCTCGTCGCGCCGACGGCGCTCTACGACGAGGCCGAGCGGCTGGCGCGCGAACTCGGCGGCCATTACGTCGACCAGTTCACCTATGCCGAGCGGGCGACCGACTGGCGCGGCAACAACAACATCGCCGAATCGATCTTCGCGCAGATGGAGGAGGAGCGCTTTCCGCTTCCCTCATGGGTGGTGGTGAGCGCCGGGACCGGCGGCGGCGCCTCGACCATCGGGCGCTATATCCGCTACCGCACCGACCTCTGCGGCCAGACGCGGCTGTGCGTCGTCGATCCGGAGAATTCGGTGTTCTATGACGTCTGGAACAGCGGCGACCGCTCGCTGCGCATCGACAGGCCGTCGCGCATCGAGGGGATCGGGAGGCCGCGCTGCGAGCCCTCCTTCATGCCGGACGTCATCGACGCGATGATCAAGGTTCCCGACGCCGCCTCGCTCGGCGCGATCCGCTGGCTCGAAACTGTGCTCGGGCGCAAGTGCGGCGGCTCGACCGGCACCAACCTGATCGGCGCCGCGGCGCTCGCCGCGCAGATGATCGAAAAAGGCGAGGAAGGCTCGATCGTCACGCTGATCTGCGATCCGGGCGAGCGCTATCTGCAGAGCTATTACGACGACCGCTGGATCGCCGAACGCGGCTTCGATCTCGCGCCGTGGATCGCCCGGCTCGACGCCTTCGCGCAGCGGGGGTGCTGGTGAGCGCCCGCGTCGCGGCGCTGTGGCGCTATCCGGTCAAGGGCCTGTCGGCCGAGCCGCTCGACGCCGTCGAGCTGACGGCGGGCGATTTCTTTCCCGGCGATCGTCTGTTCGCCATCGAGAACGGGCCGACCCATTTCGACCCCGCCGCGCCGGTCTGGATGCCGAAGATCCGCTTCCTGATGCTGATGCGCGACGAGAGTCTGGCGCGGCTCGCGACGCGCTATGACGAGGCGACAACGACGCTGACCGTCGTCGAGGACGGGCGCGAGGTCGCGCGCGGCGATCTGTCGAGCGTCGAGGGGCGGGCCGCGATCGCCGGCTACTTCGCCGGCTTCATCGGCGCGGCGATGCGCGGGCCGGCCGATGTGCTGACGGCGCCGGCGGGCTTCCGCTTCACCGATTCGCGCAAGGGCTTCGTCTCGATCCTCAATCGGGCGAGCCTCGAGGAACTCGGCGCGCGCATCGGGCGGACGCTCGATCCGCTGCGCTTCCGCGCCAACATCCTCGTCGAGCGCCTGCCGCCCTGGGGCGAGTTCGATCTGGTCGGCCGCGAGATCGTCGTCGGCGGCGCGCGGCTCGCCGTCACCGATCGCATCCGGCGTTGCGCGGCGACGAATGTCGAGCCGCGGTCCGGCCGTCGCGACCTGCAGATTCCTGCGGCGCTGGAGCGGCTCTACGGCCACATGGATTGCGGGGTCTACGCCCGGGTCGTCGAGGCCGGGCGCATTGCGCCAGGCGACGCGCTGGACGAGCGGGCGCCGCGGCTGGTCTGACTGGCGGTCCCGACAGGATTCGAACCTGTGACCTTCGGTTTAGGAAACCGCTGCTCTATCCTGCTGAGCTACGGAACCGCGCCGGGTGAGGTTTAGCCAGAGAGCAGCGCGATGGGAAGGCGCATGGCGGTCGCGATCCTTTTGGCGACGGCTTCCCCCGCCCCGGCGCAGGATTGCCGGCCGGCGGAGGGCGGCGCGGCGACGGCGCAGATCGTCGCGGTGACCGAACGATTCGACTTCGCGCTCGACGACGGACGCCTGGCGCGGGCGGCGGGCCTCGCCCCGGCGCCGCCGGATTTCGGCGGGCGCCCGGCCGAAGCGGCGCGCGCAACCCTGCAGGCGGCGGTCGGCGGCCGGCCGGCGCGGGTCGAGATCGTCGGGCCGGTCGACCGCTGGGGCCGCGTCCCGGCGCTGATCTTCCTGACCGCCGGCGCCGGAGCGGGGGAGGCCGGCGAGGCGGCGCTCGCCATCGGCGCGGCGCGGGTCGGCGATGGGCGCGAGGCCGGGCGCTGCGCCGCCGCGCGGCTGGCTGCCGAAGCGCAGGCGCGGGCCGCCGGCCTTGGCCTGTGGGCCGATCCGTATTATGCGGTCGTCGCGGCCGAGGACAGGCCGGGTCTGGCGCTGCGGATCGGCCAGTTCGCGCTCGTCGAGGGGCGCATTCGCCGCGTCGGCGCCGGCCGTCAGAGGTTTTATCTCGACTTCGGCCCGCGACGGGATGATTTCACGGTCACGGTTGTGAAAAAAGCGGCGGCTTCCTTTCAGGCGAACGGCGCGCCGCTCTCGGCGCTGGCTGGCGCACGGGTGCGGGTGCGCGGGCTGATCGAGCCCGGCCCGACGCCGCGCATCGACCTCGTCAGCCCCGGCGCGCTGGAGGTGCTGGAGCCGGCGCCGCGGGGAGGCCGGCCGTGAGCGGCGGCGGCGCCCGGCTGACGCGGTTCGGGCCGGCGGCGGCGGCGCTTCTGGCGCTCGCCGGCTGCGCCAGCCTGCCCGAAACCCAGCCGGAGACGACCAGCCCGCCGATCGCGGCGCCGCGCACCACCGGCGTCCAGACGGCCGAGCTGCGCGAGCACGAGCGGCTGGTTGCGCTGTTCGGCGGGGAATACCGGGCACCGCGCGCGGAGGCGCTGCTCAATGGCGTGCTCGCCCGCCTGGCCCCGGCCAGCGACACGCCGGGCGAACCCTACAAGGTGACGATCCTCAATTCGCCGGTGGTCAACGCCTTCGCTCTGCCGACCGGCAACATCTATGTGACGCGCGGGCTGCTGGCGCTCGCCAACGACACGTCCGAGGTTGCGGCGGTGATGGCGCACGAGATCGCCCATGTCTCGGCCCGGCACGCGGCGGCGCGGGCCGAGCTAGAGCGCCGTTCGCAGCTCGTCGGCCGCGTTGTCTCGGAAGTGCTGGCCAAGCCGCAGGAGCGCAACGTCGTCGAGGCGCGCTCGAAGCTGACGCTGGCGAGCTTCTCGCGCCAGCAGGAGCTCGAGGCCGACCGCATCGGCGTGCGCAACATCGCGCGCGCCAACTACGATCCCTACGGGGCGACGCGCTTCCTCAATTCGCTCGGCCGCTCGGCGTCGCTGCGCAGCGCGGCGCTCGGGGCAGGGCCGTCGGGCGACCGGCCGGACATTCTGGCGACGCATCCCTCGACGCCGGACCGGGTCGCCGCGGCGCTCGCCGCCGCCCGGCAGATCGGCGCGCCCGGCCTCGGCGAGGCCGGCCGCGCGCCCTATCTGGCGGTCGTCGACGGCGTCGCCTATGGCGACGACCCGACCGAAGGGATCGTGCGCGGGCGCAATTTCGTGCATCCCAAGCTCGCCTTCGCCTTCGAGGCGCCGGAGGGGTTCACGCTCGAGAACGGGCCGAAGGCGCTGCTCGGCGTCGCCGGCGGCGGGGCCGAGGCGCTCAGGCTCGACAGCGTGCGCGTGTCCGCCTCGACGCCGCTCGAGACCTATCTCGGCTCGGGCTGGATCGAGGGGTTGCAGACGGCGACCGTCGAAACCGCGACGATCAACGGGCTACCGGCGGCGACCGCCATCGCCCGCGGCCAGGAATGGACGTTTCGTCTCGCGGCGATCCGCTTCGGCACGGACGTCTACCGGCTGATCTTCGCCACGCGGGCGCTGACGCCCGACGCCGACGGGCGTTTCCGCGCCGCCATCCAGTCGTTCCGGCGGATCAGCCAGGACGAGGCGGCGGCGGTCAAGCCGCTGCGGCTCGCCCTGACGCGGGCCGAGCCCGGGGCCGGGGCCGAGGCGCTCGCCCGCCGCATGCAGGGCGTCGACCGGCCGCTCGACCTGTTCCTGCTGCTCAACGGGCTCGAACGGGGCGCGGCGCTCGCCCCCGGCGAGACCTACAAGATCGTCGTCGAGTAGCTCGCGCGGCGCGCACGCAATCGTGAAGGGCGGGACTGATCCGCCGCCATGTTTGCCTCGTAACCCTGTTCGCAAGGCGCTGGCGCCGACGCAATCGCGGAACTTGAAGCCGCGGCGCACGTTTGGCCTTAGCGCGGAGGCGCAGGCGGGAGTCGATCATGGCGAAAGCGGACGACATCGGTCGCGATCTTGCCGACGCGGCGCGATCAGCTCCCTATCTCGAGCGCGACGAGGAGATGGCGCTCGCGGTTCGCTGGAAGCAGGCGCGGGACGAGCAGGCGCTGCACAAGCTCGCCGCCGCGCATATGCGTCTGGTGCTGGCGGTCGCCTCGCGTTATCGCCGCTACGGCTTGCCGTTGTCGGACCTCGTCCAGGAAGGCAATGTCGGGATGCTCGAGGCGGCGGCGCGGTTCGAGCCGTCGCGCGAGGTGCGCTTCTCCACCTATGCGTCGTGGTGGATCCGCGCCTCGATCCAGGACTACATTCTGCGCAACTGGTCGATCGTCAGGGGCGGCACCAGTTCGAACCAGAAGGCGCTGTTCTTCAACCTGCGGCGCATCCGCGCGCGCCTCGCCCAGCAGGATGGAGGGCGAACCTCGACCCAGGTTTTCGAGGACGTGGCGCGTGCGCTCGGCGTGTCGCGGGCCGATGTCGAGATGATGGATGCGCGGCTGTCGGGCCCGGACCTGTCGCTGAATGCGCCGGTCGGCTCGGGCGAGACGCGCGAGGAGTCCGAACGCGGCGACTTCCTGATCGACGGCGGTCCGCTGCCGGACGAACTGGTGGAGACCTCGATCGACCTCGACCGGCGTTCCGCCGCGCTGCGTCGCGCGCTCGGCGCGCTCAATGCGCGCGAACTGCGCATCGTGCAGGCGCGGCGTCTCGATGAGGAGCCGGCGACTCTGGAAGCGCTCGGCGTCGAGCTCGGCGTATCGAAGGAGCGGGTGCGCCAGCTCGAATCGCGCGCGCTGGAGAAGCTGAAGGCGGCGCTCGAACATTCGCCGATCGTCGTCGCCGCTCTTCCCGGCCAGCGCCCCAGCGCGTAACCTCTCCTCCGGAGAATCTCCGGAGTTCCGTTGACCCGCTTCGTCGCCTGTCTGCTCGCGTTCTGCGCGGCCCTTTGTCTGTCGTCCCTCGACGGACGCGCGCAGCCGGCGCCGCCGGAGGCGGCTGCGGCGAGGCTCGATTTCGTGCGTCAGGAGATCGAGCGCATCGAGGCCGGGCTCGGGCGCGGCCGGCTCGCCGACGCCGAATTGCAGAGAGCGCGCGCCGATGTCGACGCGGCGGGCGCGGTCGCCGTCGAGATCGAGCAGACGCTCGCACCCCGGCGCGACGCGATCAAGGCGCGGCTCGACCAGCTCGGCCCCGCGCCCGACGCCAAAGCGCCGCCGGAGGCGCCGGCGGCGGCCGCCGAACGGGTGGAGCAGACGCGCGCCTTCAACGAGATCGACGCGGCGCTGAAGCGGGCGCGGCTGCTGCGTGTGCAATCCGACCAGACGCGCGAGGCGATCGTCGCCAAGCGGCGCGAACTCTTCGCCGGCTCCTTGTTGCAACGCACGCCGAGCCTGCTGTCGCCGACACTGTGGCGGTCGCTGGCGGTCGATCTGCCGCGCGACGCGCGCGCTTTCGCGACGCTGGCCGAGGACTGGGCGGGCTTCATCGCGCAGCAGTCGAAAGGGTGGGACGTCGCGCTGCTCGTCGCCTATGTCGCCGTGATCGCGCTGGCGGCGCGGCCGCTGCGGCGGATGGCGATGCGGCTGATCGAGCGCGGCCGGCGCAGCGAGGAGCCGGGCGAACTGCACAAGCTCCTTCTGGCGCTGTGGACGTCGTTGGTGATGGTGGCGCTGCCGCTGGCGGCGATCGTCGGCGCCGTGGCTCTGTTCGAGGTGTTCGGACTCGCCTCGCCGCGCTTCGAGCCGGCGTTGCAGGCGGCCGCCGACGGGCTGTCGCGTGTCGCCGTGGCCGCCGGGCTCGGCTGGGGCCTGCTCGCGCCCAATCAGCCGCGCTGGCGCATGTTCGACCTGACGGACGCCGTCGCCGACCGCATCCTGTCGCTGGTCGTGCAGATCGCCGCCATCGTCTCCATCGCCAAATTCGTGCTGGCGCTGCTCGACGCCTCGGCGGCCGCGCCGCTGACGACGGCGACGGTGCGCGGCGTCGGCGCGCTGATCGCCGCCGGCGCGCTGGCGGCGGGCCTCGTCGACGTGGCGCGCCGGCGCGCCGCGGAGGGCGACGATCCGCTGGCGGCGCTGCGCGCGCTGTTCTGGTTCGGCGCCCTGCTGATCGCTTTCTGCGCGCTCGCCGGCTTCGTGACGCTGGCGGCTTTCCTCGTCGACCAGATTTTCTGGACGGTCGGCGTCGTCGCCGTCGCCTATGTGCTGACGCGGCTGTCGCGCGCGGGATTCGACGCGCTGTTGCAGCCCGAGGCGCGGATCGGCCGGGCGATGACGTCGAGCGTCGGGCTGCGCGCCGACTCGATGTCGCAACTGGCCGTGCTCGCCTCGGGCGCGACGACGCTGGCGATCATCGCCGGGGCGGCGATGCTGACGCTCGCTCCGTTCGGCATCCAGTCGCAGGATGTGCTCGGCTCGCTGCGCGCCGCCTTTTTCGGCGTCGAGGTCGGCGGCCTGACGCTGTCGCTGTCGGCGGTGGTCGGCGCGATCGGGATCTTTCTCGGCCTGCTGCTGGTCACGCGCGGCGTGCAGCGCTGGCTCGATTCGCGCTGGCTGCCGAGCACACAGCTCGATCCGGGCCTGCGCAACGCCATCCGCACCAGCTTCGGCTATGTCGGCGTGATCATCGCCGCAGGGCTCGCGTTGACGCATGTCGGACTCGGGCTCGATCGCATCGCGCTGGTGGCCGGCGCCCTGTCGGTCGGCATCGGTCTCGGCCTGCAGGCTGTGGTCGCCAATTTTGTGTCCGGCCTGATCCTGTTGTGGGAGCGCGCCATCCGCGTCGGCGACTGGATCGTCGTCGGCGCCGAGCAGGGCTATGTGCGCCGCATCAACGTGCGCTCGA
>JAEULW010000147.1 GCA_016793505.1 Methylobacteriaceae bacterium | reverse complement strand
TGGCGCCCGAACGCCCTCATGATCGCCGAATCCGAGCTGTGGCCGACGCTGATCGACGCCGCCCGCCGCCGCGGCGTGCCGATCCTGCTGGTCAACGCCCGCATGTCGGAGCGCTCGCACCGGCGCTGGCGGCGCGTCCCGTCGGCGATCGGCGCGCTGCTGTCGCGGCTCGATCTCGTCCTCGCCCGCACCGCAGCGGACGCGCAGCGCTTCGCCGATCTCGGCGCGCCGCGCGTCGCCGTCGCCGGCAATCTCAAATATGACGGCGCCGCCCCGCCGGCCGATGCGGCCGAACTCGCCGACCTGTCCGCCCGCATCGGCGGCCGGCCGGTCTGGGCGGCGGCCTCGACGCATGACGGCGAGGAGGCGATCGCCCTCGGCGTGCATCGCGCCCTCGCCGCGCGCTTTCCCGATCTTCTGACGATCGTCGCCCCGCGCCATCCCGAGCGCGGCGAGGCCGTCGCGGCGCAGGCCCGGGCCGCCGGCTTCCGTCTCTCCCGGCGCGCCGCCGGCGAGCCGGTTGGCCCCGACGTCGATGTCTATCTGGTCGATACGATCGGCGATCTCGGCCTCGTCTATCGCCTGGCGAGCGTCGCCTTTCTCGGCAAGTCGCTGGCCGGCGACGGCGGCCAGAACCCGATCGAGGCGGCCAAGCTCGGCTGCGCCGTGCTGCACGGCCCGCATGTCGCCAATTTCGCCGAGGATTTCGCCATGCTCGACGCCGCGCGCGGCGCGCTGGAGACGCCCGATCCGGAGGCGCTCGCCGTGGCGCTGGCGCGCCTGCTCGGCGATCCGGCGCGGCTGCGCGCCATGGGCCGGGCGGCGTCCGAAGCGGTCGAGCGCGAGGGCGGGGCGACGCAGGCCATCCTGCGGGCGCTCGGCCCGGCGCTGGCGGGCGACGATGCAGGCGCCTGATTTCTGGATGCGCCCGCGCCCGGGCGTCGCGGCGCGGCTGCTGCAGCCCTTCGCCGCGCTCTATGGCGCGCTCGCCCGCCGCCGCCTCGCCGGCCCGGCGACGCGCGCCGGCGCTCCGGTGATCTGCCTCGGCAATTTCACCCTCGGCGGCGCCGGCAAGACGCCGGCGGCGCTGGCCCTCGGCGCGCGGCTGGCGGCGCGCGGCGAGCGCGTCGCCTTCCTGTCGCGCGGCTATCGCGGCGCGTTGTCAGGCCTCGAACCCGTGCGCGTCGATCCGGAGCGGCACGACGCGGCGGCGGTCGGCGACGAACCGCTGCTGCTCGCCCGCCTCGCCCCGACGTTCATTTGCGCCGATCGTCTCGCCGGCGCCCGCGCCGCGATCGCGGCCGGGGCGAGCGTCGTGGTGATGGACGACGGATTGCAGAACCCGGCGCTGGCGAAGGACCTGTCGATCCTGGTCGTCGATTCCGGCGTCGGCTTCGGCAACGGCCTGACGCTCCCCGCCGGCCCGCTGCGCGCCCCGCTGGCGGCGCAGTGGCCGCTGGTCGACGCCGTGCTGGCGATCGGCGAGGGCGCGGCCGGCGCGGCGATCCTCGCCGAGGCGGCGGCGCGCGGCCTGCCGACGCTCAGCGCCCGCATGACGCCCGATCCGGCCGCCGTCGCCGCGCTGCGCGGCGCGCCGCTGCTCGCCTTCGCCGGCATCGCCCGGCCGCAGAAATTCTTCGACACGCTGGCCGCGGCGGGCCTGGAGATCGGCGCGACCGCGACCTTCCCGGATCATCACGCCTATGCGCTGGGCGAGATCGAGAGCCTGGCGCGCCGCGCCGCGCAGGAAGGCCTGCGCCTCGTCACGTCGGAAAAGGATCTGATGCGCCTGTCGCCCGCGGCGCGCGCCGCCGGGGCCGCGGCGGGACTGACGGCGCTGCCCGCGACGCTGGATTTTTTCGCCGGCGATCTCGACGCGCTGCTCGCCCGCGCGCTCGCCTCAGGCGCGGCCGGCGGTTGACGACAGCATCGCCGGCTCGACGCCGATCTTGCGCAGCGCCCGCTCGTATTTCGAGCCGAGTTCCTGATCGAAGATGAAGCTCGGATCGGCCGGGCAGTGCAGCCAGCCATTCGCCTGGATCTCGCTTTCGAGCTGGCCCGGCGACCAGCCGGCGTAGCCGAGCGCCAGCACCGCCTGCGCCGGCCCCTCGCCTTTGGCGATGGCGCGCAGGATGTCGACGGTGGCGGTCAGATTGATGTCGCCGTCGATCGGCAGCGTCGAATTGTCGATGAAATAGTCGTTCGAGTGCAGCACGAAGCCGCGGCCGGTCTCGACCGGCCCGCCGCGCAGCACCTGCACCTCGCCGACCCGCGGCGGCAGCCGGATCGCGTCGGCCTCGCCGATCACCTCGAGCTGCACCAGCAGTTCGGGAAAACGCACCTTGCGCGCCGCCTGATTGACGACGATTCCCATCGCCCCGTCGGCCGAATGCGCGCACAGGAAGATCACGCTGCGCTGGAAGCGCGGATCCTGCATCGACGGCATGGCGACCAGCAGCTGCCCGTCGAGGAAGCCTACGCTGGGAGGGGCGGGGGAGGCGGAGCCGGGCTTCATCCCTTCAATGTAGGCGCGCCGCCGCCCCGCGCCAAGGACGCCGCGCGCTCGCGCCGCGCTCACGCGCTGTTGGCTGGCGCCCCGCCTGCCGCCGCGCTAGGCAGGCGACATGCGCATCCTCTTGCTTGCCGCCGCCTGTCTCGCTCTCGCCGGCGGCGCGGCGGCCGAGCCCGCCGAAACGGAATGGGCGACGACCCTCAAGGCGAAAGCGCGGCTCGTCGACGCCGGCGCGCAGGACGGCGCGCGCTGGGCGGCGATCGAGATCGTG
>JAEULW010000144.1 GCA_016793505.1 Methylobacteriaceae bacterium | reverse complement strand
CGCGCAGCGCCCAGTCGTTCGAAAGGCCGAGCATCTTGCCGAGTTCGCCCTCGGCGCCGACGAAGCGGCGCACGTCCGGCTTGGCCGAGCGCGCCGCCTCGGCGGCGTTGGCGGCGGTGACGCCCAGCTCCTCGGCGTTGATCAGCGCGAAGGTCACCCATTTGACGATCATGTGCCAGCGCATGTCGTCGGCGCGGGTGACGGGGCCGAGCGGCTCCTTCGAGATGATGTCGGGCAGGATCGTCGCGTCGCTCGGCTTCGGCAGTTTCAGCCGCTCGGCGAACAGGCCGGAATTGTCGGTGGTCATCGCCTCGCACTCGCCGGCGGCGAAAGCGGCCAGCGTCGCCGGCGCATCGGGCAGGGTGCGCAATTCGACCTGCATCGCGTTTTCGACGAAGAAGTCGCGCGCCACGGCGACGCCGCTGGTGCCGGCCTGCACGCAGACCTTGCGGCCGCCAAGTTCGAGCGCCGAGGCGACATTCGCTTCGCGCCGCGCCATGAAGCCCTGGCCGTCGTGAAAATTCACGCCGGCGAAGACGAGTCCGAGCTGCGCCTCGCGTTGCAGCGTCCAGGTCGTGTTGCGCGTCAGCACGTCGATGCGCCCCTGCCGCAGCGCCTCGAAGCGCTCCGCCGCCGACAGCGGCGTGAACGTCGCCTTGCTGGCGTCGCCGAGGACGGCCGCGGCGATGGCGCGGCACATGTCGACGTCGAAACCGCTCCAGCTTCCGTCCGCCTTGCGTTCGGAAAAGCCGAACAGGCCGGTGCTGACGCCGCAGGCGAGCGCGCCGCGCTGGCGCACCTGATCGAGCGTGTCGGCGCTCGCCGCGCCTGCGCAGGCGAGCGCGCCGAGGGCCGCCACGAGCGCGCGTATCGTCCTGTTCATGTCGCCTCCGCTCAGACTGTCGGCCCGTGCCGGATGATCACTTTCGCGCCGACCTGCGCCTTGTCGAACAGGTCGATCACATCGCCATTGGCGAGCCTGAAGCAGCCGGACGAGACCGCATGGCCGATCGTCTCGGGCTGGTTGGTGCCGTGGATGCGGTAGATCGTCGAGCCGAGATAGAGCGCCCGCGCCCCCATCGGATTGCCGGGTCCCCCCGCCATGAAGCGCGGCAGATAGGGCTGGCGCTGGATCATTTCGGGCGGCGGCGTCCAGTCCGGCCATTCCGCCTTGCGGGTGATCTTGACGAGGCCCGACCAGGTGAAGCCTTCGCGCCCGACGCCGATGCCGTAGCGCAGCGCCCGGTTCTTGCCGGTGACGAGATAGAGGAAGCGCTCCGAGGTGTGGATGACGATCGTCCCCGGCGCCTCGCTGGAGCGGAAGAACACCGTCTGCCGCGCGAACGGCCCTTCGGTGATCGTCACCTCTTCGGTCGAGACGCGGCCCGGCTCGTCGCCGATGTCCATCGTCTCGCGCGGCGGCGTGCGGCCGCCGCCCTGCGCGTGGGCTCCGGCGAGGCCGAACGCGCCGAGCGCCAGCGCCGCGAGAAACGGGACGAACGCCTTCATGCGCACCTCACATAGATCATCGTGCCGTAGCGGTTGTCGGCGTCCGGGTCGATATAACGCAACACCATCTCGCGTTCGGCGATCGACAGGATGACTCGATCCTGCAGATGGCCGGGCGGCGCCTCGAAGCCGAGATAGGTCTTGCCGTCCGAGCCGCCCTTCAGCTTCAGCTCGTAGAGCTGCGCGTCGTCGGCGGCGTGCATCATCACGCCGTTGTTGGGCCCGGCGGCGATCACATAGGGCTGCTTGCAGGACGATCGCGCGATCGTCGTGACGCGGGCGCGATCCTTGTCCTGCCGGTAGGAGGCGACGCCCCAGCGCCCGATCAGCTGCTCGCGGCGGATGTTGGTCGGCCGTTCGGAGAGCGTCGGCCCCGCGCCGGCGGCGGCCGATGGCGGCGGGGCGGGGTCGCTGGTCGACATGCAGCCCGCCAGCGCCAAGCCCGCGAGCGCGGCGGCGACGACTGGCGACAGACGTGCGGAGGAGTAAGCGGCGCGCATCGGCAACATCCTCGATCGACCTCGGCCCGGGGCCGAGCTTGCGACGCCGGCGCGCGAGGGTCAATCGCCCGAACTTGCGCGGCCGGCGCCGATCGGCCACAAGGCGGCCCATGATGACGCCGCAGGACATCCGCTTTTCCGTCGCGCCGATGCTCGACTGGACGGATCGGCATTGCCGGATGCTCCACCGGACACTGTCGCGCCGCGCGCGCCTCTACACCGAGATGGTGACGACCGGCGCGATCCTGCATGGCGACCGGCGCCGGCTGCTCGATTTCGACGCGCGCGAGCATCCCGTCGCGCTGCAGCTCGGCGGCGCCGATCCGGCCGATCTCGCCGCCTGCGCCCGCATCGGCGCCGAATTCGGCTACGCCGAGATCAATCTGAACTGCGGCTGTCCGTCGGACCGCGTGCAGAACGGCGCCTTCGGCGCCTGCCTGATGCGCGAGCCGGCGCGTGTCGGCGAGGCGGTGGCGGCGATGAAGGCGGCCGTCAGCGTTCCCGTCACGGTCAAGTGCCGCATCGGCGTCGACGATCAGGCGCCGCGCGAGGCGCTGTTCGCCTTCGCCGACGCGGTGCTCGCGGCCGGCGCCGACGCGCTCATCGTGCATGCCCGCAAGGCCTGGCTGCAGGGCCTGTCGCCGCGCCAGAACCGCGACGTGCCGCCGCTCGACTATCCGCTCGTCCACGCGCTGAAGCAGGCGCGGCCCGACTCCGTGATCGCGCTCAACGGCGGGATCGCCGATCTCGATCAGGCCGCGGCCCAGCTCGCCCATGTCGACGGCGTGATGCTCGGGCGCGCCGCCTACCAGTCGCCCGAACTCTTGCTCGAGGTCGATCCGCGCCTGTTCGGCGATCCGGCGCCGGTCGCCGACGCCGAGGCGGCGGTCGCCGCCTACGAACCCTATGTCGCTGCGCAGCTTGCGAAGGGCGCGCGCCTGTCCGACATGACGCGCCACATGCTCGGTCTCTTCGCCGGCCGTCCCGGCGCGCGGCTCTGGCGCCGGCATCTGGCGACCGAGGCGGTGCGCCGCGGCGCCGGCCTCGAGACGTTGCGCGCCGCGCTCGCCCATCTGCGCCCGGGAGCCGTGCGCGATGCGGCCTGATCCGACGCTCGATCCGGCGATCCTCGCCAAGGTGCAGGGCAGTTTCGACCGGCAGGCGGCGATGCGCACCCTCGGCGCGACCATCGCCGAACTCGAGCACGGCCGCTGCGAAATTGCGCTGCCGGCCGCCCCGCACATCACCCAGCAGCAGGGCTTCGCGCATGGCGGGGTGATCGCCACGATCCTCGACAGCGCCTGCGGCTACGCCGCCTTCACGACCATGGCGCCGGAATCGGAAGTCGTCACCGTCGAGTTCAAGATCAATTTTCTGAAGCCCGCGCTCGGCGAGCGCTTCATCGCCCGCGGACAGGTGATCCGCGCCGGCCGTCAGATCGTCGTCACCCAGGGCGAATGCGTCGCCGTGTCGGACGGGCGTGAGGCGGTGGTGGCGATCATGACGGCGACCATGGCGCAGGTCGCGCCGCGCTGATCACTTCTCGCGGATTTCGACGCCGGCATGCGTCGCCGGCTTCCACGACTTGGCCGCGACCTGCGACAGGAACTCCGCGACGAGCGCCACGACCTTCTGCTTGGTCGCGCCCGAGCCGAGGCCGCCGAGCGCGAAATGCGTCGCCCCGGCGATCACCGCCAGCCGCTTCTGGCCGGCCGGCAGGTTGTCGAACGCCGCGGCGCGATTGCGCCACGAGCCGCCTTCGCCAGGATCGCGGGTGCCGGTGATCATCAGCGTCGGCTTCTTGATCCCGGCCCAGGCGCCGGCGGCGAAGACGCGCCCGACTCCCTGCGGCGACAGCGCCACATAGGCGTCGAACCGGTCCTTGCCGGTCACGGCGAAGCGCGGCTTCGCGCCGGCCTCGATCATCGTCGTCGCCGCGCCGTTGGCGTGGCCGGCCAGCGCCAGCAGCGGCGGCCGGCAGGATTTGGTCGCAAAATCGTAGGCCGCGTCGAGATCGAGCGCGCGCAGCCGGTTCTCGCCGGGATCGCCTTCGCCGGCGGTGCGGGCGCGCAGCCGGCCCTCGCGCACGAGGCGGCCCTGGAACAGCGTCCGGCCGCCGTCGACATGGCGCATCACGATGGCGCGATAGCCCGCCTGCGACAGCGCGGTGGTCAGATAGCGCAGGGCGTTCTCGCCGGTCCCGAGGCCGCGCGACACGATGATCGTCGGCGGGCAGGCGCGCGCCTGCGGGCGCGCCGGCTCTACGACGCGCA
>JAEULW010000089.1 GCA_016793505.1 Methylobacteriaceae bacterium | reverse complement strand
CGGCGCCCTTGCGCGCATAGCTCGAGCTGCGGAAGCCCTCGATGCGGCCCGCCTCGTCGGTGCGCGTCGTCGCCGGCAGGCGGCCGCGCTCGCCGCCGCCGCCGCGCGCCGAGGCGCGCGCCTTCGCCTCGGCCGAGAGCGTCACCTTGCCTTTTTCGGCGACGACCTGGCAGCACTCGATCAGCGCGCAGTTCTTCGCCTGCCGGCGATGCGCCTTCATGTCGCCGTCGCGATAGGCGTTGAGGATGCGCAGTTCGATCGGGTTGATCCCGACCGTCTCGGCCACCTTGTCCATCTGCGCCTCGATGGCGAAATCGACGCCAGTGACGCCGAAGCCGCGCATCGCGGTGGCCGGCGTGCGGTTGGTGAAGACGCAATGGACGTCGGCGTGGACGTTGGGAATCGTGTAGGGGCCGGGCAGATGCCCGACGCATTTGATGATCGCGTAGGAGGACAGGCGCGTATAGGCGCCGGAATCGAAATAGCCGGTGAGCTGGCGCGCGACGATCGAGCCGTCGCGCATCACGCCGTCCTTGATCAGCCACAGCTCGGCGCCGCGCGGGGCGCCGACCTGCATCTCCTCCTCGCGGTCCCACATGAATTTGCACGGCCGCCCGGTGAGCATCGCGCCGAGAATGGCGATCGGCTCGTGCACCGAATCGACCTTGCCGCCGAAGCCGCCGCCAACCGTGCCGCCGATGAAATGCAGGCGCGAGGAGGGCAGCTTCAGCACCTTCGCCGCCGTGCCGAGCGAGAAGAACAGCGCCTGCGTCGAGGTGTAGCAGGCGAAGCGCTCGTTCTGCTCTGGCGCGGCGATCGCCCCGCAGGTCTCGATCGGCGCCTGCTCGATCGGCGACATCTGGTAGCGCCCTTCGACGATATGGTCGGCGCGCCGGAACGCCGCCTCGACATCGCCGTAACGCAGTTTCTGATGATCGTACTTGCCGTGATAGACGAATTTGTTGGTCGGATAGATGTCGAGCACGACCGGCGCGCCGGGACGGATCGCCTCCTCGACGTCGAGCACATGCGCCAGCGGCTCCCAGTCGACGCGCACCTTCGCGACCGCCGCGCGCGCGATCGCCTCGCTCTCGGCGATCACCGCGGCCACCGGCTCGCCACGATAGCGCACCTTCTCCTGCGACAGGATCGGCTCGTCGTCGATGCCGAAGTCGAGCAGGCTGAGCAGCGTGTTGAGATTGAGCGGCGCGTCGCGCCCGGTGAGCACGCGCACGACGCCGGGCATGCGCTCGGCCTCGGACGCATCGATGCGGCGGATGCGGGCGTGATGATGCGGCGAGCGCACGCAGCGGATGTGCAGCAGCCCGTCGAACAGATGATCGTCGTAGAAGGGCGAGCGCCCGGTGACATGGCCGGGGATGTCCTGCCGGCGCGTCGGCTTGCCGATCTCCTTCAGATCGTCGTCGCGCTCGTCGCGGAAGAATTCCTTGCGCAACTCGAAGCCGCCGCTCATGCCCGCGTCCTCCCTGCGGCGACGCTCTCGATCGCCGCGATGATCGGCTCGTAGCCCGTGCAGCGGCACAGATTGCCGGAGATCGCCTCGACGATCTCCGCCCGGCTCGGATTCGGATTGCGGTCGAGCAGCGCCCGGGCCGAGATCAGCATGCCCGGCGTGCAATAGCCGCACTGCGCCGCGAAATGCTCCATGAAGGCGTGTTGCAGCGGATGCAGCGCCGCGCCCTGGGCGAGGCCCGCGGCGGTCTCGACCCGCTTGCCGGCGACGGTTTCGGCGAGCACGAGGCAGGAAAGCACGGTCTTTCCGTCGACGACGACCGTGCAGGCGCCGCAGCCGCCCTGCCCGCAGCCATATTTCGGCGTCAGATCGCCGACGGCGCGGCGCAGGAAATCGAGCAGATTCTGCCCGGGATCGGCGAAGGCGGCGCGCTCGACGCCATTGAGGGTGAAGGCGACCGGCGTTTTCATGCGCGCCCTCCCCGCAAGCTTTCGAGCAGGCGCGCCAGATGCACGCCGGCGACCTCGCGCCGATACCAGCCCGTCGCCAGCGAGTCTGTCGGCGGATCGAGGCCCTCGGCGACCTGCCTTGCGGCGCGCGCGATCGCCTCGGCGTCGAAGGGGCGGCCCTCGAGCGCGCGCTCGGCGCCGGCGCTGCGCAGCGGATGGTCGCCCATCGCGCCGAGCGCGACGCGCACGCCGCGCAGCGTCGAGCCCTCGCGCGGGGCGAGCACGGCGAGCGCCAGGACCGACGCGCCCTTCGGCTTGACGCGGGCGACTTTCGCAAAGCCGAAGGCGCCCGGCCGCGGCCGCGCAATCTCGATCGCGGCGACCAGCGGCGGCCGTTCGCGCTCGCGCACGATCTGTTCCACCGGCCGCGTCCCCTGCCCGGCGAGAATGGCGCGCCCGCCGAGCGCGATCAGCGCGACAGCGAGATCGCCATAGGGATGCGGCGCGAACAGATTGCCGCCGACCGTCGCCATGTTGCGGATCTGCGGGCCGCCGATGCGGCGCGCCGCCTCATGCAGAAAATCGAGCTCCGGCCGGGCGAGAATTTGCGCCATCGTCACGCCGGCGCCGAGGCGGATCGAATCGCCGGCGGCGCTGATCGCCGTCAGCTCGGGATCGGCGGCGCGCACCAGGCGCGGCGGCGCGGTTCCGGCGTTGACGTCGCGCATCACCAGCGTGCCGCCCGCCATATAGGCGGCCTCGCCCAGCGCGCGGGCGGCCTCGGCGAGGGTCGGATAGGTCTCGACGCGCGTCATGACTGCAGCCCCAGATGCGCGCGGATCGCCGCGAACCCGGCCTGATAGACATTTTCGGCGACGAGATGGCGCAACTCCGCCTCGCGGCCGGGCGGCGTATCGAAGCGGCTCTCCCAATGCCAGAAGGTCATGTCGCCGTCGGTCACCGGCGCGAGCCGGACATGCGCCACGTAGTTGAGCAGCGGCACCGGCGTGTCGTTGAGGCAATAGGTGAAGGCCATGTCGGCGTCGGAGAGCGCCAGCAGCGTCTCGCGCAGCTCCGAGCCGTCGGCGAGATGGAAGCGGCGCACGCAGCCGATCCGGTCGACCGGCCAGCCGCGTTCGATGACGCTGTCGGCGACCACCGGATGCCAGCGGTCATGCCCGTTGAAATCGCGCAGCACCTGCCACACCGTTTCGACCGGCGCGGCGATCACCGTGCTCTTGACGACTTTGACCATCACGCCGCCATGTGTCGCTTGAGGGCGTCGAAGCCGGCCTGGAACACGCCCTGGCCGATATTGGCGACGAGCTGCTGGGCCGCCTCTTGCGCGCATTCGAACTCGGCCGTCCATTCGGCGAAGGTGCGCTCGCCGTCGGTCACCGGCGTCAGCCGCAGCGTCGCGATGTAGTCGGTCAGCGGCATCGGCGATTCGAGGATCGAATAGGTGCAGAAGTAGTCGTAGTCCGACAGGCCGAGGAGCCGCTCGCGGATCACCTCGCCATTCTGCAGCCGGAAATTGCGGATGCAGCCGATCTTGTCGGCCGGCTCGCCATTCTCGATCCGGCTGTCGCGGATCGCCGGGTGCCAGCGCGGCAGCGCGTTGAAGTCGCGCAGCCGCGCCCACACCTTGGCGACCGGCGCGTCGATGATCGAAGAGACGTAGACGCGGGCCATTTACTTCGTCTCCCTGTCCGGCTTGCGGTCCGCCTTCTGCGTCTCGCCTTTGGGCGCCTCGCCCTTCGGCGCTGCGGCCTTCTTCGCCTCGCTGGCGATGCGCTGCATGTCGGAGGCCTCGCGGATCAGGCCGCCCTGCCTGGTCAGCTGGCCGCCCTCGATGCCGATGTCGGAGAGCAGACTGTCGATCAGCGGCGCCTGCACGCGATAGCGCAGCGCCGAATTGATCACCTCGTCGGTCGGCGAGCCCTCGCGCGCGCCGCCGCCGCCGGTGACGCCGTCGAGCTGCATGATGCGGATGTCCTGGATCTTCTCCAGCGGCTTGACCGAGGCGGCGACGATGCCCTCGACATGTTCGAGCAGCTTGCGCCGGAACAGCGAGGCGCGCGCCGGATCGGTGAGCACGTTCTCGGCTTCGTTGAGCAGCTTCTGCGCCTCGGCCTCGACGGCGCGGCGCACGCGCTCGGCGTCGGCGAGCAGGCGCGCCTCCTGCGCCGCCTTTTCGGCGAGCAGCACGTCGACCGACTTCTGCCGATTGGCGACCGCCGTCTCGCGCGCTGTCCTGACCTGCTCCTCGGCCTCGGCGGCGCGGGCGCGGGCCGAGTCCGCCGCGACGCGGGCGGCGCTTTCCTCCAGCGATTTC
>JAEULW010000050.1 GCA_016793505.1 Methylobacteriaceae bacterium | reverse complement strand
ATTCGGCGATGGGCCGCTACATCGAGGCCTACGAGGCCTTCGCGCCGGTCGTCACCGAGGCCGAGGGCTATTACGAGCGCAAGGACTACCTCGTCGACAAGATGGCGAAGGGGCGCGAGTTGCATGTGCGGCTGGCGCCGGCGGCGGCGCGTTATCTGGCGGCGCGCGACAGCCTTGAAAAGGCGATGGCCGGCTTCAAGAGCGGGCTCGACAGGGCCGAGCTCGCCGACATCGAGCGGCGCGAGGGGCGCAGCGCGCGCTGGCAGGCGCGCAACGTGATGATCGAGGCGCGGCCGATCGCCGATCTGTTGCCCGACGACTCCCGGCCGGTCGTCGACATGGCCGCCTTCGACGCGGCGCTGGCCCGCTATGGCGCGGCGGTGACGGATTTCGACGCCTTCGCCGCCGCCAATCCCAACAGTTTTTCCGCCTTCGAATCGCGGCCGCGCTCCTATCTCGGCAAGCTGCGCGAATTCCGCGAGAAGCTGGCGCGGGCGCGCGGCGACGCGCGACGGGCGCGCATTTCACACGACCTCACCTGGCTGGTGAACGACTACAACATGATGGTCTCGCTGGCGCAGAGCGCCATGCGGTTTTCACGGTGAGGCGCTCAGGCCTTCTGGCGGGAGCGCATCTCGCGGACGGTCCATTCGCCGCGCTTGTCGCGGCAGGCCTCGCCCGTGGCGCGGAAGGCGCCGGCGACGCCGACGCCGGAGGCCTCGAAGCGCCGGCAGATGTGATCGCCATCGGGCGTGGCCGCGCCGACCGGCTGGACCTGTCCCCGGCGACGGGCGCCGGGCGCGCCCCAGGCGACAGCCGCGCCGCTCGCCTGCGGATCGAGCGCGGCGCCGAGCGCGGCGAGCGCGGCGGTCTGCTCGACGGGGTCGAGGAATTCGCCGAGCGGGCTTTCGGGCACGGTCACCGGCGCGATCGAGCCGGTGACGATCTCTTCGTCGCCCTGTCCGGAGATCATCGGGATCGAGATCGAACAGCCGGCCGCCACCAGCGCCGCCGCGGCGGCGAGGATTGGGGCGGGAGCGAGGATGCGGCTATAAGAAAACGGCGGGACTCTTGAGGACTCGTCAGCCTGCGACACGCTTACCGTACCCTGAACGCAATCGACGCAATGCGAAGGACTTTGCCTGTGGACCCCTTAAGGAGCCGTGACTTCTCCGACGCCGAGGCGCCGTTCGACCTGTTCCGCGACTGGATGGCCGAGGCCGAGCGCAGCGAAGTCAACGATCCGAACGGCATGGCGCTGGCCACCGCCGACGCCGACGGGCTGCCTGACGTGCGCATGGTGCTGCTCAAGGGCTTCGACGAGAACGGCTTCGTCTTCTACACCAACGCCGAAAGCGCCAAGGGCCGGCAGCTCGCCGCCAATCGCCAGGCGGCGCTGCTGTTCCACTGGAAGAGTCTGCGCCGGCAGGTGCGGGCGCGCGGGGCCGTCGAGGAGGTCACCGACGCCGAGTCGGACGCCTATTTCGCCTCGCGGCCGCGCGACAGCCGCATCGGCGCCTGGGCGAGCCAGCAGTCGCGTCCGCTCGAGAGCCGCTTCGCGCTGGAAAAGGCGGTCGCCAAATTCGCCGCGCGCTACGCCGTCGGCGAGGTGCCGCGGCCGGCCTACTGGCGCGGCTTCCGCATCCGGCCGATCCAGATCGAGTTCTGGCACGACCGGCCGTTCCGCCTGCACGACCGGATCGTGTTCCGGCGCGACGCCGCGACCGGGCCATGGCGCAAGGAACGGCTTTATCCTTGAGGGTCGACCGGCGCGACGCAGCGCCTATGCTGAATGACGAACTGCAGGAGGAGCGCATGGTCGCCGTCGACATCTGGTCGGACGTGGTGTGTCCGTTCTGCTTCATCGGCAAGCGCCGGCTGGAGGCGGCGGCGGCCGAGGAAGGCGTGCCGCTGGAGGTGACGTGGCGGGCCTTCGAACTCAATCCCGACGCGCCGGCGATCGATCCGCGCCCGCTCGCCGAGCGCATCGCCCAGAAATACGGCCGCACGATCGAGCAGGCCGAGCAGAGCCAGCGCCAGATCGCCGACATGGCGGCGCATGAGGGCATCGAGTTCAACTGGACGACGGCGCGCGGCGGCAACACCTTCAACGCTCACCGCCTCGCCAAGCTCGCCGCGATGGTCGGCGTCGGCGACCGCGCGCAGGACGTGCTGATGCGCCGCTACTTCACCGACGGCGAGCCGATCGGGGCGAACGAGACGCTGCTCGCCGCCGGGCTCGAACTCGGCATGAGCGGCGAGGACGTCGCGGCGCTGCTCGCCTCGGACGCCTTCGCCGACGAGGTGCGGCAGGATCAGGCGATCGCCCGCGATGAGCTGCAGGTCGAGGGCGTGCCGTTCTTCGTGTTCGCGCGCAAATACGCGATCTCCGGCGCGCAGCCGCGCGAATACTTCCGCGCCGCGCTGCGCAAGATCGCGGACGAGACGGCGGGCGCCTGACGCGCCCCTGTCATTCCCGGCCGAGCGCAGCGAAGGGAATCCCGCGCGCCGGCGCCGGCGATGACATGCGCCTTCCCGGCCGTCTCGCGCGTCACGCCCCCATCAGCGTGACGACGTGCATCGCCACCGAGCTCGACAGGCCCTGCAGGTCGTAGCCGCCCTCGAGCAGCGAGACGACGCGGCCGCCGGCGTGGCGATTGGCGACCTCCATCAGTTTCTCCGTCACCCAGGCATAGTCGGTCTCGACGCAGTTGATGTTGGCGAGCGGATCGCGGCGATGGGCGTCGAAGCCGGCCGAGATGATCACGAGATCGGGAGCGAAATCGTGCAGGCGCGGCAGGATGACGCTCGAGAACGCCTCCTTGAACTGTTCCGAACCGTCGCCGGCGGCGAGCGGGGCGTTGACCATGGTGTCGTGCGCGCCGGTCTCGGTCTTCGCGCCGGTGCCGGGATAGAGCGGCATCTCGTGCGTCGAGCAGTACATCACGGAGGGGTCGGACCAGAAGATGTCCTGCGTGCCGTTGCCGTGATGGACGTCGAAATCGATGATCGCGACGCGGCCGGCGCCGTGCACGGCCTGGGCGTGGCGCGCCGCCACCGCCGCATTGTTGAAGAAGCAGAAGCCCATCGGCGTCGCCCGTTCGGCATGGTGGCCGGGCGGGCGCATGGCGACGAAGGCGTTGGCGACGAGGCGCGTCATCACCTCGTCGACCGCCAGGCACGCCCCGCCGACGGCGCGGATCGCGGCGTCGAGGCTCTTCGGACACATCACCGTGTCGGCGTCGAGCCTGACGAGGCCCTCGGCCGGCGAGGCCTCGCGCAGGGACTTGAGGTAGACGTCGGGATGGACGCGCAGGATCTGCTCGTCGGTCCCCTCAGGCGCCTGATCGCGCAGCAGCGGCTGGAAGCGCTCCATCTCGAGCACGCGCTCGATCACGCGCAGCCGGTCCGGCCGCTCGGGATGGCCCGGCCCCATGTCGTGGCCGAGACCGGCGGGATGGGTGATCAGAAGCGTGCTCAAGGGCTTGTCCTGGGTCGGGCCGGGCGGACGCGCCGCTGCGCCTGCCCAAGTTCAATCTGGACGGGCGCGGCGGGTCTGTCCACGCCGGCATGAGGCGCGCGGCGGCGCGTCACCATTGAGGCCGACAGGGCGCACCGGGCAAGACGACTTTCGGCCCGGCCGGGTTGCCATGGTGTCGCGGGAATGCCACGCTCGCGGCGAAGTTACCCTTGGGCGCTTTCGTCGCCCGGCGTTTATGGTTAGTGAACGATTAAGCGGCTATTGCTCGGCCGTCGCTCGTCCGCACAGGGTCCACGCCGTTGAAGACGCTCGTTTCCTCGCTCCTCCTCGCGCTCGCGGTCGCCGGCTGCAAGATGGCGACGACGCCCGATCCCGTGCTGTCGGCGCGCGACGTCGAGTATTTCGCGATCGCGCCCAAGGCCGAGATCGACTTCAACTACCATCGCTATCTGATCGACGATCCGACCGGCGAGGCGCCGAATACGATCGTCATCGATACGAAGGCGAATTTCCTCTATTTCGTGATGCCCAACCGCAAGGCGATCCGCTACGGCGTCGCCACCGGCAAGGAGGCGTTCGGCTGGACCGGCGTCGCCTATGTCAAGCGCAAGGCCGAATGGCCGCAATGGATGCCGACCGAGGAGCTGATGCGGCGCTGGCCGGAATTCGGCGTCTATCGCAGCCACGGCCCGCTCGCCGGCGGCCCGGACAATCCGCTCGGCGCCCGCGCCCTCTATCTGCACGACGCCGGCGGCAAGGACACGCTCTACCGCATCCACGGCACCAACGAGCCGGAGAAGATCGGCCAGAACGTCTCCTCCGGCTGCATCCGGATGCGCAACATCGACGTGGTCGATCTGTTCAACCGCACGCCGATGGGCGCCAAGGTGATCGTGCGCTGAGGCCTCAGGCGGGCGCGCCGGCGGCGCGGCCGAGATTGATCTCGACGATTTCCGGCGGGCGCAGGAGACGCACCGGCGCGACCGACGTGCCGAGGCCGGCCGAAATGATCAGGTGGCGGCCGTTCTCGACGATGTGGCCGTACACATAGCGCCGGCCGCGATGCGCCTTGACATGCGGCGAACCCAGAATCGGCAGATGCACCTGCCCCCCATGGGTGTGGCCGGATATCGTCAGCGCCACGCGCGCCGGCGTGCGGGCGAAGACGTTCGGCTCGTGAGCGAGCAGAATGACGGGGGACGGGTCGCCCACCCGCGCCAGCGCGCCGGGCAGATCGTCGACGCCGCGCCAGCCGGCGCGCCAGCGCGTCATCTGGTCGCCGAGGCCGATCAGCCAGAACGGCCGGCCGCGATGGACGAGGCGAATCGCGTCGTTCTCCATGGCGGGGGCGGCGGCCCGCTCCAGCGCGGATCGGACGCTGCGCGAGCCGTCCGGCGGATCGCGCGGATCGGCGGCCGACCACCAGTCGTGATTGCCGAGCACGGCGTGAACGCCGAGCGGGGCGCGCAGGTCCGACAGCGCCTCCGCCCAGGCGTGCGGATGCACGACGCCGGTCGTGTAGCGGTGCGTGCAGACATAATCGCCGAGCAGCGCGATCAGATCGGGCTTCAGGCTGTTGGCGCGCGCCACCGCCTCGGCGATGCGGGCCTGCGACATCCAGGGCAGGCCGGCATGGATGTCGGCCAGCACGACGATGCGCAACGGCAGGTCGGCGGGCCAGCCCGGCGGGGTCAGCGCGTAACGCGCGACAGTGAGACGGAAGCCGGGCTCGATCGCGCCGGCCCAGCCGCCGAGGCCGCCGAGCGCCAGAGCGCCGCCGCCGAAGGAACGAAGCAGGCCGCGACGGGAGACGAGCGCCATGCCCCTCTCATCGCCGCGGAAACGGGCGGAACGACGACGGCCGTCAGGCGGCTTCGGGCAATTTCCGTGGCGCGGGCCGGGGCGGCGCCTGCTCCTGACGGGCGAAGGCGACCGGGTCGAGCGTCAGGTCGAGCGCCGCGGCGACGGCGTAAACGCCCATCTGCCGATAGAAGCGGGCGAGAAATGCGTCGGCTGCGGCCGGCGCGGCGGCCTGTGTCGAACGGGATGACGGTTCGCTCATGGCGACCTCGCGAAACGCCGGCGCGTCGGCCGGTCGGCGAAGTCTCGGCAAACATGGTTAACGCGGTCTAAACGTCCGGCCGCCTCAGACGAGGGCGGCCGGGTCCTTCACCTCGATCTCGACGAACGCGATCGGATGGGGGGAGGCGTTCATGACGTCGTGCTCGATCCCCGACTCGCGGCGGTAGGACTGGCCGGCCGCCAGCGGCACGTCGGTCGTCTTCGAGCCGTCATGGATGCGCAGCACGCCGTCGACCAGCATGACGACGAAATAGGGCCAGCCGTGCCGGTGCCAGCCGGTGACGGCGCCGGGCGGAAAATCCCAGCGGGTGATGCGCGCCGTCGCGTCGTCGAGCTGCACCGTCGGGACGGCCGGGACGTCGCATTTGAAGGCCATCAGACGGTCGCCTCGCGCAGCCTGTGCTCGCCGACCCAGCGCTCGCCGCGATCGAGCGCGCGGGTCAGCTTGTCGAAGAGTTCGTCGACCTCGGCCTCGGTGATGATCAGCGGCGGGCAGATGGCGATGGTCTCGCCGATGGCGCGGACGATCAGGCCCTCCTCCTCGGCCATCGAGACGATCGACGGGCAGACCATCCGCTTGGGCGGGAAGTTGCGCTTCGTCGACTTGTCGGCGACGAGTTCGACGCCGGCGACGAAGCCCGCGCCGCGGACCTCGCCGACCAGCGGATGGCCGCGCAGCGCGTCGAGCCGCTTCCAGAAGCGCGGGATCAGCTTGCCGACACGATCGAGGATGCGGTCGCGCTCGTAGATCTCCAGCGTCTTCATCGCCACCGCCGCGGCGACGGGATGGCCGGAATAGGTCGTGCCATGGCCGAAGGTGCCGATCTTGCGGCTCTCGTCGAGCAGCGCCTGATACATCGGCTCGTTGATCATCACCGCCGAGAGCGGCAGATAGGCAGAGGTCAGCGCCTTGGCGACGGAGATGGTGTCCGGCGCCATTTTCATCACCGTCGAGCCGAACATCGCGCCGAGCCGGCCGAAGCCGCAGATCACCTCGTCGGCGATGAACAGCACGTCGTATTTGCGCAGCACCGCCTGGATTTTCTCGTAATAGGTCTCGGGCGGCACGATGACGCCGCCCGCGCCCATCACCGGCTCGGCGATGAAGGCGGCCACGGTGTCGGGCCCCTCGCGCTGGATCATCTCCTCGAGCTCGGCGGCGAGGCGCGTCGCAAAATCGGTCTCGCTCTCGCCGGGCTGGGCGAAGCGGTAGTGATGCGGACAGGACGCATGCATCACGCCGGCGATCGGCAGATCCCAGTCGATGTGGTTGTTGGGCAGGCCGGTGAGCGAGGCCGAGGCCACGGTGACGCCGTGATAGCCCTTCAGGCGCGAGATGATCTTCTTCTTCTTCGGCCGGCCGAGGGCGTTGTTCATGTACCAGACCAGCTTGACCTGGGTGTCGTTGGCCTCCGACCCCGAGGAGGCGAAGAACACCTTGGAGATCGGAACCGGCGCGATCTCCTTGAGCTTCTCGGCGAGTTCGATCGCCGGATCGTGGCTCTTGCCGCCGAACAGATGAGTGAAGGGCAGCCGCTCCATCTGGGCGCGGGCGGCCTCGACCAGCTCGGCGTTGCCATAGCCGAGCGAGGTGCACCAGAGGCCGGCCATGCCCTCGATGTAGTCCTTGCCGTCGACGTCGTAGAGCCGCACGCCGGCGCCGCGTTCGAGCACCAGCGGCCCCTTGTCGCGGAAGGCGGCGAGGTTCGTATAGGGATGGACGAGCGTCTCGACGTCCCGGGTCTGCAGATTGGTGAGCGGGGCCATCTGGCGGTCTCCTGACGCTGCGCGTGGATCCGCAGCTTGCCGCAAGCCGGCGACCGGCGAAAGCGCCGCGACGGCCGCGCATGGCTGGCCCTCGCGGCGCGACCGGGCGCCGCGCTGGACAAAGGCGACAGGATCGACTATATTATGCTCACTGTGAACATAAGAACCGGCCGCGGCGGACAGTCCGCGTAGCGCCGGTCTTTTTCGGAACCTCTATATGCTCACACTGAGCATATAAACGGGAGGCGCGCATGCAGGGTCAGCCGCACATCCAGACGGGCGCGCGCGTCGCGCCCCCGGCCGTCTCCGCCGCGGCGCGGCGCTTCGGCGTCCTGCCCATGCCCAATCTGGCCTGGACGCCCGAGGTGGCGCGCGAGACCGCGCATCTCTACGAGAAGGTCAAGCAGATCATCCCGCCGGTCGAATGGCCGTTCCACGCGCCCTACGTCAAGGCGATCAACGCGCTGAAGAAAGAGCGCAACGCCGTGATCCTGGCGCACAACTACCAGACGCCGGAGATCTACAACTGCGTCGCCGACGTGGTCGGCGATTCTCTCCAGCTCGCCAAGCTGGCGGCGAAGTCGGACGCCGACATCATCATCCAGGGCGGCGTCCACTTCATGGCCGAGACGTCGAAGCTGCTCAATCCGGACAAGACGGTGCTGATCCCGGATTCGCGCGCCGGCTGCTCGCTCGCCGAGTCGATCACCGGCGCGGATGTGCGGGCGCTGCGCCAGCGCTATCCGGGCGTGCCTGTGGTCGCCTATGTCAACACCTCGGCCGACGTGAAGGCGGAGGTCGACATCTGCTGCACCTCCTCGAACGCGGTGAAGGTGGTCGAGAGCCTCGGCGCCGACACGGTGATCTTCCTGCCCGACCGCTTTCTCGCCGCCAACGTGGCGCGGCAGACGAAGGTGAAGATCATCGCCTGGCGCGGCGCCTGCGAGGTGCATGAGCGCTTCACTGCGGACGAACTGAAGCGCTACCGCGCCGACGATCCTTCGATCACCATTCTGGCGCATCCCGAATGTCCGCCGGAGGTGGTCGACGTCAGCGATTTCGCCGGCTCGACCGCGGCGATGATCGACTACGTCAAGGCGAAGAAGCCGCGCCGCGTGCTGATGGTCACCGAATGCTCGATGGCCGACAATGTCGCCACCGAGACGCAGGGCGTCGAATTCGTGCGCCCCTGCAATCTGTGCCCGCACATGAAGCGCATCACGCTGCCGAAAATCCTCGACAGCCTCGTCTATCTGAAAGAGGAAGTGACGATCGAGCCCGGCCTCGCCGCGCGGGCGCGCCGCTCGGTGCAGCGGATGATCGATCTGGTGTGAGAAAGGCCCCGCTGTTCCGCCATCGTCATTGCGAGCGCAGCGAAGCAATCCATCCGGCGCAGCGCGGACATGTGGATTGCTTCGCTGCGCTCGCAATGACGCC
>JAEULW010000009.1 GCA_016793505.1 Methylobacteriaceae bacterium | reverse complement strand
GGAGGCGGCGGTCCGGCTCGTGCGCGCCGCGCCGCCCGCCGCGCCGGCGGCGCAGGGCGATCCCGCGGCCGCGACGACGCCGGCCGAGCCCCCGGCGGCGCCCGCCGCCGCGCCCCGCGCCGGGCGATTCGAGTCGGCGTTGCTGTTCGTCATCCAGTTCCTCGGCGCGGCGACGCTGACCCTGCTTGTCGCGGCGTTGTGCTGGCAGATCTGGCGGCTCGTCGTCGGCGCCGAGGGCTGAGCCGGCGATGTCCGCTCGCTCCGCGCGCCTTGCCGGCGCGCTCGCGCCCCTCGCGCTCGGCCTGCTCTGGGGCTTCAACTGGCCGGCGGTCAAATTCATGCTGCTCGAACTGCCGCCCTGGACGGCGCGGGCGACGGGCCTGCTGCTGTCCGGCCCGCTGCTGTTCGCGCTGGCGCTGGCGCGCGGCGACAGCGTCGCGGTGCGGCGGGACGACTATGGCCCGCTCGTCGCCGGGGCGCTGTTCACCGTCGCGGCGATGAACATCCTGGTCGCCTTCGCCCAGATCGGGGCGCCGACGACGCGCGCGACGATCGTCACCTTCACCATGCCGCTGTGGGCGACCGTGCTCGCCGCGCTGATCCTCGGCGAACGCATCGACGCGCGGCGCGCCCTCGGCGTGGCGCTCGGGGCGGCCGGGCTGGCGGCGCTCGCCGCGCCGCTGCTGGCGGCCGACGCCTTTCCGCCGGCCTTGTGGTTCGCGCTCGCCTCCGGCTTCTGCTGGGGCCTCGGCACGGTGATCGCCAAGGGCTGGCCGGTGCGCGCCGCCCCGATCGCCGTCGCCGCCTGGCAGCTGACGCTCGGCGGCCTTGTCGCGGCGATCGGCATGCTGGTTTTCGAGGGCCCGCCGACGCGGCTGCCGACCCGCCCCGAAACCTGGGCGGCGCTCGCCTATCACGTCGTCCTGGCGCAGGCGCTCGCCTATGCGCTGTGGTTCGGCATCATCGCCCGCTCGACGGCGAGCGCGGCGGCGATCGGCGCGCTGCTCGTGCCGGCGGTCGGATTTTCGAGTTCGCTGGCGCTGCTCGGCGAGCGGCCGACGGCGGGCGACGTCGCCGGCCTCGTGCTGATCATCGCCGCGGCGGCGAGCGTCAACTGGCCGGGGCGGCGCAAGCCGGCGGCGTGAGCGCGGCGGCGCTCACGGCTCCAGCGACAACGCCCCGAGTTCGCCGATCTCGGCCCCGCCGGGCATGAGGCCGCGGGCCCGGGCCTCGATGCGCAGCCGGCCATGCGGCTTGGAGAACCTGAACAGATGATAGGCGGCGCGGGCCCGCCCGCGCACCAGCGAGGCCGAGGCGCAGCCGACGATCGGCACGGCGCGCCCGCCCGGCCCCTCGACGTGATGCACGCTGGCGCGATGGTTGTGGCCGTGCAGCACGAGTTCGGCGCCGTGCTCGCGGATGACCGCCTCGAAGCCGCGCGCGTCGGTGAGGCCGCGCGCCGCCGGCGCGCCGACGCGCATCGGCGGATGGTGGATCAGCACGACGCGGGCGAGGCCGCGCTCGCGCGCCTCTCCCAGCAGGCGCGAGAACTCGGCGAGCTGACGCTCGCCGAGCGTGCCTGAGGCGATGAAGGGCGCGGTCGGCACCGCCGAGGACAGGCCGATGAGCGCCACATAGTCGCGCACGCGCAGATAGGGGTAGTGCGCCTTGTCCGTGTCGGGCGAATCGTCGTCGCGCGCCCAGGCGGCGAAGGTGCTGGCGAGCTGCGGCAGCGTCGAGCGCACATAGGCGTCGTGATTGCCCGGCGTGAAGCTGACGTCGCGCGGATCGCCGAGCGTCTCCAGCCACAGCTTCGCCTGCGGATATTCGGCGATCAGGCCGATATTGAGCACGTCGCCGGTCATGGCGATGTGATCGGGCTTCTGCGCCTTCATGTCGTCGACGAGGCGCGCCAGCGCCTCCATGTCGTGGACCTTGTCGCGCCCGCCGCGCCAGTTGATGTAGCCGGTCAGCCGCTTGCCCATCAGGTCGCGCCGTCGCGGCCGTGGCAGCGGCCCGATGTGCGGATCGGTCAGATGAGCGAGGAGAAACGTCACGCGCCGCCTTCTGGGCCGCGCGCTCCGCCCCGTCAAGCGCCGCCGATGAGGATGCCGGCGACCAGCACGATGACGCCGCCGAGGACGACCTGGAAAGCGGCGTTGAGGAACGAGGTGTCCATATAGCGGGCGCGGATCCAGGCGATCGCCCACAGCTCGACGAACACCACCGCGACGGCGATGGCGGTGGCGATCCAGAAGGCGTTGGGCCAGGCGTCGGGGATCAGGTAGGGGATGGTGTGGCCGATGCCCCCGAGCGTGGTCATCGCGCCGCAGACCGTGCCGCGCAGCCAGGGCGAGCCGCGCCCGGTCATCGAGCCGTCGTCCGACAGCGCCTCGGCGAAGCCCATCGAGATGCCGGCGCCGATCGAGGCGGCGAGGCCGACGAGGAAGGTCTGCCAGTTGGAATGGGTGGCGAAGGCGGCGGCGAACAGCGGCGCCAGCGTCGCCACCGAGCCGTCCATCAGGCCGGCGAGACCGGGCTGCACGTATTGCAGCACGAACATGCGGTGGCGCGTCGCCTCTTCCGCGCTGCGCGCGTCGGTCGACAGATGCAGTTCGGTCAGCTTCTGGGCGAGCGCGCCATGGCCGCGCTCGACCTCGGCGAGATCGCCGAGCAGCTTGCGCACGCCGGCGTCACGGGCCCGTTCCGCCGCCTTCGAATAGAAGCGATGGGCCTGGAACTCCATGTTCTCGGCCTCCTTGCGCATCGCGTCGAGGCTGAGAGTCTGCGTCAGCCAGATCGGCCGGCGCTTGAGGAAGCCCTTCACGTCGTCGCGCCGGATCGCCGGCAGATGCGGCCCGAACCGCGCCTCGAAGGCCTCCAGCAGCTGCCGGCGGTGGCTGGACTCCTCCTCCGCCATCTCCTCGAACACTTTCGCCGAGGCGTTGAAGCCCGATTTCGCCAGCGTCTCGGCGAAGGTCCGGTAGATGCGGCTGTCCTCCTCCTCGGAGGTGATGGCGACGGCGAGAATCTCGCGCTCGTCCAGCTCGGCGAAGGTTTTCATGCGGCGCTCCAGATTGGAATAATTCTAAACCGTCAATATCGGCTTGTCGACCGCTGAGCGTGCTTGCTGCGACCGCGAAGGGCCGACTAGACTCCGCTTCTGTGCGGCTGCCGGCTTGATGAGCGAATCCCCCAGCACGACCAACCCGAAGCCGAACGTTGTGCCGTTTCTGCGCCGCATCGCCGGCGCGGAGCCGCAGAGCGGCATGGTCGCGTTCCTGTTCACGGACATCGTCGGCTCCACCCGGCGCTGGGAGGAGCAGCCCGACGCCATGCGCATCTCGCTGGCCCGGCACGACGCCATCCTGCGCAGCGCGGTGCTGGGCTGCGGCGGCGCGGTGTTCCGCACACTGGGCGATTCGTTCATGGCCGCCTTCTCGACCCCGCACGAGGCGGCGCGCGCGGCGGTCATGGCCCAGCGCCAGCTCGCATCGGACGACTTCACGCCGGTCGGCGGCCTTTCGGTGCGCATGGCGATCTACGCCGGCATCGTCGAGGCGCGCGACGGCGACTATTTCGGCCAGGCCCCCAACCGGACGGCGCGGCTGCTCACCGCCACTCATGGCGGTCAGATTCTGATCGCCGGCACGGCCGGCGAACTGGTCGAGGCGCAGCCCCCGCCCGAGGCCGGGCTGATCGATCTCGGCCGCCACCGGCTGCGCGATCTCGCCCAGCCCGAACACATCTGGCAGATCGTCGCGCCCGGCCTGCCGGCGAGCTTTCCGCCGATCCTGTCGCTGGAGCGTCTCGGCAACCTGCCGCAGCAGACCACCACCTTCGTCGGCCGCGAGGACGACGTGCATGCGGTGTCCCATCGTCTGGAGCGCGCCCGGCTGGTGACGATCGCCGGCGCCGGCGGCCTCGGCAAGACGCGGCTGGCGCTCGAGGTCGCGCAGCGGGCGCGCCGCTTCGGCGACGGCGCCTGGTTCGTCGAACTCGCCGCCGTCGCCGATCCCGATCTGGTCGCCGAGGCGGTCTGCGTCGTCGTCGGCGAACCGACGCAGGGAGCCGGCGCGCCGCTCGACCGGCTGGTCGCGCATCTGCGCGGCCGGTCGGCGCTGCTGATCCTCGACAATTGCGAACACGTCGTCGGCGCGGCGGCCGAGATCGCCCACCGCATTCTGCGCGAATGCGCCGGCCCGTCGATCCTCGTCACCTCGCGCGAGGCGCTCGGCGTGCCGGGCGAGGAGCTCTGGCGCGTCGCCGGCCTCGCCACGCCGCCCGAGGAGGCCGAACTCGAAACCGCCGACATCGAGCGCTACGGCGCGTTGCAGCTGTTCGTCGACCGCGCCCGCTCGGTCGCCGGCGGCGATCTGGCGCTCGGCCCGGCCGAACTCGAGGCGGCCGCCAACATCTGCCGCCGGCTCGACGGCATCCCGCTCGCCATCGAGCTGGCGGCGGCGCGCGCCAGGGTGCTCAACCTGCGTCAGCTCTCGGCCCGCATCGGCGACCGCTTCCGCCTGCTCACCGGCGGGGCGCGCGTCCACATGGCGCGCCAGCAGACGCTGACCGCGCTCTACGACTGGAGCTACAATCTGCTCGATGAGCGCGAGCAGACGCTGCTGCGCCGCATGTCGGTCTTCGCCGGCGGAGCGACGCTGACGCGCATCTGCGCGCTGTGCGGCTGCTGCGGCGACGAGATCGAGGCGCTCGATCTCATCGCTTCGCTGGTCGAAAAGTCGCTGGTCATCGCCGAGGGCGCCGGCGAGACGACGCGCTACCGCATGCTCGAGACGACGCGCGACTACGCCTGGTCCAGACTGCGCGAGGCCGGCGAGATGCAGAAGGCGCGCGAGTTCGCCCAGATGCTGACCGGCGTCTACGAAGCCGCCCACCGCGCCTGGCCGACCGCCGCGACGCAGGCCTGGCTCGATTCGGTGATGTCCGACATCGACAATCTGCGCTTCGCGCTCGACTGGTCGCTGGCGCAGGACGGCGACGTCGCGGTCGGGCTCGAACTCTTGAGCTGGACCTCGCGCGTCTTCGACGAGGCCTCGCTGCTCGAAGAGCGCCGGCGCTGGTTCGCGCTCGGGCTGGCGAAATTGCCGCAGGACGTCGATCCGGCGCTGGCGGCGCGTCTGTGGTTCGGCCAGCTGTCGCTGATCGCGCATGGCGACCGCACCAATCTGGAGCCGGCGCGGCGCGCGGCGGAGCTGTTCGCGGCGGCCGGCGATGCGGCCGGACGCGGCGAATGTCTGGCGCGCGTCGGCGCGGCGCTGCTGACGCCGACGACCGTCGCTGACGCCGAGCCGTGGCTCATCGAGGCGCGCGCGCTTCTCGAAGGCGACGCCCCCGGCAAGCCGCTGGCGAGCTGTCTGCGGTCGATCGCGCTGGCGCGGTCCTTCGCGCAGGATTCGGCCGGCGCGCGCCCGCTGATCGAAACCAGCATGTCGATCATGCGCGCCATTGGCGACCGCCGCGGCCTTGCCGCCGGCGAGATCACGCTGGCCGAGATCTGCTACGGCATGGGCGAGGTCGGGCAAGCGATCCGCATCACGCGCGAACTGATCGACTCCAATCGGCCGAACCGGCGCCAGCTCACCGTGGCGCTCGGCAATCTGGCCGCCTATCTCCTCTCGCAGGACCGCGTCGACGAGGCGCGCTTCGTCATTCTGGCGGGGCTGCGGGAATCGCGCGCGGTCGGCCATTCCGGATCGATCGCCCGGCTGGTCGAGCACGCCGCGCTGACCGCGGCGATCGCCGGCGACGTCGCGCGCGCCGCCCGGCTGATCGGCTATGGCGGCGCCTATTACGCGCTCGGCGCAGCCAGTCGCGAATATACCGAGGAGACGGCGCTGGCCCGCACGCGGGCGCTGATCGCCGCGCGGATCGTCGGCGCGGAGGCGGCGCGGCTCGAGTCGGAAGGGGCGGCCTGGAGCGAGTCCGAGGCGATCGCCGCGGCGCGCGCGGCGGCCTCCGTCAGCCCGGCTCCGATCCCGGCGCCAGAGTCAGGCTGAGGCCGTCGAGCGCCGGCGTCATCAGGATCTGGCAGCTCAGACGCGAATTCGGCTCGACGGCGAGCGCCTCGTCGAGGCGCTCGATCTCCTCCTCGCTCGGCGCCGGCAGCCGATCCACCCAGTCCGGATCGACATAGACGTGACAACCCGCGCAGGCGCAGGCGCCGCCGCATTCGGCCTTGATGCCGACGCCCCAGTCGCGGATCACCTCCATCGCCCGCCAGCCCGCGACGGCGGTGAGCGCGCGCCGCTGGCCTTGATGATCGACGACCACGAGCCGGATGTCGGTCGCGTGGTCGTGCGCAAGTTCGGACACGCGATCGTTCCCTTCTTCAAGAAAAAGGCCCGTGCCGGAGCCCGGGCCTCTTGGCGCGCCGCGCGCGGCCGCGCCTTGCGTTCGGTCAATCTCAGGCGAGCGGCGGGATGCGCAGCACCTGGCCCGGATAGATCTTGTCGGGATGCGACAGCATCGGCCGGTTGGCCTCGAAGATCACCGTGTGCTTGGCGCCCTTGCCCTTGCCGTACTGTTCCTCGGCGATCTTCCAGAGCGTGTCGCCCTTCTTGACGGTGTAGAAGTTGGAGGCGGGGGCGGCGAGCTCCTTGGGAACCGAGAGCTGATTGTCGATCTGCGACACGCCCATGGTGTTGCCCATGGCCAGAATGATCTTCTCGGCCTCCTCCGGCGACATCGCCGCGCCCGACACCTTCACCTTGTCGCCGTCGACATGCACGTCGATCTTGGAGACGTCGAGGCCGTACTTGGCGGCTTCCTTTTTCAGTTCGTCGGCGGGAGCGGCCTGCGCCTCGCTCGAACCGAAAATCTTGTTGCCGACCGACTTCACGAAACTGAGCAGGCCCATCGCAATCTCCTCGAAAAATCCGGTTCGTCGCCGGTCGCCGCAAGGTAGTCACGCGCGCGCGGCGCGCAAGGCCGGATCGGCCGGAGCGCGAAAAAGAAAAGCCCGGCGGCTCGCGCCGCCGGGCCGCATCGGCGCGTGCAGCGCGTTCAGAACTTGTAGTTGACGCCGGCGCGCACCGTCGACACGCTGAGGCCCGTCGGCAGCGCGTTGGGCGCGGCGAAATAGGTCTTCTTGCCGAGGTCGGCATAGATGTATTCGCCCTTGGCGGTGATGTTGTTGGTCACCGCATATTCGACGCCGGCGCCGACGGCGTAGCCGTTCAGCCACTTCTCCTGGCGATAGCCGAGGCCGCGCGGCGCGTCGAACAGCGTGTTCTTCAGATTGCCGCCGGCATAGCCGCCGGTGCCGTAGATCAGCGCCCGGTCGAGCGCCACGCCGACGCGGGCGCGGGCGGTGGCGAGCGAGGTCAGCCGCGAGGCGCCGGTCACCGGGCCAGGCGCGACGCCCGAGCTCTTCACCGCCGTGGCGGCGACATCGCCCTCGACGCCGGCGACGATCGAGCCGGACTGCTGATTGTAGCCGGCGGTGGCGCCGATCAGCCCGCCGTCGGGACGGGCGTAGAGGGCGCGGCCGCCCTTGGTGTGGCGGCCCCAGGCGTAGCCGCCGTTGACGCCGACATAGGCGCCCGTCCAGCTGAAGGCGGGCGCCGACATCGGCGCAGGGGCCGGGGCGCCGCTGCGGCGCGGCAGATCGGCGGCCTCGGCGGCGGCGGCGAAGGCGAGAATGGACAAGCTGGCGAGAACCACGCGACGCGACATTTTTTGCTCCTGTGAGGACCCGGCGCGCTGACGGCGCGGCGGACCCGAACGCGAAATACTTGCGGACGCCCGTGATCGCGCCGCCGGCGTCAATCAGGGCTCCAACATGGGCGACAACGCGGCCTATAGGCGGCTGTTCTGCGCATTTTAATGAAAAACCAAGGGGTTGATTAACGATGTGTGAAGCGGCGGCGACGCCGCGCGCGGCGCGTTAACCTGCGGCGCTGGAGCGGCGCGCCGTTGCCGGCCGCCCGCCTGCGGCCTAGGTGAGGCGGCGGAGGCTGGCGATGAATGACACCACAGGGCCCGCCGCGCTGGTGACCGGCGCGGCGCGACGCATCGGGCGGGCGATCGCGCTGCGCCTCGCCGCCGAGGGCTGGCCCGTGGCGCTGCATGTGCGCGCGATCGACGCGGACGCGCGCGCCCTCGCCGCGCAGATCGGGGCGGCGGGCGGCGCGGCGGCGCTGATCGACGGCGATCTCGGCGACCCGGCCGTCGCCGCCGGATTGCTGCCGCGCGCCGCCGCCTCGCTCGGGCCGATCGGGCTCGCGGTCAACAACGCCTCGCTGTTCGCGCAGGATGCGGCCGCCGATTTCACGGCCGCGGGTTTCGACCGGCACATGGCGGTCAATCTGCGCGCCCCGCTGCTGATCGGCCAGGCGATGGCGGCGCAGGGCGTCGAGGGCGCGATCGTCAACATCGTCGACCAGCGCGTCTGGCGCCTGACGCCGGACGATTTCAGCTACACGCTGTCCAAGGCGGCGCTTTGGACGGCGACGCAGACCATGGCGCAGGCCTTTGCGCCGCGCCTGCGCGTCAACGCCGTGGCGCCGGGGCCGACGCTCGCCAATGTCCACGAGGGCGAGGCCGGGCTCGCTCGCGAGATCGCCCGGCTGCCGCTCGCCGCCGGGCCGACGCCGGAGGAGATCGCCGCGGCGGTCGTCTATCTCGCCGGCGCCCGCAGCGTCACCGGCCAGATGATCGCCGTCGACGGCGGCCAGCACCTCGCCCGCGAGGGCTGATCAGTCGGCCGTCGGCAGCCGCCGCATGGTGAACTCGATGCGGTCGTCCGGCAGTTCGCGCCAGAATTCGATCTCGGTGGCGTAGGCCGCCTTCGGCCAGCGCGTCAGCCATTCGCGCGCCTTCTCGCGCGCCTGCGGGCGCGGCAGGGTGAAGGTCTCGCGGCGGAAGCCGTCGTCCCGGCTCGCCGCGCGCGCCAGCCGCGCGCCAGCGCGGTGGGCGAGGTCTCTCGGCGTGAAGCGGTCGGCGGCCATGACGGCCCAGTCTAGCCGCAAGTCGGCGGCTTGCGGAGTCCCGTCAGCCGCGGCGAGCGCGCATGCGCGCCACCGCCTCGTCGAGCAGCCGGGCGAGCGTCGCCGGATCCTGCGGGAATCCGGCGCGAATCCAGGCCGCCTGCAGCTCCTTCAGCGTCTGGCCGACGGCGCGGCCGCTCTTGACGCCGCGCTCGAGCAGATCGGCGCCGCGGAAGGGCAGCACCGGATCGGCGGCCGCCTCCAGCGCCCGCCGGGCGAGCGCGAAGCCGCGCGCCTGGTCCGGCGCGGCGTCGCATTCGGCAAGGCGCAGACCGTCGCGGGCGGCGACCCGGCCATGCTCGAACAGCAGAGCGACCACCGCGTCGCCGACCGGCGGCGGGCCGCCGATCAGCGCCTCGCGCGCGCGGGCCGCGCCGGCGAGCCGCGCATGTTCGGAATTGGACAGGCGCAGCGCCGCGCGCAGCCGCTCGGCGTCCTCGCGCACGAGGACGGCGAGCGCGGCGAGGCGCAGCGGCGTCTCGCTCGTTCCGGCGCCGCGGCGATCGGCCTCGCGCAGCGCGGCGAAGCGCGCGGGATAGGCGAGGCCGCCGAGGATGCGCGTCAGGAAGCCGGCGCCGTCGGCCTCGACCAGCACGCCGGCGGCGCCCGGCGCGTCGATCAGTTTCATGAGTTCGGCGCGCACCCGCTCGCGCGACAGCGTGTCGAGGCCCTCGCGCTCGGCGATCGCCGCCGCGAGCGCGCTGCGGTCGATCGGCCCCTCGCCGTAACGGGCGTGGAAGCGCAACAGCCGCAGGATGCGCAGATAGTCCTCGCGGATGCGCGCCCGCGCGTCGCCGATGAAGCGCACGCGCCGCGCCGCCAGATCGTCGAGGCCGCCGGCGTAATCATGCACGAGGCCCTCGCGCGTCGCCGACAGAGCGTTGATGGTGAAGTCGCGGCGCAGCGCGTCGGCCGCGAAGTCGCGCCCGAAGCGCACCTTGGCCTTGCGGCCGAAGGTCTCGACATCCTCGCGCAGCGTCGTCACCTCGAAGGGGCGGCCGGCGACGATCACGGTGATCGTGCCGTGCTCGACGCCGGTGGGCGCCGTGTGGAAGCCCCAGCGCCGGGCGCGCTCCTCGACGACGTCCGGCGTCGCGGTGGCGGCGATGTCGACATCGGTCGGCGCCTCGCCGAG
>JAEULW010000007.1 GCA_016793505.1 Methylobacteriaceae bacterium | reverse complement strand
TGCGCGTTCTCGCCTTCGACGAGCCACAGGCCCTGCGTGAGGCGCTCGACGATTTTCCGCCCGGCGTCGCGCCCGCCGAGCCGGCGCGCTTCAGGCCGGCCGGCCGCAAGCGTGATCTGCTCGACGTCGCGCTCGCCGAGCTTTCCGCCGTCGCGCCGAAGCCGGCGGCGCGCATCGCCCTGCCGCTCGGCGCGCCGCTTGGCGGAATTGTCCACGATCTGGCGGCCTGCACGCTCTGTCTGTCCTGTGTCCCCGCCTGTCCGGTCGGCGCGCTCGGCGACAAGGCGGAGCGGCCGGCGCTCACCTTCGACGAGGGCCTGTGCGTGCAGTGCGGCCTGTGCGCCGCGACCTGCCCGGAAAAGGCGATCGAACTCGATCCGCGCGTCGATTTCGTCGCCCGGCGCGAGGGCCGCCGCACGCTCAAGGAGGAGGAGCCCTTCTGCTGCGTCGCCTGCGGCAAGCCGTTCGGCGCGAAGAGTTCGATCGAGGCCGTCGCGGCCCGGCTCGAGGGTCACTGGATGTATGCCGGCGACAACGCCCGCCGGCTCGACCTCGTGCGCATGTGCGAGGATTGCCGCGTCCGCGCCTCTGTCGAGGAAGGCATGGATCCGCACGCGGCGACGCCGCGCCCCCGCCCGCGCACCGCCGACGACTATCTGCGCGAACGCGCCGAGGGCAAGGACGGTCTCGAATAGGCTGGCGCCCGCGAAGCTTGCGTCACGTCGGTGCGCGGCCGCACATCGTGTCGACGGATGATGGGGCCGACTGCACGGCGCAACCTTCCTGGGTTGCGCTGCACGGAGCCAACGCATGTCCGGTCCGCGCCGTGTGATGATCGATGCGAACATCCTCGATCATCTGCACCGCGGCAATGCGCAAGTCGCGAAGGCGTTGCTGGACATGCGAGCGGCGGGCGTCGAACTCTATATCTCCAGGCACGCCTATGACGAAGCCGTCACAACTCCATTGCCTCGCCATGCGACGTCCAATCGGCTTATCCTCGACGCCTTCAAGTTCAAGATCGCCGCCTCGGACGCGAACTTGGTGACCGCGATGGAGGCGGCGAACGGCTTTGGCGCCGGCAAGACCCATCTGTCCCCGCTCGACCTGCGGGTCGCGATCGACGCGCGCAGCAGCAATGCTGAAATCTGGAGCCTGGACAAAGGTTTCGTCAAGCTCAACGACACCGCGGCCAAGTCGCTCGGCGTCGCCATTGCGCCTGAATCGCAGATCAAGGTCGTCAACGGATCACAGGATTATCGGATCGCTCGCAAACTGCTCAACCTGCCAGTCATCGAGATCGACCTGAACGGCAATGTGAAGCCTTCCAGTTCGCCCCCTGCGGCTGCCCCGCCTCCCGCCCCCGCTGATCCAGCCTCTCCAACGGCTCCCGCCGGCGGCGCGCCAACCCCGCCCGTCAAGGTGAAAGGCGGCGCTGCGGCCGTGCAGCGGGTCAAACAATACTGGGTGAAAGGCGGCGGTGTCCGCTACATCCGCGGCGCGGCTTTGGCGGCGCTGGCCGGCATCTTGTATCAGAAAGTCTTGAAGAAACTTCTGGAACAGTACATCGAGTCGATCGAGACCCGCGACATTCCGGCTATGCTCGCGAAAAAGCGCGACGAAATCAGGCGCGCGCAGTTGCGCGGCTATCGTCAGTTCGCCGTCATTTCAATTCGGATCGTCACGCATTCTTATACTTCGCGCCTCGCCGGCAACCAGTTTCACCCATGGCTAACCGCCGAATTGCGCTCGTTCAAACTGGCGACCAGCGCAATCACGTCCGTTGACGAAAACCCGGCCGTCGATGTCAAGTATAGAGGCACGTTCGTTGAGATGGTCGACACGCAAGATCATACTTACTCGTTCGAGGTCGCTTTTTTCAACGACGAGCAGTTGAATGCGCTGGAACAATTTCGCTCGGCTTATATGAAAATTGGCACACAATATAGAGCGCCGATGTCAGACAGTGAAAACATTCTACGAAATGAAATAATCCGTCAGGTAAAAATACTTTTTGGGGATGACGCTCCTGAGTTGGCCGGTTTTCCAGTCTACTGAACGTTGTAGCTCACCGCGTCGCCTGCGCCAGAAACTCGACCAGCGCCTGCCGGTCGGCGGCGTCGACGACGCGCTGTTCCGGCATCTTCGTGCCGGGCGTGTAGCGCGTCGGGCCGATCTCGAACAGGCGCGCCACCGTCTCCGGCGTCCAGACGATCGACAGGCCCTGCAACGCCTCGGAATAGGCGTAGCCCGGCGCGCTGGCGATGCGCCGGCCCATCAGCCCGTGCAGACTGGGGCCGGCGCGCTGGCCCTCCTCCGGTTGCAGCGCATGGCAGGCGATGCAGGCCGAAAAGACGCGCGCGCCGGGATGATCGCGCAGGCCCGCCGGAATCTCCGGCGTCTCGGCGAAGGCGGCCGGCGCGATCTCGACCCCGGCGGCGACATCGTAGCGGCGCACGAAACCGTCATTGCCCGCCGACAGCAGTTCGGCGCCGGCGAAAGCGAGACCCCAGACCGGCCCGGCCCGCTTGGCCGCGAAGGGCGTCAGCCGCCCGCTTGCAAGATCGACGAGCGTGATCGTCCCGTCGAGGCCGGCGACGGCGACGCGCCCGTCCGGCCTCCGCGCCAGCGCGCTGATCGGCGCGCCGAGGCGGGCGATCTCGTCGACGCGGCCGGACGCCGGGTCGATCCTCGCCAGCGCCCCGTCCGCCCGTCCCGCCAGCGCCCGCCCGTCCGCCAGCGCCAGCAGCGCCACGACAGGCGCCTCCATCTGCACGATGGCGGGCGCGCCGCCGGCGAGCGGCGTGAAGCGCAGCTGGCCGTCATGCCCGCCGCTGATCAGCGTCTGCCCGTCGGCGGAGAAGGCGACCGCGTTGACGACGTCGCGATGGCCCTCGAAGATCTGCGCCGCGCCGCTCTCGACATCCTCGACGCGCAGGCTGCGGTCGAACGAGGCCGAGGCGAGCCGCCGCCCGTCGGGCGATGCGGCGAGGCCGGCGATCTGCGCCTTGTGCGCCTGCGCCACCCGCTCGGGCGCGCGCGCGCCGAGCCGCCACAGCGCGATTCGCCCGTCCGCGCCCGCCGTGACGAAGCGTCCGTCCGGCAGCGCGGCGACGGCGGTGACCGCGTCGTCATGCAGACGCAGCACGCCGAGCGCCCGGTTCTCGGCGAGCGCCCACAGGATCGCGGTGGAGTCGAAGCCGCCGGAAATCGCCAGCCTGCCGTCGGGGCTCGCCGCCACGGCGCGGACCGGCCCGCCATGGCCGCGCAATTGCGCGGCGGCGGGCGCGGCGAGGAGAGCCGCGATCGTCGCGGCGGCGAGAAGCGTCAGGCGCATGGCGACAAACTGGGCGGGCGCGGGCGTTTCGACAAGCTGGCGCTCAGTCCCCGTCGATCTCGGCCCCGATATGGGCGATGGCGCGCTGATAGACGGTCGAGGCGTTCCAGCCCTGGATGGCGACGAAGCTCGGCTCGCCCGGCTGGTAGCCCGCTCCCGCCGTCCAGCCATGGCCCTTGAGGAAGGCGGCGGTCGAGCGCAGCGCGCCCGCCGGCGTCTCCAGGCTGCCGACGCCGTAGTCCAGCACCGCCTTCGGCATGAACTGCGTCTGGCCGACCTCGCCATGCATCGAGCCGCGCGTCGCGCCGCTGAAGCGGCCGCGCTCGATCAGCGTCAGCGCCGCATGGAGCTGGTCGATGAAGAAGGCGGAGCGGCGGCAGTCATAGGCGAGCGTCGCCACCGAAGAGAGCATGTTCTGCTTGCCCGAAATCGCGCCGAAGCCGGTCTCCATGCCCCAGATCGCCAACAGCGGCCCCGCCGGCACGCCGTGCTGACGCTCGATCTCGGCGAACAGGCCGGCATGCTTGCGCTTCAGCGCGCGGCCCCTGGCGATGATCGCCGGCCCGCCGCGCCGGGCGTAAAATTCCTCGAAGGACAGTCGCATGCCCTTCTGGTTGCGGTCGGCGCCGATCGTCGCGTGGGCGTATTTCGTCGCCATCAGCGCCGAAATCGCCTTCGCACCGACGCCCTGCGCCCGCGCCTCCTGCGCGAAAGCCTGCTTCCACTGCGCGAAGCCGGAGGCGTCGTTGCCGCACGGCGCGGCGAGCGCCGGCGCCGACAGCGTCGCCAGCAGTGTCGCTACTGTTCCCAATGCCATGCGCATCGGCGTCTCCCGCTCCAATCGTCGCCAGCATAGCCCATCACGAAAAAAAGGCGGCCCTTGAGGCCGCCTTTCGAACCGGCGCTGCGCCGACCCTCAGCCCTTCGACATGCTGGCGACTTCCGCCGCGAAATCGGCTTCCGCCTTCTCGACGCCCTCGCCGAGGGCGTAGCGCACGAAGCCCTTCAGCGTCACCGGCGCGCCGGCCTTGCCCTCGGCTTCCTTCACTGCCTGGCCGATCGTCTTGTTGGCGTGGTCGGCGTGGATCGACACCTGATCGACCAGCGCGACCTCCTTGTAATAGGTCTTGAGGCCGCTCTCGACGATCTTGTCGAGCACATTGGCCGGCTTGCCGGCGTTCTTCTCGCGCAGCACGTTCTTCTCGCGCTCGACCACGGCGGGATCGAGCGAGGCGGCGTCGAGCGCCAGCGGCGAGGCCGCGGCCACATGCATGGCGATGAGCCGCGCCAGGCCCGCCAGAACCTCCTTGTTCCCGGTCGACTCCAGCGCCACCAGCACGCCGATCTTGCCGAGCCCCTCGCCGATGGCGTTGTGGATGTACTGGCCGACGACGCCGTCCTTGACCTCGACCGCGGCGGCGCGGCGCAGCGTCATGTTCTCGCCGATCTTGGCGATGGCGGCGGCGATCGCCTCGCCGACATTGCCGCCGCCCGGATAGGCGGCGCTCTTCAGCGCCTCGGCCTCTACCGTCGCGGCGCCGGCGGCGACGCCGGCGATGGCGCGCACCAGCCCCTGAAAATCGTCGTTACGGGCGACGAAGTCGGTCTCGGAATTGACTTCGACGACGACGCCCTTGCCGCCCTTGACCAGCACGCCGACCAGTCCGTCGGCGGCGACGCGGCCGGACTTCTTGGCCGCCTTCGACAGGCCCTTCTTGCGCAGCCAGTCGACGGCCGCCTCGATGTCGCCATTGGTCTCGGCGAGCGCGCCCTTGCAGTCCATCATGCCCGCGCCGGTCTTTTCGCGCAGGTCCTTCACCATCGCGGCGGTGATGTTGGCCATGGGTTCGTCCTTTGCAGTGACCCCGCTGCGGCGGGGCGGCGCAGCGCGCCTTCGAATGGTTTCATGACGCCGATGCGCAGAGAGCGCCGCGGCGCGGCGCTCTCGCTGAAAGCCGGCCGGAGAGGTCCGGTCAGGCGGCGGCGAGCTCGCGCGCCTTGGCGACCCAGCCGTCGCGCTCGATGCGGCCCGACAGCTTCAGGTCGCGGTCGATCTTCTCGACGTCGGCCGGCGTCATCGCGGCGAGCTGCCAGAAGTGGTAGATGCCGCCGTCGTTGAGCTTCTTGACGAGCTGCGGGCCGACGCCTTGCAGACGCGTCAGATCGTCGGGCGCGCCGCGCGGCGCGGTCAGCAGCTCGAAGGCCTCGGTCTGCCCCTCGACGGCGACCGGCGCCTCGGCCGGCAGCTCCTCGGCGACCGGCTCGGCCGCCTCCCCGAGATCGACGCCGAGCGAGCCCTGGCTGCGCGAGATGCCGTCGATCGCGGCGCGCGCGAACAGGTCGCAATAGAGCGTGATGGCGCGGCCCGCATCGTCATTGCCCGGCACCGGGAAGGTGATGCCGTCCGGATCGCAATTGGTGTCGACGATGGCGGCGACCGGGATGTTGAGGCGGTTGGCCTCCTTGATCGCCAGCTGCTCCTTGTTGGTGTCGATCACCACGATCAGCTCGGGCACGCCGCCCATGTCCTTGATGCCGCCGAGCGCCTTCTCGAGCTTCTCGCGCTCGCGGCTCATCATCAGGCGCTCTTTCTTGGTCAGGCCCTGACCGCCGGAGGTGAGCGTCTCGTCGATCTTGCGCAGCCGCGAGATCGAGGCCGAGATCGTCTTCCAGTTGGTCAGCGTGCCGCCGAGCCAGCGCGAATTGACGAAATGCTGGGCCGAGCGCTTGGCCGCGTCGGCGATCGAATCCTGCGCCTGGCGCTTGGTGCCGACGAACAGCACACGGCCGCCGCGCGCCACCGTGTCGGACACGGCTTCCAGAGCCCGGTGCAGCATCGGCACGGTCTGCGCCAGGTCGATGATGTGGATGTTGTTGCGCACGCCGAAGATGTACTGGTTCATCTTCGGATTCCAGCGATGCGACTGGTGGCCGAAATGCGCGCCGGCCTCGAGCAGCGAACGCATGGAAAAGTCGGGAAGCGCCATAAGTCAGTCTCTCCGGTTCGACCTCGGCGGACTGCGGTCCCGGACGGGACCACCGGAACGGACCTTGAAATCAGGTCCGCAAATCCGCCTGTGGGATGCGCGCGCCATATAGTCGCCCGCGCGCCCCGACGCAAGCGCCTCGGCCGCCGGCCTGTCGGTCAGGCGACGACCACCTCCGACATCATGCCTGTCGCCAGGTGGTCGAGGTGGTGGCAGTGCAGATACCAGGCGCCCGGCTTGTCGAAGTCGACGGCGACGACGACCGGCATGTGCGGCGGCACGATCACCGTGTCGCGCAGCGGCCCCGGGAAAGCCCGCCCGCCGATCGAGACGACCTGGAAGTGATGCCCGTGCAGATGCATCGGATGCATCATCGAGGTCGGGTTCATGAACATGAACAGGACCCGCTCGCCGAGCCGCGCCTGGATCGGCTGGTGTTCGCCATGGATCGCCCCGTTGATCGTCCAGCGGTAGCCGGCCGCCTCGCCGAGCATCAGATGCACCATGCGCCCGTCGTTGCGCGCCGGCGGCGCCTGACGGGGCCGCAGGGCGAGGTCGAGCGACAGGTCGGCATGCGGGGCCGGCGCCGGCGCCATGTCGGCGATCCGCCGCAGCTGCGCCCCCGCCGTCGCCAGCACGAGGCCCGTGCGCATCCGCTCCGCCTCGACCTGGGCGAGGATCGGGAAGGCGCCGCCCTCGCGCGGAATGGTCATCGTCAGGTCGATGCGCTGGCCCTGCGCCAGCGGATAGCGCGCCGCCCGGTGCGGCTGGCAGGCGACGCCGTCGACCGCTGCGCACGTCGCCGGCAGAGCGCCCGGATCGATGAAGAAGACCGTCGCCGTCGCCCCATTGATGATCCGCAGACGCACCCGCGCGCCGGGTTCGACGCGCACGACCTCCGGATCGTCCAGCGTCCGGTCGTTGGCGAGATAGGCGTCGTAACGCACGTCGTTGGCGTGGACCATGCCGCGACCCGCGCCGGGGCCGTGGCCCATCGGACCATGCCCGGTCTGGCCGTGGCCCATGGCGGCGTGACCGCCCGCCGCGGGCGCAGCGCCCGCCGCCGGCGCTGACGCGCCGTGCCCGGCATGAGCGTCGGACCCGCCGAGTTCGCGCAGGATCTCGGCTGGCGGGCGGAAGGCGAAATCGTGCAGCATCAGCACGATGTCCTGCGCCTCGTCGGCCTCGCGTTCGCGGGCGATCATCGGGGCGGCGAGCAATTGCTGCTCGCTGAGCTGGTGCGAATGCATCCAGTGCGTGCCCCTGGTCAGGGCGAAGGCGTGATGATCGGCCATGCCGACGCCCAGCGCGCCGCCGCCGGGCCGTGAGCGATCCTGCTCGGCCGGCGCCATGGTCTGCCCGTGCCAGTGCATGATCAGCGGATCGGGCGTGCCGTTGGTCACCAGCCCGTCGAACCGCTCGCCCTCGGCCGCATAGACGCCGGGCCGCCCGCCCCGTCCGGCGACGCCGAAGACCGTCGCCGCCCGGCCTTTCACGTCGAGCACGCGCGTGCCGACGGTGAGCAGCGGAGCGGGCTGGGCCTGTCCGGCGCGCGGCGCGATCGCCGCGGCGGCGGCGCCGACCAGCAGCGAACGACGGTCGATGGAGGGGGGAACGATCATCGCGGGCCTGCCTCCTGCTGAGCCTACGCAGTGTGGCGGACCCCGGCGCCTGCGGCCTTGACGTCGCGCAAGCTTGGGGCGCGTCGCCGGACGGGTTTTGGAAAACATTAACCCTAACGCCGTCTAATCGGAATCGCTCGCAATCGATCTTTTTCGGCGCCCTGCGTCCGGAGTTCGTTCATGTCGCTGCGTCAGTCCTTTCCCGCGCCCCGGCTGCCGGATACGCATTTTTTCGTCACTTTGAGCCGCGGCGACAATGTCCGCGCCTTCGCGCTGCGCCCCGTCGCCCTCTACGCCCTCGCCGCGATCGTGCCGACGCTCTGCCTGCTCTATGCCGCGGCCGCCGCCTGGCTGTTCTTCCGCGACGACATGCTGGCCAGCCTGATGAACCGCCAGGCGCAGATGCAATACGCCTATGAGGACCGCATCGCCGCCCTGCGCGCCCAGATCGACCGCGTCACCAGCCGCCAGCTGCTCGATCAGGACTCTTTCGAAGGCAAGGTCCACGATCTTCTGTCGCGTCAGGCGCAGCTGGAATCGCGCGGCGCCGTCGTCGCCTCGCTCGCCTCGCATGCCGGCTTCGCCCGGCAGGACGCTGTCGCCCTGCCCCGCGTCGCCGACCCCCGCGCGCAGTCCGAAGGCAAGGTCGACGGCAAGATCGACGGTAAGACGCGCGGCCTCGCCCCGGCCCGCGCCTCGCTCAATCCGCTGCTCAGGGATCGCGAGGGCCCGCAGCTGCCGGCCGGCGCCCAGGGCTTCGCGCCGATCGAAGCCGCGCCGCGCGCCGAGCCGCCGCGTCCCGCCGTCGCCAAGCCCGCCCCGCTGCGCTCCAGCGAGGTCAGCACCGAGGGCGTCACCGAGATCAAGCGCGTGATGCGCGAGACCGGCGCGCTGCCGATTCCGCAGCGGCTCGGCCGCATCGCGCAATCGCTCGATACGCTCGAACTGCGTCAGATCCGCGAATTGTCTTCGATCGAGAGCCGCGCCCGCGCCTTCGCCGGCCGCCTCCGCCAGGCCCTCGCCGACGCCGGCCTGCCCGCCGACCGGATGACTCCGCCGGCCGCCGCGCCGGGCGCCGTCGGCGGGCCTTTCGTGCCGCTCAAGGTCGATCCCAACGGTTCGCTGTTCGAGCGCGAGGTGGCGCGCCTGCAGACCGCGCTGCTCGCCGCCGACCGCTACCGGCGGATCGCCCCTTACGTGCCGCTCCGCGCCCCGCTCGGCGGCGGCGCCGAGCAGACCTCCGGCTTCGGCGCCCGCGTCGATCCCTTCCTCGGCCGCGCCGCCATGCACGCCGGCGTCGATTTCCGCGACGAATACGGGGCGCCGGTCCGCTCCACCGGGGCCGGCAAGGTGGTCACCGCCGGCTGGCAGGGCGGCTACGGCAACATGGTCGAGATCGACCATGGCAACGGCCTGACCTCGCGCTACGCGCACATGTCGTCGATCCTCGTCGCCGAGGGCCAGAGCGTCAGCGCCGGCGCGATCGTCGGCAAGCTCGGCTCGACCGGCCGCTCCACCGGCCCGCATCTCCACTACGAGGTGCGCATCGACGGCGAGGCTGTCGACCCCTCGCGGTTCCTGCGCGCCGGGGCCAAGCTCGCCGGCCTGTGACGCTGCGGCAGGCTAACCCGACGTTCATTCCATCGCCCTAGTCTGCGCCCAGTCTTTGGTGGGGCGGGCGATGCTGTCGGTTCAGGGCCTTTACGGCCATATCCGCAAGAACGACACGCGCAGTCTGGCGCTGTTCCTCGGCTTCGCGCTCGCCGTCGAGGTGATGGCGCTCGGTTTCTTCGTCCCGGTTCTGCTGTTCATGAAGATCGGCGCCAGCCTGGGCGGCGAGTCCAGATTCCCTTGGGCGACGCTGGGCTGGTATTTCGCCGGCGGCCTCGGCATAGGCCTCGCCTGGTTCGTCCACCATCTCGTGCGCCATGTGAAAGACGCGCGCGAAGGCTCTGGATTCGCTTTCATCGAGCGCAGTCGGGAGCGCCGCTTCCACGACCTGCTCGAACAGCTCGCCATCGCCAACGGCCTGCCCTGCCCGCGCGCCGCGATCATCGAGTCGCCGGCGCTCAACGCCTTCGCCTGCGGCCTGACGCGGCGCAGCGCGGTGGTGGTCGTCACCCGCGGTCTGCTCGAGTCCCTCGACGACGACGAACTCGCCGCCGTGCTGGCGCACGAGCTGGCGCATGTCCGCCTCGCCGACATCCGGCTGATGGCCTGCGCCCATGCCGGCCTCTCCGCCATCCTGTCGATCGAGAACCGCATCGCGCCGAAAATCGGTTGGCGCGCGGTTTTCCTGATCGTCGCGCCGATCCATCTGATCATGATGCTGGCCTTCAAGGTGACGGGACTGCTGGCCCGCTTCCTCGCCTATCTCGCCCGCATCATGATTTCGCGTTCGCGCGAATTCGTCGCCGACGGCGTCGCGATCGAGATGACCAAGAACCCGGGCGCGCTGATCACCGCGTTGCAGAAAATCTCCGGCCGCAGCGCGCTGCCGCAGATGCCTTCGAGCGTCGAGGCGATGCTGATCGACGGCCCGACGACGGGCGGCCTCGCCTCCCATCCCGCCATCGGCGAGCGCATCGCCGCGATCCGCCGCCATGCCGGAGCGATGATCGATCTGGCCGGCCCGCGCAAGGACACGCGCGAGCGCGCCGCTGGCGCCTTTGACCAGCGCCACGTCTCGGCGACGCCCGGCGCCTTCGGGCGCCGCAACGCCGCCGCGCCGGCCGACGGCCTCGCCGCCGCCCGCGCGGTGCTGAAGGCAGCCGCCAGCGGCGAGCGCGGCGCGCCCGATCCGTCGCACTGGCAGACCTTCATGGCCTACCCGTTGAAGAAGAAGGTGGCCTCGGTCGGCGCCGGCGTCGCCGTCTACGCGGCGCTCGTCATGGGCTCGAACTACATCCCCGGCATGGCGCCGACGACCTTCTCGTCGACCGACACGGTGAAGTCCGCGCCGGGCCAGCCGGCGCCGAAAGCCAGGGCGAAACCGGATTGCGCCGATCCCTCCTGCCGGTCCGGCCTGCGCAACACCATCGCCCCGTCGCGCTGAGGCCGGGCCGTCGCGCCCGGCATGTGCGAAAGCGCACGTCGCCGCCATTGCCGCAGCTCCGGCGTCCACGTTCAGTCACGCCGGGAGTCACGCCATGGCGCATCTGCTCAAACTGCCCAATGACAGCGCCGGCTACGACCGCGACGCCTATGCGCTGACGATGACCAAGAACGCGACGAGCGTCTTCTATCTCGTCGCCTCCGACGGGCTGACGCCGAAGGTGACCGCCGCGGCCGGCGAGGAGGCCTCCGACATCGTCTCGGCCGCGGCCGACAGCAAGGGCGTCGCCGAGCTGCAGACGAACAAATATGTTTCGGAGTGGGAGCGCGGCCAGTCGCTGAAGCGCATCGTGCTGCGCTCCGGCGGCAAGACCGGCCAGGCGCGGCTGAGAGCCCAGCTCGAGGACGGCCGCGACTGGATCAAGCCGCTGCCGATCTTCGTCGTCGAGGACCGCTATGGCCGGCGCGGCTCGGACACCAGCGGCGTCGAGCCCGAATTCGCCAAGGAGCTGGAGCTCCTGCCGATCCGCAAGGCGATCGCACGGCTCGCCGCCGAGCAGATGGCGAGCAAGGTGCGCACCAACGCCGAGGCGCTCGACGCCTATCACCATCCCTACCCGAACCCGCCCGACGACAAATGGTGCGGCAGCTTCGTCGCCTGGTGCTGGAACCTGCTCTCGAAGCTGCGCAAGGATGTGCCGGCGGGTCTGTTCGGCAGCGGCGATCCGCTGCGCTCGCCGGAGAAGGCGATCGACTGGGCGGTGAAGAATTCGGGCAAGTTCAAGCTGCTGCGCTATGAAGGCCCGAACCCGATGACGCTGAAGGAGAAGGTCGCCTACGCCGAGATCGGCGCCGACGGCGTCACCCCGCAATGCGGCGACGTGGTGCTCTGGCGCAACAAGTCGGGCTTTCGCGGCGACGACCCCGCGAAAGGCGTGCTCGGCTTCCAGCACGTCGCGCTGCTCGAGAGCTTTTCCGGCAAGACCTTCGTCGACATCAACGGCAACGCCTACGACGCCGACGCAGCCTCGCCTTTCGCACGCATCGAGCACGACCTCGACAGCAAGACCACGATGCTGAAGGCGCCCCGCGCCTTCTTCCTGTGCGTCCGCGGTCTGTGAGCGGGGCGGGCGCTACTCGACGTCCTCGACCTTGTCCGGCCCGCCGCCATGGATGCGCTGGGCGAGCGCGGCCTCCATGAAGTCGTCGAGATCGCCGTCGAGCACGTCGTCGGGCGAGGTCGAGACGACGCCGGTGCGCAGATCCTTCACCTGCTGATAGGGCTGCAGCACGTAGGAGCGGATCTGGTGGCCCCAGCCGATGTCGGTCTTGGAGGCGTTCATCTTGTTCTGCTCGGCCTCGCGCTTTTCGAGTTCGAGTTCGTAGAGCCGGGCGCGCAGCATGTTCCAGGCCGTGGCGCGGTTCTTGTGCTGCGAGCGCTCCATCTGGCACGACACGACGATGCCGGTCGGAATGTGCGTGATGCGGATCGCCGAATCCGTCTTGTTGACGTGCTGGCCGCCGGCGCCTGACGCCCGATAGGTGTCGATGCGGCAATCGCTCTCGTTGATCTCGACATTGATGCGGTCGTCGACCACCGGATAGACCCAGGCCGAGGCGAAACTGGTGTGCCGGCGCGCGTTTGAGTCGAACGGCGAGATGCGCACCAGGCGATGCACGCCGGACTCGGTCTTCAGCCAGCCATGCGCATTGTGGCCCTTGACCAGCAGCGTCGCGGACTTGATGCCCGCCTCCTCGCCCGCCGTCTCCTCGACGATCTCGACCGAGAAGCCGCGCTTTTCCGCCCAGCGCGCATACATGCGCTGCAGCATGCGAGCCCAATCCTGCGACTCGGTGCCGCCGGCGCCTGAATGCACTTCGAGATAGGTGTCGTTGCCGTCCGCCTCGCCCGAGAACAGCGCCTCGACCTGGCGCTTGCGGGCGTCGGCCTTCAGGCCCTTGAGCAGGCCGATCGCCTCCTCCTCCGTGCCGGCGTCGCCTTCGGCCTCGGCGAGTTCGACCAGCGTCGCGGCGTCGTCGAGCTCCCGCTCGATCTTGGAGACGGCCCCGAGCCGGTCCTCGAGCGCGGTCTTCTCGCGCATCACCTTCTGCGCGGCCTCGGGATCGTTCCAGAGCGAGGGGTCTTCGGACCTTGCGGTCAGCTCCGCCAGACGGCGCGTCGCGACGTCGACGTCAAAGATGCCTCCTCAGCAGTCCCACCGACTGCTTGATGTCGTCGACGAGCGACTGGGCTTCCGCGCGCATGGGATCAGCTTCACCGCGAAACGAGGGATGACAGGGAGCGCCCTTCTAGGGCGCGCCGGCGCGGCTGTAAATCCGCGACCGCGACGTCAGTAGAGGCCGCCGGTGCCGGTGCCGACCACACGGTCGGGATTGCGGCCTCCGCCGCCTCCGCCTCCGCCGCCTGCGCCGGCCACGGTGCTGGAATCGCCGATGATCGTGTAGCTGTCCGGCGGCGCCGTGCCCGGCTTGAACGCCTCCAGCATCGCCCCGCCGCCCGAGGCGCGCAGGCCGGTGCGGCTGTCGACCGAGATCAGCTTGATGCCGGGCGGCACGCGGAACGGCGTGTCCGGCTTGTCCTTCAGCGCCAGCTTCATGAAGTCGCGGAAGATCGGCGCGGCGTACTGGCCGGCCGTGGCCGAGTCGCCGAGCGAGCGCGGCCGGTCGTAACCCATGAACACGCCGACGGCGAGGTCAGGCGAGAAGCCGACGAACCACACGTCCTTGGCGTCGTTGGTCGTGCCCGTCTTGCCGGCGAGACGCTTGCCGACCTCCTTGATGACGGTCGCCGTGCCGCGCTGCACGACGCCCTCCATCCTCGAGGTGATCTGATAGGCGGTCATCGGATCGAGCACCTGCTCGCGCTTGTCGACCAGCCTGGGCTCGTTCTGATTTTCCCACTTGGCCGCGTCGCAGCCCTGGCAGGCGCGCTCGTCGTGGCGGTAGATCGTGTTGCCCCAGCGGTCCTGGATGCGGTCGACCAGCGTCGGCTTGATGCGCCGGCCGCCATTGGCCAGCATCGAATAGGCGGTGACCATGCGCAGCACCGTCGTCTCGCCCGCCCCGAGCGACATCGACAGCACCGGCAGCATGTCGTCATAGACGCCGAAGCGCCGGGCGTATTCGGCGATCAGCGGCATGCCGACGTCCTGGGCGAGGCGCACCGTCATCAGGTTCTTGGAATGCTCGATGCCGTAGCGCAGCGTGTGCGGCGCGTAATTGGTTGCGCCGCCGTAGTTCTCCGGCCGCCAGATTTCGCCGTTGCCCTGATCGATCTCGACCGGCCCGTCCATGATCACGGAGGACGGCGTGTAGCCATTGTCGAGCGCCGTGGCGTAGACGAAGGGCTTGAACGACGAGCCGGGCTGACGCCAGGCCTGCGTCGCGCGGTTGAACTCCGACTGGTCGAAGGAGAAGCCCCCGACCATCGCGAAGACGCGGCCGGTATACGGGTCCATGGCGACGATCGCGCCGGAAATCTCCGGCACCTGTCGCAGCCGGTACTGGCCGGGCCGGCCGTCCATCGGCTCGACATAGACGACGTCGCCCGGCTGCAGGATCTGCCGCAGCGGCTTGCGCGCCCATTTGGCGCCGTCGGCGGCGAGCGTGCCTGTGACGCGCTCGGCGGCGATCGCGCCCGACTTCTCGCGCGGCGGCTGCAGACCGATGCGCGCCCCCTGATCGTCGACCGACAGGACCGCCGCCAGCCGCCACGGCTTGACGTCGCCCAGCGCCAGACCCCAGTCCGGCGACAGCGGGATCGAGCGCATCGGGCCGCGGAAACCATGCGCCTCGTCGTAGCGCACCAGCCCGTCGACCAGCGCCTTGCGGGCCCACAGCTGCATCTTCGGATCGAGCGTGGCGCGCACCGACAGGCCGCCTTCGTAGAGCTTCTTTTCGCCGTAGCGCTCGGCGAGGTCGCGGCGCACCTCTTCGGCGAAGAAGCCGGCCGCCATCTCGTTCGGCGACAGCGAGCGCGGGCTGACGCCGAGCGGCTCGGCCTTGGCCTTGTCGCCCTCGGCGCGCGAGGCGAAGCCGTTCTCGACCATGCGGTCGATCACATAATTGCGCCGCGCCATCGCCGCGTCGCGGAAGCGGAAGGGATGGTAGTTGTTCGGCGCCTTGGGCAGCGCCGCGAGATAGGCGACCTCGGCCAGAGTCAGCTCGTGGACGGACTTGCCGTAATAGTTCAGCGCCGCCGCGGCGACGCCGTAATTGCCGAGGCCCAGATAGATCTCGTTCAGATAGAGCTCGAGGATCTTCTCCTTCGAATAGGCCGCCTCGATGCGGAAGGAGAGCAGCGCCTCGCGGATCTTGCGGTCGAAGGTGCGCTCGTTGCCGAGCAGGAAGTTCTTGGCCACCTGCTGGGTGATGGTCGAGGCGCCCTGCGGCCGGCGGTTGCCCTGCATCAGCACGACCACGGCGCGCACGATTCCTTCCGGATCGACGCCGTTGTGCTGGTAGAAATTCTTGTCCTCGGCCGACAGGAAGGCCTGCTTGACCAGCGGCGGGATCGCCGGGGACGGCAGGAACAGGCGCCGTTCGCGGGCGTATTCGGCCAGCAGCGAGCCATCGCCGGCGTGGACGCGCGTCATCACCGGCGGCTCGTAGTTCTTCAGCTGGCTGTAGTCGGGCAGGTCCTGCGAGTACTTCCAGATGACGAAGCCGCCGGCGCCGGCCGCCAGCACGAAAAGGATCGCGCCGGTTGCGAAGACGAAGCCGAAGAATCGGGCGATCAGTCGCATTCCGTCATGCCTTGTGAAACGCCGGGTCAGCCCGTTGCGGCCGCGGCGCGCGCCTTGCCACGCGCACCGTCAACGCCGGCCTTGTATCACGCATCACGCCGCGATCCACCGCTATTCACGACGCATTGAACGACAGTTGAGCGCGCTTTGTGTCGGTTTCGCGGCGCGCCGCGGCGCAGGCGGCGTTTCATCGCGGCCGCGGCGCCTCGGCCACGCCCGCGGCGGCTTCCGACGTCGCGACGGCCGGCGTTGCTTCGGCGGCCCGCGCCGGATCGGCGAGGAAGGCCTCGATCGACTGGGCGACGGCGCGCGTCGCCCGTTCGCGCCATTCCGGCGAGGCCATCGCCTGCGCGTCCTTCTCGCTGGACAGATAGCCGAGCTCCAGCAGGATCGAGGGCACGTCCGGCGCCTTGAGCACCTTGAACCCCGCCGACCGGCTTGGATTCTTGTTCAGTTTCGTGGCTTTGCCGAGGTAGCCGACGAGCGTGCGCGAATACAGATGGGCGAACGCCCGGGTTTCCCGCCGCGTCAGGTCGAACAGGATGTCGGCGACGTCGCCCGAGGTCTCGACCGCCTCCGCGCCGGCGGCCCGGTCCGCCGCGTTCT
>JAEULW010000336.1 GCA_016793505.1 Methylobacteriaceae bacterium | reverse complement strand
CGCGCGGCGGGGCGCCCCGGCGCGCCCAATTCAACAGGAGTGAACGCATGACGCATGAGATCATCACCGGCGCGCCCGAGACCAAGGTCGCCGGCGCCGCCTTCGAGGAGTTCAACCGCGCCTTCGAGGCCTTTCGCGAGGCCAATGACGAGCGCCTGTCGCAGATCGAGACGCGGCTGACAGCCGACGTCGTGACGGAGGAGAAGCTCGCCCGCATCGACCGCGCGCTCGACGAGGCCAAGAAGCGCCTCGATCGCGTCGCGCTCGACGCGGCGCGGCCGAAGCTCGCCGTCGAGACCAAGGCGAAAGCGCCGCTCGAGATCGAGCACGCCGGCGCCTTCCGCGCCTATGCGCAGAGCGGCGAAACGTCCGGCCTGAAGGCGCTCGAGGGCAAGGCGCTGTCGGCGGGCTCGGGCCCGGACGGCGGCTATCTCGTGCCGGCCCCGGCCGAGCGCGAACTGCTGCGTCGCATGGCGGCGATCTCGCCGATCCGCGCCATCGCCTCGGTGCGCGAGATCTCGGCGAACCAGCTGAAGAAGGCGTTTTCGATCTCCGGCCCCGCTTCGGGCTGGGTCGCCGAGACGGGCGTGCGCAGCCAGGGCGCGACGCAGCAGCTCGCCGAACTCACCTTCCCGGCGATGGAGCTCTACGCGATGCCGGCCGCGACGCAGACCCTGCTCGACGACGCCGTCGTCGACATCGAGCAGTGGATCGCCGAGGAGGTCGATGCGGTCTTCGCCGAGCAGGAAGGCGCCGCCTTCGTCAATGGCGACGGCGTCAACAAGCCGACCGGCTTCCTCGCCTACACCAAGTCGACGGTGGCCGCCTGGAGCTGGGGCAAGACCGCCTATGTGCCGACCGGCGCCGCCGGCGCCTTTCCGGCGAGCAATCCGTCCGACACGCTGGTCGATCTCGTCTATGCGCTGAAGGCGGGCTATCGCCAGAACGGCGCCTTCGTGATGAACCGCAAGACGCAGTCGCTGATCCGCAAGTTCAAGGATTCGACCGGCGCCTATCTCTGGCAGCCGCCGGCGGCCGTGGGTCAACCCGCGACGCTGATGAACTTCCCCGTGGTCGAGGCCGAGGACATGCCCGACATCGGCGCCGACTCCTATTCGGTCGCCTTCGGCGATTTCCGCCGCGGCTATCTCGTCGTCGATCGCACCGGCGTGCGCGTGCTGCGCGATCCCTATTCCGCCAAGCCCTACGTGCTGTTCTACACGACCAAGCGCGTCGGCGGCGGCATCCAGGATTTCGACGCCATCAAGCTGCTGAAGTTCGGGACGACCTGATCAGCGCGACAGGGCGTCGACCACGCGCTCGATCCAGTCGCGCTGCGGCGCGATCAGGATTCCCTGCGTGACGCCGCCGCAGCCGCGCCGTCCCTGGCCGGCGGACCAGGCGGCGATCGCCACGATCGCGCCCGATCCGTCGGCCATCGGTCCGCCGGAATCGCCTGTGCAGGCGCCGGCGCCCGCGCCTGCGCCATCTTCGCTCCACAACAGGATCTTCGACAGCGGCGCGCGCGTCGCCAGCGTCGCGACGCGGAACACGCCGGATGTCTCCGCCGCGTTCTCGCGGGCGACGCCATAGCCGCCGAGCCGCACGCGCTCGCCGATCGCCAGCGCCTCGCGCGTCGACAGCCGCGCCGTCGCAAAGCGCGCGGGCAGGGGCTGCGCCGCGCGCACGATCGCCAGATCGATCGAGCGCTCGCGCCGCTCCGCCGCGCCGGCGCGATAGGCCGGATGGATCGCGATCCGGTCGATCGCGGCGAGGATCGGCGCGCCGCTCGCGTCGCGAAAGTGCAGCCGCGTGTCGGCCGCGCCGGCGACGCAATGCGCGGCCGTCAGCACGAGCCGCTGCGACAGCACGACGCCGCTGCAGAAGCCGGCGGCGGCGCCCGAACGCTTGAGCACCATCAGCGTCTGCGCCTCCAGCGTCGCGTCGGCGCCGCTCGCGCCGACGATCGCCGCGGCCGGCGCGCTCGCCGCCATCCACGCCGCCGTCAACAGAGGAAGCCGCATGAGCGCCCATCTCGTCCAGGCCCCGGCGATCGAGCCCGTCTCGCCCGCCGAACTCCGCGACTGGCTGAAGATCGACACGACCGACGAAGACGCGACGCTGGCCGCCCTCGTGACAGCAGCGCGCCTTGCGCTCGAGGGCCATGCGCGGCGCGCCTTCATCTCACAGACCTGGCGGTTCATCTATGCGTCCTCGATGCCGGACGGAACGATGCGGCTGCCGCTCGCCCCGCTCGCCTCGCTCGTCGCCCTGCGTGTGTATGACGCCGCGGGCGTCGCCACAACCGCCGCGCCGGCGATGGTCGAACTCGATCTGGACGACCAGCGTCCGGCCGTGCGCCTCGTCGACGCCGATCTGCTCGGCCGCGCCGCGCGCTTCGAGGTCGAGGTCGTCGTCGGCTACGGCGCGGCGGCCGGTGACGTTCCGGCCACTGTCCGGCAGGCGATCCGCATGCTCGCCGCCGCCTGGCACGGGCGGCGCGGCGACGCGACGCCGCAAGACGGCGCGCGGCTGCCGCCCGACGTCGCCGCGCTGATCGGCCCGCTGCGTCGCACGAGGCTCGCATGAGCGCGCTGCATGCCGGCGCGCTGCGCCGCCGCCTTGCGCTCGAAGCGCCGGTCGACGTCGCCGACGACATCGGCGGCGTCTCGCGCGGCTTCGTCGAGATCGCGCGCTTGTGGGCCTCGGTCGCCGCGGTGAGCGGCGCGACGCGCCTCGAGGGCGATCGTCTCGAACAGGCGATCACCCATCGCGTCGTGACGCGCTGGCGCGACGACGTGACGGGCGGCATGCGGCTGCGCCTCGGTCTGCGCGTCCTGACGATCCGCGCCGTGCGCGATCCCGACGGCGCGCGGCGCGTGCTGGCCATCGATTGCGAGGAGACGACGCCGTGACCAGCCCCGTCATCGCGCTGCGCGCCGCGATGCGCCAGCGCCTTCTCGCCGACGCCGCGCTCCTCGCCGCGCTCGGCAGCCCGAAGATCTACGATACGCCGCCGCGCGAGGCGACGGCGCCATGGATCTCGTTCGGCGAGACGCGGATGCGCGACTGGTCGAGTCTGGGAACCCGCGGCGTCGATCTGACGATCCAGATCGACGCCTGGTCGCTGGCGCCGGGATCGCGCGAGGCGCTCGATCTGGCCGAACGCGTCGCCGCGCTGCTCGACGACGCCGACATGGCGCTCGACGGCTGGCGCCTGACGCGCCTCGCCTTCGTCGCGCTCGACGCGCGGCGCGAGACTGTCGGCCGTTTCTGCCGCGCCACGACGCGGCTGCGCGCGCTCGTCGAAGCGCTCTGAACAACTCATCGCAGGAGGTCGCGACATGGCGGCGCAGAAGGGCAAGGATCTCTTGGTCAAGATCGACGACGGAACCGGCGTCTTCGTCACCATTGCGGGGCTGCGCACGCGCCGCCTCGCCTTCAACGCCGAGACGGTCGATGTCACGCATGCCGACTCTGTCGGCCGCTGGCGCGAACTGCTCGCCGGCGCCGGCGTGCGCCGCGCCAGCCTGTCCGGCGGCGGCGTCTTCAAGGACGCCGCCTCCGACGCGCTGGCGCGCCAGACCTTCTTCGACGGCGCGATCCGCGCCTGGCAGATCGTCGTGCCGGACTTCGGCGTCATCGAGGGGCCGTTCCACATCTCCAGTCTCGACTATCGCGGCGAGCACGCCGGCGAGGTCACCTTCGAGCTGTCGCTGGAATCGGCCGGCGCGCTCGCCTTCACGGCGCTCTGACATGACCAATCGACATCGCGGCGAGATCGAGGCGCGGCTCGGCGGCCGCGCGCGGCGCCTGGCGCTGACCCTCGGCGCGCTCGCCGAACTCGAACAGGCGTTTGGCGCCGACGGGCTCGCCGGCCTCGCCGCGCGTTTCGAAAGCGGCCGCGTCGGCGCGCGCGATCTGGCGGCGATCATCGGCGCCGGACTGCGCGGCGCCGGCGAGGAGATCGACGACGCCGGCGCCGCGGCGCTGATCCATGAAGACGGCGCGCCGGGCTATGTGCGCGTCGTCGCCGAGCTTCTGGCGGCGACCTTCGGCCTGCCGGAGAGCGACGCCCGCCCTTGAGCGCCGCAGGACGCCCCGCGCCCTTTCCCTGGCGCGCGGCGATGGCCTTCGGGCTCGGCGTCCTGCGGCTCGCCCCGCGCGATTTCTGGGCGATGACGCCGCGTGAACTCGCCGCCGCCGTCGACGGCGCGCAAGGCCGCTTCGAGCCGCCGGCGACGCGCGCCGCGCTCGAGGCGCTGATGCGCGCCTTTCCCGATCACAGGAGCCGCGAACGATGACGGATGATTTCGACGCCGGCGCGACCAGCGCCGATCTCGCCTCCGTGCGCCTCGCCATCGAAGGCGTCGACCTCTCCGCCGCGCGCGTCTCGCGCACGCTGGCGCGCGCCTTCTCCGACGCCATCGTGCAGGGCCGCTCCTTCGAGGAGACGCTGAAGGGCATCGGCCTGCGCTTGAGCTCGATTGCGCTGGAAGCGGCGTTGAAGCCGGCGGTGCAGGGGCTCGGTTCGGCGCTCTCCGGCTCGTTCGCCGGCCTCTTCGGCGGCGCCGGCGGCCTCGCCGTTCCGGTCGCGCCCTTCGCCGAAGGCGGCGTCGTCGCCGCGCCGACCTTCTTCGGCGCCGGCGGCGGACTCGGCCTGATGGGCGAACGCGGCGCCGAGGCGATCATGCCGCTGGCGCGCGGTCCGGACGGGCGCCTCGGCGTCGCCGCGCAGTCCGAAGCGCGGCCGGTCGCCCTGACCGTCAACATCTCGACGCCGGACGTCGAAGGCTTCCGCCGCGGCCAGGGCCAGATCGAGGCCGCGCTCGCCCGCGCCGTGGCGCGCGGCCGGCGCGGCCTGTGACGTTCAGCCGCGCAGCAGCGGCGCGATCTCGTCGAGCAGATTCAGGCGCTGCTTCTTCAACCTCTCCAGAATCTCGTCGGAGGTCGGCGCGACGCCCGACTCGATGCGATGAATCTCGCGATTGACCTCGTGATAGGCCTCCGCGAGCCGCGCGAAATGGGCGTCGCCCGTCTTGAGCGCATGGATGCGCTCGGCCTTGTCCGGGAATTCCTCGTGAAGCTCGTGCGGGACGTGCGACATGCCTGCCTCTGACTGAAAACGACGCCAAATGATGCGCGGCGGGTCATAGCCCGCGAATTGCGCTGGATCAAACCGACGGACGGACGCGCATGGCCGGTTTTCACGACATCCTGTTTCCCCTGCCGATCGCGCTCGGCGCCCGCGGCGGCCCGGAGCGGCGCACCGATATCGTCGCCACCGCTTCCGGCCGCGAGGAGCGCAACGCCCGCTGGGCTCATGCGCGTCGCCGCTACGACGTCGGCTCGGCGATCCGCACGCTCGCCGATCTCGAGACCGTGCTCGCCTTCTTCGAGGAGCGCCGCGGCCGGCTCTACGGTTTCCGCTGGCGCGACCGGCTCGACTTCAAGTCCTGTCCGCTCGCCGCAGCGCCGGCCCCGGCCGACCAGACCATCGGTCTCGGCGACGGCGTCGCGACAGCCTTTCGGCTCACCAAGCTCTATGGCGGCGCCCACGCGCCCTATCGCCGCGACATCGCAAAGCCGGTGGCCGCGAGCCTGCGCGTCGCGGTGCAGGGCGTCGAGGTCTTCGCCGGCGTCGATTTCGATCTCGACGCGACGACGGGGACCGTGACGTTCCGCGCCGGTCATGCGCCGGCGGCTGGCGCGGCGGTCACCACCGGCTTCGAATTCGATGTGCCGGTGCGCTTCGACGTCGACCGGCTCGAGATCGATCTCTCCGCCTTCGACGCCGGCCATGTTCCGAGCATTCCGCTCGTCGAGATCATTCCCTGACGCGAGGCGCCATGCGCGAACTGCCTGCCGAACTCCTCGCCCGCCTGCAGGGCGGCGCGACGACGCTCTGCCATGTCTGGAAGCTGATCCGCGCCGACGGCGCAGCGCGCGGCTTCACCGATCACGACCGCGAGCTGATCGTCGGCGGCCTGACCTGCTCGCCGCGTTCGGCCTTCGAGGCGTCCGAGATCGAGAGCGCGCTCGGCCTCGCCGTCGCCGGCGGCGAGGTGGCCGGCGCGCTCAGCGCCGACTCGCTCGCCGCCGCCGATCTTTCCGCCGGCCGCTATGACGGGGCGACGGTCGAGACCTGGCTCGTCGACTGGAGCGATCCGACGCTGCGCGCGCTCATCGACGTCTCGACACTCGGCGAGGTGCGTCGCGCCGACTTCGCCTTCGTCGCCGAGCTGCGCAGCCTCATGCATCATCTCGATCAGGAGAGCGGGCGCATCTATCAGTCGAGCTGCTCGGCCGATCTCGGCGATGCGCGCTGCGGCGTGGCGCTTTCGGGCTGGACCTATAGCGGTGTCGCCGACGCCGCCTCGCAGCCCGGCCGCGTCGTCGCCGTGCTGGCGCCCGTCGCGCCCGGCCTCTTCGCCGACGGCAAGGTGACCTTCCTCACCGGCGCGCTGGCCGGGCTGTCGCGGCGCGTGCGCGCTTTTTCGGTCGAGGGCGGACTGTCCGTGTTGACGCTGTGGACAGCGCTGCCCGCCGCGCCCGCGGCCGGCGACCAGTTCCAGATCGCGGCGGGCTGCGACAAGCGCTTTTCCACCTGTCGCGACAGATTCGCCAACGCCGCCGCGTTCCGCGGCTTTCCGCACATGCCGGGCGCCGACTATGTCGTGCGCTACGCCGCCAATGGCGACGCCGGACTCGACGGCGGCCTGGCGCGCTGAGCCGCGAAGCGATCGTCGCAGCCGCGCGCGGCTGGATCGGCACGCCCTATCTGCATCAGGCCTCGCTGAAGGGCGTCGGCTGCGATTGTCTCGGCCTGCTGCGCGGCGTCTGGCGCGAGACGGTCGGCCCGGAGCCCGAACCGGTTCCGCCCTATGCGCAGGACTGGCCGCTGGCGCGGCGCGACGAAACGCTGCTCGCCGCAGCGCTGCGCCATCTGACGCCGCGGCCCGTCGCCGAGCTTTCGCCCGGCGACGCGCTCGTCTTCCGCTGGCGCGATCATCTGCCGGCCTCGCATCTGGCGATCGCCGCGCCCGGCGCGCGGATGATCCACGCCCATGACGGCGCCTGCGTCGCCGAAGTTCCGCTCACCGACGCCTGGCGCCGGCGCCTGGCCGGCGTCTTCGCCTTTCCGCGCCGCGACGCCTGACGCCGCTCTCTTCCAATCCGTGAGGTGACGATGTCGACTCTGCTGCTGCAGGTCGCCGGCTCCGCCGTGGGCGCGCTGATCGGCGGCCCCGTCGGCGCGCTCGCCGGCCAGGCGCTCGGCGCGCTCGCCGGGGCGGCGATCGACAATCGCCTGTTCGCGCCCTCGGGCGGCGCGCGTCACGTCGAAGGCCCGCGCCTCGCCGAGCTTGCGGGCATTTCGTCGAGCGAAGGCGCGCCGATCCCGCGCGTCTATGGCCGCGCCCGCGTCGGCGGCCAGGTGATCTGGGCGACGCGCTTCGAGGAGGTCGTCGCCACGACGCGGCAGGGCGGCGGCGGCGGCAAGGGCGCGCCGAAGAAGCCGAGCGTCACGACGACGACCTACACCTACTTCGCCAATGTGGCGATCGGCCTCTGCGAAGGGCCGATCGCCGGCGTGCGCCGGGTCTGGGCCGACGGCAAGGAGCTCGATCAGAACGCCGTCGTGATGCGCGTGCATCGCGGCTTCGAGACGCAGCAGCCCGATCCGCTGATCCTCGCAAAGGAGGGCGGCGTCGCCCCCGCCTATCGCGGCCTCGCCTATGTCGTGTTCGAACGCCTGCCGCTCGAATCCTACGGCAATCGTCTGCCGCAGCTCAGCTTCGAAGTTGTGCGGCCGATCGCCGAACTGGCTGAGCGCCTGCGCGGCGTCGCGCTCATTCCCGGCGCCTCCGAATTCGCCTATGCGCAGGCGATGGTTTCGGCCGAGCCCGAGCCCGGCGTCAGCCGCGCCGAGAACCGTCATCAGCTCGAGCGCGCCGTCGACTTCGTCGCCTCGCTCGACGCGCTGCAGACGCTGTGTCCCTCGCTCTCCAGCATCGCGCTGGTCGTCGCCTGGTTCGGCGACGATCTGCGCGCCGGCCAATGCACGATCGCTCCGCGCGTCGAGCTGTCGCTCAAGACGACGAGCGGCGAGATCTGGTCCGTCGCCGGCCTGACGCGCGACAGCGCGCGCGAGGTCTCGCGCGTCGGCGGCGCGCCGGCCTATGGCGGCACGCCGTCCGACGCCAGCGTCCTCGCCGCGATCGCCGCGCTCAAGGCGCGCGGCCTTTCCGTCGTTTTCTATCCCTTCGTGATGATGGACGTGGCCGCGGGCAACGCGCTGCCTGATCCCTGGACCGGCGCGGCGACGCAGCCCGCCTATCCCTGGCGCGGCCGCATCACCTGCGATCCGGCGCCGGGCCGGCCCGGAACCGTCGATGCGAGCCCCGCGGCGGCGGCGCAGCTCGCCGCCTTCTTCGGCTCGCCGGCGCCGCCCGACTCCGAATGGTCGCTGCGCCGCATGGCGCTGCACTACGCCAATCTGTGCGTCGCCGCCGGCGGCGTCGACGCCTTCCTCGTCGGTTCCGAACTTGTCGGTCTGACGCGCGTGCGCTCGGCGCCCGGCGTCTATCCGGCGGCGCAGGCGCTGGCGCAGCTTGCAGCCGACGTGAAATCGATCCTCGGCGCGACGACCCGCGTCTCCTACGCCGCGGACTGGACCGAATATGGCGCGCATGTCATCGGCGGCGGCGCCGAGATCCGCTTTCCGCTCGATGTCGTCTGGTCTTCGCCATCCGTCGATTTCGTCGGCGTCGACGCCTACTGGCCGCTGACCGACTGGCGCGACGGCCGCGATCATCTCGACGCCGAGGAGGCGGCCTCGATCTATGATCGCGCCTTCCTGTCGCGCCGCGTTTCGTCAGGCCCCGACTTCGACTGGTACTACGCAAGCCCCGCCGATCGCGCCGCGCAGCTGCGCACGCCGATTTCCGACGGCGCCTATGGCAAGCCGTGGATCTACCGCAGCAAGGATCTCGTCGGCTGGTGGTCGAACGCGCATGTCGAGCGCGTCGGCGGCGTCGAGACGACGGCGACAAACTGGACGGCGATGTCGAAGCCGATCTGGCTGGTCGAGATCGGCTGTCCCGCCGTCGATCGCGGCGCCAATCAGCCCAACGTCTTCCCCGATCCCAAGTCCTCCGAATCCGCCGCGCCGCATTTCTCGCGCGACACGCGCGATGATCTGATGCTGATCGCCGCCAACGAGGCGCTGCTGGCGCATTTCGATCCCGCCCATCCGCTGTTCGTTGCCGCCGACAATCCGGTGTCGCCGATCTACGGCGGGCGCATGGTCGATCCCGCGCGCATCCATTGCTGGGCCTGGGACGCGCGGCCGTTCCCCGCCTTTCCGCTGCAAAGCGGCGCCTGGAGCGACGCGGCCAACTGGATGAAAGGCCACTGGCTCACCGGCCGGCTCGAATCCGCTCCGCTCGACGCGCTGATCGCCGCGATGCTCGCCGACGCCGGCGCGCCGGCGTCGCTGATCGGCGCCATCGACGTCGATGGCCATCTCGACGGCTATGTGATCGAGCGGCCGATGTCGCCCCGCGCCGCTATCGAAGCACTGACTCAGCTGTTCGGCTTCGACGCGCGCTGCCGCGAGGGTCGCATCGTCTTTTCCGGACGCGACCGCGCCCGCCTGACGGCGCTCGCCGACGACGAACTGATCCAGCCGCGCGACGGCGCCGCGCTCGAACTGACGCGCGCCCAGGAGAGCGAACTGCCGCGCGAGGCCTCGCTGACCTTCACCGAAGGCGAGGTCGACTATCGCCGCCTGACCGTCGCCTCGCGCCGCATCGAAGGCGCCTCCAGCCGCCAGACGCGCAACGACGTCGCGGCGGTGCTGCAGACCGGCGAGGCGCAGCGTCGTCTCGACGCGCTGCTCTACGACATCTGGACCAGCCGCGAGCGCGCGTCCTTCAGGCTGCCGCCTTCGCGACTGGCGCTCGAGCCGGGCGATCTCGTGACCTTGCCGGCGACCGGCGCCATGGTCTGGCGGATCGAGCGCATCGTCGACAGCGGCGCGCGACGCATCGAGGCGCGCGCCGCCGATCCCGACCTGTTCGACCTGCCGCGCGGCGCCGAGCGCCTCGTCACACAGGACGCCCCGCCGATCGCCGGCCGCGCCCGCGTCGAGACGCTCGACCTCGCCGTCGATCGCGACGGCGCCGGCGTGCTGACGCATGTCGCCGTCTTCGCCGATCCCTGGCCGGGACCGATGGCGATCTGGCGCGATGTCGGCGGCGCCTTCGAGACGCAGCGCCTCGTCGCGCGCAGCGCCATCCTCGGCGCGACGCTCGATCCGCTGCCGCCCGGGCCGGTCGGGCGGATCGATCGCGCGACGTCGCTGCGCGTGCGCGTGCTCGGCGGCGCGCTGTCTTCGGTCAGCGAGGCGGCGATGCTGCAAGGCGCCAATCTGATGGCGGCGCGCGGCGCGGACGGCGCCTGGGAAATCTTCGCCTTCGCGCAGGCCGAACTCGTCGCCCCGCAGACCTGGCGCCTGTCGGGCCTGCTGCGCGGCCTCGGCGGCGAGGAGCATCTGGCCGCCCGCCATCTCGACGCCGGCGCGACGGTGGTGCGGCTCGACGAGGCGGTGACGCCGCTGGCGACGGGCCTGTCGGCGCTCGGCGCCTCGACCCGCTGGCGCATCGGCGCGGCCAGACTCGATTCCGCCGATCCGTCGGTGGTCGAGATCGTCGCGACGCCCTCGGCGAAAGCGCTCATGCCCTATGCGCCGGTGCGCGCCAGCGCGCGCCGCGTCGCGGCGGGCGTCGAGATCGGCTTCATCCGCCGCGGTCGCATCGACTCCGACGGCTGGGCGGCGCTCGACATTCCGCTCGGCGAAGCGGGCGAATCCTACGAGATCGACGTGCTCGCCGGCCCGCTCGTCAAGCGCACGCTCGTCGGCGCCAGCCCGACGATCGTCTATGCGGACGCCGACGAGCTCGCCGATTTCGGCGCGGCCCAGACGGCGCTGTCGCTGCGCATCCGCCAGATGAGCGCCACCGTCGGGCGCGGCTTCGCGCTCGCTGCGACCATCCCTGTTCTCTGAAAACACCGAGGCTGAGCCATGGCCGACACGACGCGCTTGCAGTTGCCCTATCTCGACGCCGCGCAGGCGCAGAAGCACGCCACCCACAACGAGGCGCTGCGCCGCCTCGACGCGCTGGTGCAGCTCGCCGTGATCGAGCGTCGCGCGAGCCCGCCCGCGGCGCCGGCCGAAGGCGCGCGCTATCTCGTCGATGTCGGCGCCAGCGGCGCCTTCGCCGGCCATGACGGCGAGATCGCCGCCTTCGACGACGGAGCCTTCGTCTTCCTGACGCCGCGGGCGGGCTGGATTCTCTTCATCGAAGCCGAGCAGCGCGTCTTCGTGCGCGTCGCCGGCGTCTGGGCGCCGATCGAGACGCTCTTCGCCAGTCTCTCGACTTTTGCGGCGATCGGCGTCGGAACCGCCGCCAGTCCGGCCAATCCGTTTCTCGCCCAGCTCAACGACGCGCTGTTCGACGCGCGCCCCGTCGGCGCCGGCGGCAGCGGCGATCTGCGCGTCAAGTTCAACAAGGCGAGCGCGGCCGCCACCGGCTCGCTGATCTTCCAGCAGGCCTTCTCCGCCCGCGCCGAATTCGGCCTCGTCGGCGACGACGATGTCCGCCTGAAAGTCTCCCCCGACGGCGCCGCCTGGTCGGACGTCTTCGAGGTGGATCGCGTCAGCGGCGCGGCGACCTTCGCGCGCTCGCCGCGCCGGGCGCGGCAGGTCGCGATCTTCACGGCGAACGGGACCTACGCCGTGCCGGTCTGGGCGCGCGCGCTGACCATCGTCGCCATCGGCGGCGGCGGCGGCGGCGGCTCGGGCGGGGCGGGCGACGCGACGGCGGCGCGCTTCGGCGGCGGCGGCGGCGGCGCCGGCGCGCGCGTCGAGATGGCCTTCGACGTCGCCGAGCTCGGCGCCTCGCTGACCGTCACGGTCGGCGCCGGCGGGGCGGGCGGGGCGGCCGTCGCCGGCGCCGCCAACGGCCTCGCCGGGGCCGACGGCGGCGCCTCGCAGGTGGCCGACGGAGCGACGACCCTGCTCCTCGCCTCGGGCGGCAATCGCGGATCGGGCGGAACCACCTCCGGCGCCGGCGGCGCGGCGCAGATCTACAGCTGGCCGAAGATCGAGGGCGCCGGCGGCGCCTCGTCGGCGACGGCGACCGCGGCGGCCGGCGCCGCCTCGGCGATGCTGGCGGGCGGCGGCGGCGGCGGCGGCGGTCTCGACGCCGCGAGCGTCGCCCGCGCCGGCGGCGCCGGCGGCATCGGCGCTTTCGCCCATTCGCCCTCGCGCCGTTCGGCGGGCGGGGCGGGCGGCGGCGCCG
>JAEULW010000118.1 GCA_016793505.1 Methylobacteriaceae bacterium | reverse complement strand
ACGCTCGCCGCCTTCCGCGTCGCAGCGGCGCGCCTGCCGGACGATTTCGCGCCGATCGACGACTGGCGCGCCAGCGCCGTCTACCGCATGCGCGTCGCGCAGAACCTGTTCGAGCGGCTGTATCGCGACGGCGCCGGCGAGGTCGCCGCGATCGAGGGAGCGCGCGGTCATGGCTGATCCCGCGCCGTCCACTGCGCGCGACCGCATCCGCGGCGGCGTCGGCGCGCCTCAGGCGCATGACTCGGCGCTGAAGCACACGACCGGCGAAGCGCTCTACATCGACGATCTGCCCGAGCCCGCCGGCCTTCTCCACGCCGCGCTCGGACTTGCCGACCGCGCCCGCGCCCGCATCCTGTCGATGTCGCTCGATCGCGTGCGCGCCGCCCCCGGCGTCGTCGCCGTGCTCACCGCCGCCGACGTGCCCGGGCACAACGACATCGGCCCGACGCATCGCGGCGACGAGCCGATCTTTCCCGACTCGCAAGTCGCCTTCCACGGCCAGCCGCTCTTCGCCGTGATCGCCGCCTCGCGCGAGGCCGCGCGCCGCGCCGCGCGCCTCGCCGATGTCGACTACGAAGATCATCCGCATCGCACGACGATCGAGGACGCCGTCGCCGCCGGCGGCGATCTCGTCTGCGAGCCGATGACCCTTGTCCGCGGCGATGTCGAGGCGGCGCTCGCCGCCGCGCCGAAGCGCCTGCGCGCCCGCATGAGCCTCGGCGGTCAGGAGCATTTCTATCTCGAAGGGCAGATCGCCCTCGCCATTCCGGGCGAGGACGGCGCCGTGCTCGTCCATTCCTCGACCCAGCATCCGAGCGAGACGCAGACCATGATCGCCCTTGCGCTCGGCCTCGCCGCGCATGACGTGACGGTGGAAGTGCGCCGCATGGGCGGCGGCTTCGGCGGCAAGGAATCGCAGGCCAATCACTGCGCCGTCGTCGCGGCGATGGCCGCCGTCAGGCTCGGCCGCGCGGTCAAGCTCAGGCTCGATCGCGACGAGGACATGGTCGCCACCGGCAAGCGTCACGATTTCCTGATCGACTACGATGTCGGCTTCGACGAAACGGGCCGCATCGCCGCGGTGGATTTTCTCTACGCCGCGCGCTGCGGCTTTTCCGCCGATCTTTCCGGCCCGGTCACCGACCGGGCGCTGTTCCACTGCGACAACGCCTATTTCTACCCGCATGTGCGGGCCCGCTCGCTGCCGCTGCGCACCGACACTGTCTCCAACACCGCCTTCCGCGGCTTCGGCGGGCCGCAGGGCATGGTCGGCGCCGAGCGCGTCGTCGAGGAAGTCGCCTTCGCCCTCGGCATGGACCCGCTCGACGTGCGCAAGGCCAATCTCTACGCGCCGGGCCGGGATCTCACGCCCTATCACCAGCCGGTCGAGGACGAGCTTGGCCGCGACATCATCGCGGACCTGGAGCGACGCTGCGACTATCGCGCCCGCCGCGCCGCGCTGCGCGCCGCCAATGCGCAGGGCGGCGTGCTGCGTCGCGGCCTCGCGCTGACGCCGGTGAAATTCGGCATCTCCTTCACCGCGACGCTGTTCAATCAGGCCGGCGCGCTGATCAACATCTATCGCGACGGCTCGATCCTGCTCAATCACGGCGGGACCGAGATGGGCCAGGGCCTCGACACCAAGGTGGCGCAGGTCGTCGCCGAGGAATTCCAGGTCGATCTCGATCGCGTCCGCATCACCGCGACCTCGACCGCCAAGGTGCCCAACACCTCGGCCACCGCCGCCTCGTCGGGCGCCGATCTCAACGGCATGGCCGCGCAGGCCGCCGCCCGGACGTTGAAGCAGCGCCTCGTCGATTTTGCGGTCGAGCGCTTCGCCGCGCCGGCCGAGCAGATCGTCTTCCTGCCCAACCGCGTGCGCGTCGGCAATCAGGAGATCGCCTTCGCCGAGCTGATCGAGCAGGCTTATGCGGCGCGCGTCTCGCTGTCGGCGACCGGCTTCTACAGAACGCCCGACATTCACTGGGACCGGCGGGCCGGCCGCGGCCGGCCCTTCTACTATTTCGCCTATGGCGCGGCCGCGAGCGAGGTCGTCGTCGACACGCTCACCGGCGAATATCGGGTCGAGCGCGTCGACATCCTTCACGATGTCGGCGACTCGCTCAATCCGGCGCTCGACCGCGGCCAGATCGAAGGCGGCTTCGTGCAGGGCATGGGCTGGCTCACCACCGAGGAATTGTGGTGGGACGCCAAAGGTCGCCTGCGCACGCACGCGCCCTCGACCTACAAGATCCCGCTCGCCTCCGACCGGCCGCGCATCTTCAACGTCGATCTGCTGCACGGCCGCCCCAACGCGGCGAACACCGTCTATCGCTCCAAGGCGGTCGGCGAGCCGCCGCTGATGCTGGCGATCAGCGTGCTGCACGCCCTGTCAGACGCGGTCGCCAGCCTCGGCGGCTATCGCGTTTGCCCGCGCCTCGACGCGCCGGCGACGCCCGAACGCGTGCTGATGGCGATCGAGCGCCTGCGCGGATGAGCGGCGACGACCTCGCCGACTGGCTCGCCGCGCGCCTCGCCGCCGACGAGCCGACGATGCTGGCGCGCGTCGCCCGCGCCGAAGGCTCGACCCCGCGCGACGACGACGCCGCGATGCTCGTCACCGCGCGCCAGGCCGCCGGCACGATCGGCGGCGGCGCGCTCGAATGGTCGGCGATCGAGCGCGCCCGCGAGCTGCTCGCCGGCGCCGACGCGGCGCCGGACTGGGATGTGCCGCTCGGCCCTGCCCTCGGCCAGTGCTGCGGCGGACGCGTGACAGTGCGCTTCGTCCGCGCCGAGGCGGCGACCGTCGCCGCGTTGCGCGACGAAGCGGCGCGCCGCGCCGCGGCCCGTCCCGTCGCCTTCCTGTTCGGCGCCGGCCATGTCGGCCGAGCGCTGATGCGCGCCCTGGTGCCGCTGCCGATCGCCGCGACGCTGATCGACTCGCGCCAGACCGAGCTGGCGCTGGCCGAAGGGCCGCGCCTGTTGCGCGAGCGGCCCGAACTGGCGGTCGCCGAAGCCCCGCCCGGCGCCGCCGTCGTCGCGCTCACCCACAGCCACACGCTCGATTTCCTCATCGCCCGCGCCGCCCTCGAGCGCGGCGATCTCGCCTATGTCGGCATGATCGGCTCGGCGACGAAACGCGCCCTGTTCGTCCGCTGGCTCGCCGCGGCCGGCGCCGATCCGGCGCTCGCCGCGGCGCTCGTCCTGCCGATCGGCGGCGCGGCGCCGCGCGACAAACGGCCGGAGGTGATCGCCGCGATGACGGCGGCCGAACTTTGCCTGCGCCTGCTGCGATCCGCCTGAAACGCATTGCGCGACGCCGCAACCGGCGCGAATATCGCATGGCGGCAAGGTGAAGCGTCATCGCCGCAGGGGGCGTGCATGGATCTGGTGATCTGGGAATGGGTGAGCTTCGCCGCCCGCTGGCTGCACGTCGTCACGGCGATCGCCTGGATCGGCTCGTCCTTCTACTTCGTCGCGCTCGATCTCGGCCTGCGCAAGGCGGCCGAGGCGCCGGCCGGCGTCGGCGGCGAGGCCTGGCAGGTGCATGGCGGCGGCTTCTATCACATCCAGAAATACATGGTCGCCCCCGCGCGCATGCCCGAGGAGCTGACCTGGTTCAAATGGGAGTCCTACGGCACCTGGCTGTCCGGCTTCTTCCTGATGGGCGTCGTCTACTATCTCGGCGCCGATCTGCTGCTCGTCGATCGCGCCGTGCTCGACATGTCGCCGACCGTGGCGATCATCGTCAGCCTCGTCGCGCTCGCCTCGGGCTGGATCGTCTATGATCTCCTCTGCAAGTCGCCGATCGGCGAGGACGAGACCAAGCTCGGAATCGCCGTCTATCTGCTGCTCGTCGCCGAGGCCTGGGCGTTGACGCATGTCTTTTCCGGCCGCGGCGCCTTCGTGCATATCGGCGCGATCATCGCCACGATCATGACCGCCAACGTCTTCCTGATCATCATCCCGAACCAGAAGAAGGTGGTCGCAGCCCTGATCGCCGGGCAGACGCCGGACCCGGCCCTCGGCAAGCAGGCCAAGCAGCGCTCGACCCACAACAACTATCTGACGCTGCCCGTCGTCTTCCTGATGCTCTCCGGCCATTATCCGCTCGCCTTCGCGACGCGCTGGAACTGGCTCATCGTCGCGCTCGTCATCATCGCCGGGGCGAGCATCCGCCACTGGTTCAACACCATGCACAAGCACGAGAAGCCGCCGATCTGGACCTGGATCGTCGCGGCCCTGTGCTTCCTCGCCATCGTCGCGCTGTCGACCATTCCCGCTGTGCAGACGCCGGGCAAAGCCGCCGCGCTGAAGCCGGACCCGGCGCTCGCCGCGCGCCTCGCCTCGCCGCATTTCACGGCGGCGCGCGACATCGTCGTCTCGCGCTGCTCGATGTGCCATGCGCAGGAGCCGGTCTGGGCCGGCATCGCCGTCGCGCCGAAGGGCGTGATGCTCGACACCGACGAGCGCATCGCCGCCCATGCCCGCGAGATCGCGCTGCATTCGGTGCGCACCCGCGCCATGCCGCCCGGCAACGTCACCGACCTCGGCGACGACGAGCGCCGCCAGCTGGCGATCTGGATCGCCTCGGCGAAATGACGCGTGTTCTGCGCGGCCGCATCGTCGTCTGGCGCGACGATCCTCTCGACGCCGGCGCCGCGGCGCGGCGCTATGTGGAGGACGGCGCGATCCTGATCCGCGACGGCCGCGTCGCCGCCCTCGGCGAGGCCGCGGCGATCCTGCGCGATCTCCCGCCCGACATCGAGCTCGTCGACTGCCGCCCGCATCTCCTCATGCCCGGCTTCATCGATCCGCATCTGCACGCGCCACAGACCCACGTCATCGCCAGCTATGGCGCCGAGCTGATCGAGTGGCTGCAGAAATACACCTTCGTCGAGGAGCAGCGCCACGCCGACGCCGCGCACGCCGCGCGCTGCGCCGACTTTCTCTGCGACGAGCTGTTGCGCAACGGCACGACGACCGCCTGCGTCTACACCGCCGTCTATCCCTGCTCGGCCGAGGCCGTCTTCGCCGCCGCGCAGGCGCGCGACATGCGCATGATCGTCGGCAAGACGATGATGGACCGCAACGCCCCCGCCGCGCTCACCGATACGCCGCAGCGCGGCTACGACGAATCGAAGGCGCTGATCGCGCGCTGGCACAAGCGCGGCCGGCAGCTCTTCGCGGTCACGCCGCGCTTCGCCATCACCTCGAGCGAGGCGCAGCTCGAATGCGCCGGCGCGCTGCTGCGCGAACATCCCGACTGCCTGATGCAGACCCATCTCGACGAGAACCCGCGCGAGATCGACTGGGTGCGCGAGCTGTTTCCCTGGTCCGAAGACTATGCGCAGGTCTATGAGCGCTTCGGCCTGCTCGGGTCGGGATCGCTGCTCGGCCATTGCATCCACATGACCGACGGCGAGCGCAAGCGGCTCTCGGACTCGCGCTCGGTCGCGGTGTTCTGCCCGACCTCGAACCTGTTCATCGGCTCGGGCCTGTTCGATCTCGACCGGGCGCGCGATCCGCGTTTTCCGCTGCGCCTCGCCATCGCCACCGACATCGGCGGCGGCACGTCCTATTCGATGCTGACGACGCTCGGCGAGGCCTACAAGGCGCTGATGCTGCGCGGCCAGCGCCTGACGGCGGACCGCGCCTTCTACATGGCGACGCTCGGCAACGCCCGCGCCCTCGGCCTCGAGGCGCAGATCGGCTCTCTCGCCATCGGCGCCGAGGCCGACGTCGTCGTCCTCGACAGCCGCGCCACGCCCGCCATGGCGCACCGCGCCGAGACGCTGCGCGATCTCGACGAGGAGCTGTTCCTGCTGATGACGATGGGCGACGACCGCGCCGTGGCCGCGACCTATGTCATGGGCGAACGCGTTCACGCACGGGCGTGAAGCAATCCATCGGGCCACGCGCTCGACGGCCGGAGCGGATTGCTTCGCTTCGCTCGCAATGACGGCGAAGGCCGCCCTTACCCCTCGACGTCGAACTTCACGCCCTGCGCCAGCGGCAGCGTGCGGCCGAAATTGATCGTGTTGGTGGCGCGCCGCATATAGGCTTTCCACGAATCCGTGCCCGCCTCGCGCCCGCCGCCGGTCTCCTTCTCGCCGCCGAAGGCGCCGCCGATCTCCGCGCCGGACGGGCCGATGTTGACATTGGCGACGCCGCAATCCGAGCCGCGCGCCGACAGGAACAGCTCGGCCTCGCGCAGATCGTTGGTGAAGATGCAGGAGGACAGCCCGGCGCCGACCGCATTGTGCAGCGCGATCGCCTCGCCGAGATCGCGGTAGCGCAGCACATAGAGGATCGGCGCAAACGTCTCGCGCAGCACGGGCCCTTCGTGACGCGGCAGCTCGACCAGTGCCGGCGCTGCGTAGAACGCCGCCTCGGCCCCGGCCATGGCGCGCCGCTCGCCGCCATGCACGCGCCCGCCCATCGCGCGCGCCTCCTCGAGCGCCCGCGTCATGTTCGCAAACGCCTGCGCGTCGATCAGCGGGCCGATCAGCACGCCGTCGGCGAGCGGATCGCCGACCTTCGCCGAGGCGTAGACCTTGGCCAGACGCGGAACCAGCGCGTCGTAGACGCTGTCATGCACGAACAGCCGCCGCAGCGTCGTGCAACGCTGGCCCGCCGTGCCCATCGCCGAGAAGGCGACGCCGCGCAGCGCCAGATCGAGATCGGCCGAGGGGCAGACGATTCCGGCGTTGTTGCCGCCGAGTTCGAGGATGGCGCGGCCGAAGCGCGCCGCGATGCGCGGAGCGACGGCGCGGCCCATCGCGGTCGAGCCCGTCGCCGAGACGAGCGGCGCGCGCGCATCCTCGACCAGCGCCTCGCCGACCGCGCGCCCGCCGATTGCGACCTCGAGCAGGCCTTCCGGAACGCCGCCGAAGCGTTGCGCCGCGCGCGCGACGATCGCCTGCACGGCGAGCGCGGTGAGCGGCGTCTTCTCCGACGGCTTCCACACGACGCTGTCGCCGCAGACGAAGGCGAGCGCCGCGTTCCACGACCACACCGCCACCGGAAAGTTGAACGCCGAGATGACGCCGACGACGCCGAGCGGATGCCAGGTCTCCATCATCCGGTGTTCGGCCCGCTCGGTGGCGATGGTCAGGCCGTAGAGCTGGCGCGACAGGCCGACCGCGAAATCGCAGATGTCGATCATCTCCTGCACTTCGCCGAGCCCCTCGGAGGCGATCTTGCCGACCTCGAGCGAGACGAGCCGGCCGAGATCGGCCTTGGCGGCGCGCAGCTCCTCGCCGAGCAGCCGCACGAACTCGCCGCGCCGCGGCGCCGGAACGTCGCGCCAGGCGAGGAACGCCGCATGCGCCCGGCCGATCGCGGCGCCGACGGCGGCCGCATCCTGCTCGACGCAGTGCGCGATGGTCTCGCCCGTCACCGGCGAGCGCACCGCGAGCGTTCCGCCGGTCCAGGCGGCGCGCGGAACGCCGAGCCGATCGAGAATGCCGGCGACGGCGGAAGCGACAGGTGCGATCATGGCGGCCTCGGCGAGCGGGAGAAAACGCCCGTCCCTAGCACCGCGCCCGCTCGGGCGGAAGCCGGCTCACCCCGCCGGACCGATCACCACATGCGTGGCGTAGCCGCCGCGCAGCGGCTCGATCTCGACGGGCCGCCCGCCGGCCGCCGCGCGCGCCGCCTCGGCGAGGTCGCTGCGCGGCGTGACATCGAACAGTCCGAGCCAGGCCGCAAGCCCGGCGCGGAACCAGACGGGCAGCCCGGCGCCGCCGCCGAAATCGACGATGTGCGCCGATCCCGCCGGCCCCGCCAGCCGCACCATCGCCGCCACGACGGCGCGCCACTCCTCGATCATCGACAGCGTGTAGGAGGCGACGACCCGATCGAAGGTGTCGCAGCCGCAGCTGCGGCGCGGATCGAATCGCGTGACGTCCGCCTGGGCGAGACGGATGCGGCCGGCAAGGCCGTGCGCCGCGACGTTCGCCGCGGCGGTCTTCAGCATTTCGGTCGAGGCGTCGACGCCGTAAAACGTGCAATCGGGATGACGCGCGGCGGCGATGACGAGATTGCGCGCCGTGCCGCAGCCGATCTCCAGCACGCGCCCGCCCGCCGGCGGATCGAGTCGCTCGATCAGCCGGTCCCGGCCGATCAGATAGCGCTTGCGCGTCAGATCGTAGAAGCGCCTCTGCCGGCGATACATCCGATCCATCTTCAGGGAGGCCTCGCTCATGACGTCAGGTCTCCAGAACGCGCAGATGCACGCGGCCGTAGATGGCGGCGCGATCGGCGGCGGTGAGCGCGCGATCGCGCGCCGCATCGCCGCGCCAGCGCGCCGCGACGCCCGCTTCGATGCGTCCCTCGATCAGCGGCGCGTCGGCGGCGGTGCGGAACAGGGCGCGCGCGCCGGGCCGGCCGACGCGCGTCAGTTCGCGCCACAGCGCGCCGAGCGCGGCGTCGTCCATCCAGTCCTGCGCGTCGAGCATCACGAAGCAGTCGGCGCTCGCCGCCGGCATCGCCGCGAGCGTCTGCGTCAAGGCGCCATGGACGAGGCGCACGCGCCGCGCCCCCTCGCGCACTTGATCGAAGCGCGCCGGGTCCAGATAGGGCGGCCGCGCTCCCCTCGGGCCATAGGCCAGGCCCAGCGCCTGACGCGCAAAATAGTTTTCGGCGAGCGGGGCCGCCGAGACCAGCCGGCCGAGCCGTTCTTTCAGAACGTGCGCCATCGATGCGCCGCCGGCGAGCGCGTCGTACTGGCGCGGCGGAATGCCGAGCCCTATCAGCGAGGCGCGCCGCCCGACCAGCGCCCGCACCAGCGGCGCCTCGAACAGCGGCGCGAGCCGGGTCTCGAAGAAGGCGCGCTGCGCGGCCGCGTCGGGCGCCGCCAGCAGGTCGCGCGGATCGACGCCGTGCAGGCGCGCCAGCAGATGCGCCGCCCGGATGAATCGGCCGAGCTGGCCCGTTCTGTAGAAGCCGCGCGCGAAAGCCTCGATGCGACGTCGGCCGAGCCAGCCGCGCCCATCCCAGTAGCGCCGCGCCGCGGCGCCGAGATGCGGCGCGATCCAGTCGTCATAGGCCTCGACGTTGCGCGCATCGGCGGCGTCGTGGAAGAAGCGCGCGAAGGACTTCGAATCGAGCTTTCGCGCGGCGCACAGCTTCAGCTCGAGCAGCGCCAGATGCGCGGCGCTGAGATCGACCGCGGTGATCGCCGCCGGCCGCGCCGTCAGATAGCTCATGACGTTGCACCCGCCCGAGGCGATCGCCACGACATGATCCTCCGGCCCGATCGCCAGCGCGTCCATGTCGACGACCGGATCTTCCCAGATCTGCGGATAGACGAGCGCGCCGAAGGCGAGCGTGAAAAGTCGTTCGTTGAGCCCGTCGCGGCTCAGGACGGGGCGCGTATGCACCGCCGCGCCGAGCGCCTCACGGGTGCGTCGCCGCGCCTGCGCGGCGTCGAGAGAGGTCATGAGCGTTCTCCAGTCAGGCCGCGCTGCGCACGGGCGCCGCGGCGGCGCCGCGCAACGGCGGTTCGCAGCGATGTCGCCAGTCGACGAGCTCGATGCGCCCGTCGCGATGCTCGACGATGGCCGAGCAGGATTCGATCCAGTCGCCGGTGTTGAGATAGAGCACGCGCTCGAACTGGCGCATCGCCGGCTTGTGGATGTGGCCGCACACCACGATGTCGACGCCGTGACGCGCCGCGTCCGCCGCCACGGCGTTCTCGAAGTCGCTGATGTAGCTGACGGCGCGCTTCACCTTCTCCTTGCTCCAGGCCGAGAAGGACCAGTAGGGCAGGCCGAGCCGCCTGCGCGCGCGCGAGATGTGCATGCTCAGGAAGATCGCGACGTCATAGGCCCAGTCGCCGAGCAGCGCGAGCCAGCGGATGTTGGTGACGACAGCGTCGAACTTGTCGCCGTGCAGCACCAGCATGCGCCGTCCGTCCAGCGTTCGGTGCATCGCCTCTTCGACGATCTCGACGCCGCCGAAGGTGGAGGAGGCGTAGTCGCGCAGGAACTCGTCGTGATTGCCGGGCACATAAACGAGCCGCGCGCCCTTGCGCACCTTGCGCAAGAGCTTCTGCACCACGTCGTTGTGCAGCTGCGGCCAGTGCCAGGACGATTTCAGGCGCCAGCCGTCGACGATGTCGCCGACGAGATAGATCGTGTCCGCCTCGTGATGGGCGAGGAAATGCAGCAGCGCCTCTGCATTGCAGGCGCGCGTGCCGAGGTGCACGTCGGACAGGAAGATCGCCCGCACATGCAGGCTCGAACGCGAATCGGTCAGTGCGGCCTCCTTCGACTCGGCCTGCCTGTGAAGCGGCAAACTGCGCGTTCGTCGTTGCAGTCGTGTGACAGGGCGTCGCGCGATCGTCATCATTTCGGGCTACGCGGCGCGCATGATGGATCTCGTCTGGTCATCGGCGACGGTGATCGCCGCCGCCGGCGCGCTCGCGCTGCTGGCGATTCATCTCGTCGGTCTGGCGCTGATGGCGCGCGCCTGCGCGCCGCGTCCGTCGCCGCCGCTCGCGGCGGCTCCGCCGATCAGCGTCGCGCGAATCCTCTGCGGCCTCGAGCCGCACAGCCGCGAGACGCTGGAATCGACATTCCTCTACGACTATCCGGTCTACGAGGCGCTGTTCTGTGTGGCGCGCGCCGACGATCCGGTGATCGATCTGGCGCGCGCCGCGATGGCGCGCCATCCGCATGTGCCCGCGCGCCTGCTGGTCGGCGAGATCGTCGTCGGCGCCAATCCCAAGCTGAACAACATGGGCCTCGCCTGGCGCGAGGCGGCGCATCAGCGGGTCGTGTTCGTCGACAGCAATCTCTTGACGCCGCCCTGTTATCTGAAGCGGCTCGCGGCGGTCTGGGCGGACGATGTCGGCGTCGTCTCCTCGGCGCCTGTCGGCGCGCGGCCGCAGAGCGCTGCGGCCGAGCTCGAGGTCGCCTTCCTGAACACGCACGCGGCGCGCTGGCAGTTCGCCGCCGCCGCCTGCGGCCGCGGCTTCGCCCAGGGCAAGACGCTCGGCCTGCGCAAGGGCGCGCTGCCTCTCGGCGATCTTCGCCCGCTCGCCGCCGAGCCGGCGGAGGACGCGGCGCTGACGCGTCTCGCCGAGGCCTGCGGCAAGCGCGTCGCGCTCGTCGCTCCGCCCTTCGCCCAGCCGCTCGGGCGGCGCAGCTTCGCGGCGGTCTGGGCGCGCCAGACGCGCTGGGCGCGGCTGCGGCGCGCCTCTTTTCCCGGGCTCTACGCCTGCGAGGCTCTGGCCGGCGGCGCGCCGGCGATCGCGCTCGCGGCGATGGCGGCGACCCTCGCCGGGGCGCCGGCCGCCGCGGCGATCTTCGCCGGCGTCTGGTATGGCGCGGAGTGGGCGGCGGCGCGCCGCTGTCGCTGGCCGTCCGGCGCGCGCGCGGTCCTCGCCATGGCGGCGCGCGATCTGCTGCTTCCGGCGGTCTGGCTCGCCGGCCTCGCCGGCGGCGAGGTCCGCTGGCGCGGCGCGACGGTCGCGCTGTCGATCGCCCCGCGCGGCGTCGCCCGCCGTTTCGCGGGCGCTGCGCCCTGGGCGGCGCGCCTGCGCCGGCTGGCCCGACGTCAGGTCTGACAAGCCCCCGGGCTTGCGTTATAGCAGGCTCCGGCCGCGCGGCTCGCGGCGGAGACGACAGGCGCATGACCGCACAGATCAGCATCGATCCCGTCCTCGAATCCTTCATCGTCGCGGAAGCGCTGCCGGGAACCGGCGTGACGCGCGAGGCCTTCGTCGCCGGCCTGTCGCGCCTCGTCGCCGACTTCGCGCCGCGCAACCGGGCGCTGCTCGAGGTGCGCGATGAGCTGCAGGCGAAGATCGACGACTGGCATCGCGCCCGCGGCGGCGCCGGCGATCCCGAGGCCTATCAGGCCTTTCTGCGCCAGATCGGCTATCTGCGCGACGAGCCGCCGCTGTTCCGCATCGAGACCGGCAATGTCGACGAGGAGTTCGGCCGCATCGCCGGGCCGCAGCTGGTCGTGCCCGCCTCCAATGCGCGCTACGCGCTGAACGCCGCCAACGCCCGCTGGGGCAGCCTCTACGACGCGCTCTATGGAACCGACGCCCTGCCTTACGACGGCGCCGCGCCCGCCGCCGGCTACGATCCGGCGCGCGGCGCCAAGGTCATCGCCCGCGCCCGCGACTATCTCGACGCCATCGCCCCGCTGGCCGAAGGCTCCTGGGCCGACATCGACGCGATGTCCGTCGCCCATGGCCGGCTGGCGCTGCACATGCCGGGCGGCGAAGTGCGCAAGCTGCGCGATCCCGCCCGCTTCGCCGGCTATCGCGGCCCGGCGGATTCGCCCACGTCGATCCTGTTGCGCCACAATGGCCTGCACGCCGAGATCGTCGTCGACCGGGCGAGCCGCATCGGCCGCGACGATCGCGCCGGCGTCGCCGACGTCGTGCTCGAGGCGGCGATCTCCGCCATCATCGATCTCGAGGACAGCGTCGCCGCCGTCGACGCCGCCGACAAGGTCGAGGTCTATCGCAACTGGCTCGGCCTGATGAAGGGCGATCTGACCGCCGATTTCGACAAGGGCGGCCGCACGCTGCGCCGCGCGCTCGCCCCCGATCGCGACTATGCGGGGCCCGACGGCAAGCCCCTCACCCTGCACGGGCGCAGCCTGATGCTGGTGCGCAATGTCGGCCACCACATGGAGACCGACGCGGTGCGCGACGGCGCCGGCGCGCCGGTTCCCGAGACGATCGTCGACGCCGCGGTGACGGCGCTGATCGCCCTGCACGATCTGAAGAAGACCTCCGGCCTGCGCAACAGCCGCGCCGGCTCGGTCTACATCGTCAAGCCGAAGATGCACGGGCCCGACGAGGTCGCCTTCGCCAATGATCTCTTCGCCGCGGTGGAGGACATGCTCGGCCTCGCCCGCCACACGCTGAAGATGGGCATCATGGACGAGGAGCGGCGCACCACGATCAATCTGCGCGCCTGCATCGCGGCGGCGCGCCATCGCGTCTGCTTCATCAACACCGGCTTTCTCGACCGCACCGGCGACGAGATCCACACCTCGATGGCCGCCGGCCCGATGGTGCGCAAGGAGGCGATGCGCCGAACCGCCTGGATCAGGGCCTATGAGGACGCCAATGTCGACGCCGGCCTCGCCTGCGGCCTGCCCGGCCGCGCCCAGATCGGCAAGGGCATGTGGGCCGCGCCCGACCGCATGGCCGACATGCTGACGCAGAAGATCGGCCACCCCCAGGCCGGCGCCAACACCGCCTGGGTGCCCTCGCCGACCGCCGCGACGCTGCACGCGCTGCACTATCACATCGTCGACGTCGCCGCCCGCCAGAGCGAGCTCGCCGGCCGCAATCGCGCCCCGCTCGCCGATATCCTGACCATCCCGCTCGCCGAGGCGCGTCCCGACGCCGCCGCCATTCGCGAGGAGCTCGACAACAATTGTCAGGGCATTCTCGGCTATGTCGTGCGCTGGATCGATCAGGGCGTCGGCTGCTCCAAGGTGCCGGACATTCACGACGTCGGCCTGATGGAGGACCGCGCCACGCTGCGCATCTCCAGCCAGCACATCGCCAACTGGCTGATGCACGGCGTCGTCGGCGAGGCCGAGGTGCGCGCCGCGCTCGAGCGCATGGCGGTCGTCGTCGATCGCCAGAACGCCGGCGATCCGCTCTACCGGCCGATGGCGCCGGCCTTCGACGGCGTCGCCTTCCGGGCGGCCTGCGACCTCGTCTTCGAGGGCGCGAAGCAGCCGAACGGCTACACCGAGTTCATCCTGCACGCCCGCCGCCGCGAGGCCAAGATGAAGGCCTGAGCGCTCCCGGCGCTCAGACCAGCAGCTCCATCTCTTTCAGCACGTCGAACAGCCGGCGCTCGAGCGGCTTGCCGTTCTTGCCTTCGACGATCGGCTGGCGCTTCAGCTTGCGGGCGCGCCGGATCGCGCGCAGCCACGTCTTCTGTTCGGCGCTGTTGAAATTGTGTTCGGTGTCGCTGTCGTAGATCTGCTGAATCTCGCCGATGCGATCGAGATAGCTCGCTTTCAGCGTCGACAGCAGCCGGACGAGCGCGGCCTGATCGTCATAGCTGCGGCCGGTGAGCGTCGTCAGCTCGTAGAACCAGTCGCGCAGCACCAGCGCGTAGAGATCGTAGTGACCCTGCTCGTGCGCCAGCAGCTCGGCCTTCGCGCCGGCCGCCATCTTCGCGACGGCTGGCGAGCGGAAGGTCTTGTCGCCGAGCTCGATCCTGATCGTGATGTCGTCGGCGAGAAAATAGATCGGCGCGGACGCGCCGGGATGCTGGATCTTCTTCGGCGCGCCGCCCGCGACGCTGCGCGTCATGAACGCCCCCGCAGCGGCGTGCGGCGCTTCGGGCGGCGGTTGCTGCTCCTTGAAATCGTCCCACGTCAGACGTCGGCCGACGCCGATCAACGTTGACGCCATGTCGCTGCGCTCCTGCCGCCCCGGATCAGAATGACCCGCTCCACGCGCCGCCGGCGTGCGCCGGCGCACGGCGCCCGCGCGCCGCGATCAGCGACGCCGCGCCGGCGCCGGATAGCAGCCGGGCGAGCCGCCGCGCGCGCCGGGCTCCAGCACCGAGGCGCAATCGAAATTCGGATCGAAGCGCACAGGCGGCGGCAGCTTGCCGAACGGCCGGCGCGGCGCCTCGCTCTCCGCCTCGCCCGCCGCTTCCTCGCGCGCGGCGTCCTCGCGCGTCTCCTTGCGACCGGCCACCGACACGTCCCGCGTCAGCACAGAACGCGGCTTCGCCGCGACGCCGCGCGCCCCCGGCTCGACGCTCGCCTCGCGCGCGCCCGTCACGGTGATCACGAAGCCGCCCTGGCGCGGCGCGAAGCCGCGGCCGTCGCCGGTCGCAGCAGGAAGGCAGCGCCCGGCGCCATGCGCCTTCTCGCAGGCGGCGCGCGTCGCATGGCGCGGCGCCGCCTCCTCGAACGCCGCGCGCGCGTTCGCCGCGGCGTTCTCGCACCAGGCGAGCGGCAATCGCCCCGCCGCCATGCAGGCGCCGACCGAAACGTAGACGTAGCGCCCGCGCGGCGCCGCGACGCTCTCGCCCATCGCGACGCACGACGCCGCGACGCCGGCGCAGAGCGCCAGCGCAGCGCGAATCGGCGCCTCGCATCGCGGCATGGTCATGCGCGCATTCTGCGCGCCGGCGCGCCCGCCGGCAATCAGCGCCGCGCCCGGCCCGCCTCGGCGCCGGCGATCATGCGATCGAGCAGCGCCATGGCGCGCGCCCCGTCCTCGGCGGTCGGGATCGTCGAGGGCTCGCCGCGCACGGCGGCGAGAAAATCGCCGAGCAGCGCGTGATAGCCCTTGTGATCCTCGTTCGCCGCGACGGTCAGATTGGGCTCCCAGACCATCGTGTCCTCGCCCTCGCGCAACGTCGCGTCGCCGCGCGACGCCTTGAAGGGCGGCGCGCGATAGTGGCGCACCTCGTGCACGTTGCGCACTTCGACGCGCTGATGATCGGCGGTGACCTGCCACCACTCCATCGGCGTGCCGCGGGATTGATGCGTGCCCATCTGCAACGCGCCGATCGCGCCCGAAGCGAAGCGGAAATCGACATGCAGCGCCAGTTTGCCGGGCGCCAGCTCGTGCGCGCGCACGCCGAGATCGACGACCTCGCCCATCAGCCAAGGAACGAGGTCGAGATAATGCACGCAGTGATGCAGATAGAAGCCGGTGTAGTCCGGGTCCTTTTCGAAATAGGTCGGCGCCGTCATGTAGTGGCCGAGAAACGTCGCCGGCGCGCCGAAGCCGGCGCCGCGCACGATATTTCCGCCGATGCGGTTGGCCGTCGAATAGCGTTTCATGAAGCCAAGCGCGACCGGCTTGCCGGCGCGCCGCGCCGCCTCGGCGAGCGCGCGCGCCCGCGCCGCGTCGGCGGCCGGCGGCTTTTCCAGAAATGCCGGCAGCCCGCGCGCCAGAGCGGCGAGGCCGATCTCGTGATGCGCCGCCGGCCCCGCCGCGACGCCGATCGCGTCGAGATCGCTACGCGCCAGCAGCGCCCGCCAGTCGCGCGTCGCGTCCTGCGACGCGACGCCATAGCGCCGCGCCGTGCGGCCGAGCCGATCCGCGTCGACGTCGCACAGCGCGACAAGCTCGACATCGAGCCGCGTCAGTTGCGGCAGCAGCATCTCGTTGGCGTGAACGCCGCAGCCGATCCAGCCGATCCGCGTTGTCATGCGCCCCTCCCGGCGAAGCGCAGCGCCGCCTCGAGAAAGGCGACGCTGGCGGCGAGCTCGCCATCCTCGTCCTTCTGCGGCGCGCGCCATTGCGCCAGCGGCACGCCCGGCCGCTCGTCGTCGCGCCGGAACGGCTCGAGCGTGATCGGCCCGCGATAGCCGACGTCGTGCAGCGCCCGCGCGACCGCGCTCCAGTCGATGTGCCCCGAGCCGACGAATCCGCGATGATTCTCGTTCGCCTGGAAATGCGCGATGCGCCGCCCGGCGCGGCGGATCGCCGCCGCGATGTCGGGATCCTCCATGTTCATGTGGAACGTGTCGAGCATCACGCCGACGCTCGGCAGGTCGACCATCTCGACCAGCGCCAGCCCATGGCCCGTCGTGTTGGCGATGTCGGTCTCGAAGCGGTTGAGCGGCTCGACGGCGAGCTTCACGCCGGCCTCGGCGGCGCGCCGTCCCGCGCGCTTGAGCCCGGCGACGATCTGGTCGATGCGCCGCTTGCGCTCGTCCTCGGCCACCGGCGCCGGCGCGCGGCCGGCGAAGACCAGCGGCGCGCCGTAGAGCGGCCCGCCGACGATCTTCGCGCCGAAGGCGACGGCGACGTCGACGCAGCGCTCCAGATAGGCGACGCCCGCCTCCGCCGCCGCCGCATCGGCGCTGGCGAGGTCACGTTGCAGATTGACGCGCGCCGCAAGCTCGACGCCGAGACCATGATCGGCGAGCGCCGCGCGCGTCTCGGCCGCGTCGAGTTCGCCGGGCTCGGGAACCAGCAGTTCGACGAAATCGCAGCCGGCCGCCCTGGCGCGCGCGAAGCTGTTGAAATGTTCGCGGCCGAACGGCCGCGCATAGAACATCGAGATCACGCCGATGGGATTGGGTCTTGTCATCTTCGTCCCGCGCCCTTTGTCACTGCCTCGACGCGCCCCGTCCGACCGCGGACGATCGCCGCGCGCCCGGCCTCATTCCTGCGCGGCGAACCGCGCTGCGATCCACGCCGCCGAGTCGGCGATCGCCGTGCGCGCCGCCGGCAGGTCGCGGGCGAGGCGCAGGAAGCCGTGCACGACGCCCGGATAGACGTCGAGGCGATGCCGCACGCCGGCGCTCGCCAGACGCGCGGCGATCATCATCGTGTCGTCGAGCAGCGGATCGAGCCCGGCGGCGTTGAGATAGAGCGGCGGCAGGCCGGTCAGATCGGCGACGAGCGGGGCGGCCGCCGGCGGCGGCGCGGACTCCTGATGCGGGCCGAGGAAGTTGCGCCAGTACCAGCGCATCATCTCGCTGCGCAACAGATAGCCCTCGCCGCAGTCGCGATGGCTCTGCGTGTCGAAGATCGGCGCGTAGCAGCCGTAATAGAGCGCCGCCGTGCGCGGCAGAGCGCCGCCCGCCTCGCGCCGCGCGATCAGCGCGCCGAGCGCGATGTTGGCGCCGGCCGAATCGCCGGCGAGCGCGATCCGCGCCGGATCGACCTCGCGCCCGAGCCCGCCCGCCTCGACGAAACCGAGCGCGGCGAGCAGATCGTCGACAGGCGCCGGAAACGGATGCTCGGGCGCGAGCCGGTAGTCGACGCCGAGCACCGCCGCGCCACTGTCGATCGCCAGTCCCGCGATGATCGTGTCATGCGTGTCGATCGAGCCGAAGGTCCAGCCCCCGCCATGCGCGTAGAGGACGAGCGGCGCCGGCGCGCCGGGCCGCGGCAGATAAAGCCGCGCGCGCATCGGGCCGGCCGCGCCCGGAACGTCGAGATCGCGCGTCTCGATCGGCCGCGCCCGCCAGCGCCAGGGCGCCTGCTGCGTCTCGAACGTCGCGCGCGCCTGCGCCATCGGCAGCGCCTGCAGATCGACCGCCGGCGCGGCGAGGAGCGCGGCGAGGATGCGCCGCATCTGCGGATCGACAGGGCGGGTCATGAGGCGATGCGCTCCGGGGCGAGGTCCACGATGGTGTCGAGATGCTGGCCGAGCGCGGCGGCGAGCGCCTCGCCGCCCTGCTTCAGCGCCGTCAGGATCGGCCGGTGCCGCGCCGCCGTTTCGGCCAGCGGCCGGTTGTGGCGCGGCGCCCACAGCTTGTGGCGATGCGTGTGGAGCATGCAGCGATTGAGGATCGGCTCCAGCGCGCCGAGCCCGGCGGCGCGGAAGATCGTCATGTGGAAGGCGACGTCGAGCTCGATCAGGCGATAGGCCTCGCCCGCCGCCGCCGCGCCATCCATGCGCCGTTGCAGATCGGCCAGCGCGGCGAGGCCGGCGGCGTCGATCCGCGCCGCCGCGCGCAAGGCGCCGCGCTGCTCGATCTGCCGGCGCAGGGCCAGAATCTCGATCGCCGCCTCGGCGTCGAGCGGCGTCACCGTCGTGCCGCGATGGCCCGAGCGCGTCACCAGCCCGTCCTCCTGCAGCCGCAGCAGCGCCTCGCGCACCGTGCCCTGGCTCGCCCCCAGCTCCTGGGCGAGGCCGAGTTCGGTCAGCGCCGTTTCCGGCGCCAGCGCGTTCAGCAGAATGCGCTGCTTCAGGCGGTCATAGACAAGATCGCGCGGCCGCACCGGGCTCCGTCCCCAGCCTCAATTATCGATATTGATAATGAGGCAGGGGCCCCGTGTCAAATTCGCCGGCCCCGGCGCGCGGCGATGATCCGATCCGCCGTTGCCCGCGTAAAGCGCATGGAGACCTGTCCATGCGCCTGTCCATCGCCATTGCCGCGACCGCCCTCGCCTTCCTGATCCTCGACGCGATCTGGCTCGGGGTGGTCGCGAAAGATTTCTACCGCCAGCAGATCGGCCATCTTCTGGCGCCCGATTTCCGGCTCGGCCCGGCGATCCTGTTCTACCTCGTCTATCTCGGCGGCGTCTCCTGGTTTGCCCTGGCCCCGGCCGCCGCCGGCGGCGACTGGCGCGCCGCCCTGCTCCCGGCCGCCATTCTCGGCTTCGTCGCCTACGCCACCTACGACCTGACCAACTGGGCGGTGATGCGCGACTGGCCGGCCGTGGTCACGGTCGCCGACATCGCCTGGGGCACGGTCCTGACCACGGTCGCGGCGGGCGTCGGCGCTTATCTGGCGCAGCGCTGGGGCTGACATGCGCGTCGCGATCATCGGCGGCGGCGTGTCCGGCCTCGGCGCGGCGATCGCGCTCGCCGGCCGCCCCGGCGTCGAGACGACGCTGTATGAGCAGGCCCCGCGCCTCGGCGGCCACGCCCATACGATCGACGTCGATCATGGCGGCCGGCCGGTCGCCGTCGATGTCGGCTTCATCGTCTACAACGAGCTCAACTATCCCGACCTGACCGCGCTCTTCGCCTGGGCCGGCGTCGAGACCATCGCTTCCGACATGAGCTTTGCGCTGTCCTGTTCGGATGGCGGCTTCGAATGGTCGGGGCGGGACAAGGCGCCGCTCGGCGGCCTCTTCGCGCAGCGCCGCAACGCGGTCTCGCCGCGCTTCTGGCGTTTTCTCGACGAGGTCCGCCGCTTCCAGACGCGCGCCCGCGCCGACGTCGCCGCCGGCGCGATCGGCGAGGAGACGCTCGCCGACTATCTGGCGGGGCGCGGCTTCGGCGCCGCGCTGCGCGACGACTACGTCGCGCCGATGGGCGCGGCGATCTGGTCGATGACGCCGGGCGAGACGCTGGCCTTTCCGGCCCGCGCCTTCCTCGCCTTCTTCGACAATCACAGGCTGCTGCAATGGGACCGTCCGGTCTGGCGCACGGTGAAGGGCGGCAGCCGCACCTATGTCGCCGCGCTCGAGCGCCGGCTCGGCGCGACGCTGCGCAAGGGCGTCGCGGCGCGCGCCGTGCGGCGCCAGGGCGCCGGCGTCGTCGTCGAGGACGCGGCCGGCGGCGTCAGCGCGCATGACGCGGCGATCTTCGCCACCCATGCGCCGACCGCGCTGGCGCTGCTCGCCGACGCCACCGCGGCCGAGCGCGACGTGCTCGGCGCCTTCCGCGTCAGCGCCAATCGCGTCGTCGTCCATCGCGACGCGGCGCTGATGCCGCGCCGGCGCGCCGCCTGGGCCGCGTGGAACGCCCTGCGCAAGGATCGCGCGGCGCGGCCCGCCGTGACCTACTGGATGAACCGCCTGCAAGCGCTTCCCGACGAGACGCCGCTCTTCGTCACGCTCAATCCCGACCGGCCGGTCGCGCCGGAAAAAATCTTCGCGACCTTCGACGTCGATCATCCGCTCTATGACGGCGCGGCGATCGCCGCGCAAAGCCGCCTCAAGACGATTCAGAGCGGCGCGCTGCGCTTCGCCGGCGCCTGGACCGGCTACGGCTTCCACGAGGACGGATTGCGCTCCGGCCTTGCCGCCGCGCGCGCTTTCGGAGGCGAGGCGCCATGGCGGCGATGACCGCGCCCCTCGCGCTCTGCGACGCGCGCATTTTTCATGCCCGCCTCGGCGCGCGGCCGCTGCGCTTTCGCTACGACATGCTGTCGATCCTGATCGACCTCGACCGGCTGGCCGAGGCCGGGCGCGTCAGCCCGTTCTTCTCGGTCGGCCGCTTCAATCTGCTCGGTTTCGATCCGCGCGATCACGGGCCCTGCGACGGCGCCTCGCTGCGCGCCCATGTCGACGCGCTGCACGCCGCCCATGGAATGCCGGCGCCGGCGCGGCTGATCCTGTCCTGCTTCCCGCGCATTCTCGGCTTCGTCTTCAATCCGCTCGCCGTCTATGTCGGCTTCGACCCGAACGGCCGGGCGACGAGCGCGCTCTACGAGGTGCGCAACACCTTCGGCGAGCGCCATTCGTATTTCTTTCCGCTCGCCTGCGACGCGCGCGGCCGGCCGGCGCCGCATGAATGCGACAAGATTTTCTACGTCTCGCCCTTCATCGACATGGCGCAGCGCTACCGCTTCGTCCTGACGGCGCCGCAGGCCGAGGTCTTCGGCCTGAAGATCATCGAGCGCGACCGGTCGGGCGTGCAGTTGACCGCGCTGATCGAGGCGACGCCGTTCGAGGCGACGCGCGCGGCGATCCTGCGCCGCCTCGCGGCGACGCCGCTGCTCGGCTTCAAGGCGCTCGCCGGCATCCACTGGCAGGCGCTGAAACTCTGGCGCCTCGGCCACCGCCTGCAACCGCGACCGCCGCCGCCGCCGCCCGTCAGCCTTGCGGCGCCCGGACCCTATTCCTCGACGAGCGCGAGTGAAACGACATGACCGATGTTGCCTTCGAGACGTTCGACGCCCTGTCGCCGCGCGCGCTGATCGGCGACCGCGATCTGCCCTGGAGCCTGCGGCGCGCATTGCGCGCGCTGCTGCATCTGGAGGCCGGCAGTCTCGACGTGACCATGCCGGACGGCCGCAAGGCGCGCTTCTGCGGCGCGCGGCCCGGCCCGCATGCGCATTTCGAGGCGCGCTCCTTTCGGTTCGTGCGGCGCCTCGCAGCCGGCGACGTCGGCTTCGCCGAGGGCTATCTCGCTGGCGAATGGACGAGCGACGATCCCGTCGCGCTGCTCGCCCTGCTGGCCGCCAACCAGGCGCTGATCGATCGCTTCGCCGCCCATCCGCTGGCGCGCGCCGCGCAGATGGCGCGGCATTGGCTCAATCGCAATTCGCGCGCCGGCTCGCGCCGCAACATCCATGCGCACTACGATCTCGGCAACGCCTTCTATGCGCTCTGGCTCGATCCCTCGATGACCTATTCGGCCGGCCTCGACGTCGGCGACGATCTCGAGGCCGCGCAGGCGCGCAAATACGCGGCGATCGCCGACGCCGCGCGCATCGGGCCGGGATCGCGCGTGCTCGAGATCGGCTGCGGCTGGGGCGGCTTCGCCGCCTACGCGGCGCGCGAGCGCGGCGCGCGCGTCACCGCCCTCACCATCTCGCGCGAGCAGTTCGACTACGCGACCGCCCGCATCGCCGCCGCCGGGCTCGACGATCGCGTCGAGATCGCGCTGCGCGATTATCGCGACGAGCCGGGCGTCTACGACGCGGTCGTCTCGATCGAGATGGTCGAGGCGGTGGGCGAGGCTTTCTGGCCGGGCTATTTCGCCGCGCTGGCGCGCCGCCTCGCGCCCGGCGCGCGCGCCGCTTTGCAGGCGATCACCATCCGCGAGGACATCTTTCCCCGCTATCGCCGCGAGATGGACTTCATCCGCGCCCACATCTTTCCCGGCGGCATGCTGCCGACGCCGACCCACATGCGCTGGCTCGGCGCCGAGGCCGGGCTCGCCGTCGTCGGCGAGCGGGCCTTCGGCGCCGACTACGCGGCGACCTGCCGGATCTGGCGCGAGCGCTTCGAGGCGGCCTGGCCGCGCATCGAGCCGCTCGGCTTCGACGCGCGCTTCCGGCGCCTGTGGCGCTATTATCTCGCCTATTGCGAAGCCGGCTTCGCCGTCGGCACGATCGACGTGCGCCATGTCGTCTACGAGGCGCCGAAGTCATGAGCCTCGCCGCGCTCCGGCTGCCGCGGCTTGACGCGCCGCCCGCGCGCCGCCAAGCGTGGCGCATGATCGCTCCCGACGACGACGCGCGCCGCGCCGCCCTGATCGAGGCCGTCGCCCGCTCCGCCGACCGACAGGCCTTCGCCGAGCTCTTCGCCTGGTATGCGCCGCGCGTGAAGGCGCAGGCGATGCGCTTCGGCCTGTCGGCGGACGCCGCCGAGGACGTGGCGCAGGAGACCATGCTGTCGCTGTGGCGGCGCGCCGGCCAGTTCGATCGCGCTCGCGGCGGCGCCTCGGCCTGGGTGTTCACGATCGCTGTGAACGCCCGCATCGACCGGCTGCGGCGCGACCAGCGCCTGGCCAAATCCGCGCCGCTCGACGGCGCGGCGCTCGACATCGCCGCCGCGGCGGGCGACGAGGCCGGCCTCGACGGCGCGCGCCTCGCCCGCCTCCTCGCCGACCTGCCGCCCGACCAGCGCAAGGTGGTGCATCTCGCCTTCTACGGCGGCGCCACCCAGAGCGAGATCGCCGACGCGCTCGGCGCGCCGCTCGGAACCGTGAAATCACGCCTGCGCCTCGCCCTGCAGAAATTGCGGGCGGCGCTCGGAGAAACGTCATGACCGCGCCCGCCGCATTCGCCGCCGCCCCGTCCGACGACATCTGTCTGCGCTACGCCTCCGGCGTGCTCGATCCGGCCCTGCGTCTGCTGGTCGACGCGCATCT
>JAEULW010000121.1 GCA_016793505.1 Methylobacteriaceae bacterium | reverse complement strand
CGAGGGCGAGGCGACCTTCCAGGTCGAAGGCCAGCCCGAACTCGTGATGAAGCCGGGCACGACCTATTCGGTGCCGCCCGGCGCCATCCACGGCGCCAAGAACACCGGCGACAAGCCGATCAGGATCGTCGCCACCTTCGTCGTCGAGAAGGACAAGCCGCTGGCGTCGCCCGCGCCATGAGCCGTGCGCGCGCGCACGCAAGCTCGGCGCGCGCGACATCAATCTGATCGCCTGGACATCCGGACCGGACCTCATGACCTTGCGGTCGATCCTGTTCCGCGGCGACGCCCGCCTCGAGAAGGCGGCGCAGAACGCGCCGCCGCTCGCCAAGGGCGAGACCAGCCGCGGCGTCGCGCTGCTGCAGGCCGGCCTGCTGCGCGTCGGCTATGCGATGCCGGTCTCGACGCGCCGCCGGCACGGCGCGCCGGACGGCATCTTCGGCGATGAGACCGAGGCCGTCGTCCGCCGCTTCCAGACGGCGCAGAAACTCGCCGTCGACGGCGTCGCCGGCAAGGACACGCTGACGCGCCTCGACTCGCTGCTGCCGCAAGGCCGCCCGCCGCGGCCGCCCTCGCGCGTGCGGCCGAAGCCGCCGCCGCCGCGGCCGCGCCCGACTCCGCCGCCGCCCGGCCCGACGCCGGTTCCGCCGACGCCGACGCCCGTCATCCCGCCCTCGCCCGACTTCAAGCTCGGCGTCGACGATCCCCCGCTCGGCCACGATCCCGGCGCCGGCGCCTGGAACTCCCAGCCCTACGACGCCCGCACGCTGGCGATCTACGGCACGATCATGGTCAACCCGGTGACCTCGGCGTTGTTCTGGGGCGGTTCGGCGGCGGCGATCGGCGACGACGCGGCGGTGCATCTGCGCCACTATTTCGGCAATCACGGCCGGCCGCTGACGATCGACCTCGAAGGCATGGTCGCCGAGACGCCCTCGGCGCGCGAACTCTACCGCGCGGAGGTCGACCTGCTGCGCGCCTGGATCGAGCAACTGCCGCCCGGAACCTACGACGTCACGTCGAAGCACGGATGGAACGGCTACAACTACAAGCACGAGAGCCGGAACTGGTTCTTCGCCGTAGGCGGCTACACGACCTGGGTCAAAGGCCGCGTCGTCGTGCCCGCCGGCGCCGCGCCGATCACGCTCGACCTGCAATACAAGTTCTACGACCGCTACAACTGGGACGGCGGCAAGTCGGTGACGATCGCCGGCGTCACCATCACCGACGAGTTCATGGGCGATTTCCATCGCGAGGGTCTGGCGAAGGAATATGACGAGCTGGGCGCCTTCCGCCGCCGCCTGCAATGGACGCGCGGCTCGCCCATCCCGCAACACCAGATCGACAATCCGTCGGGCCGATGACGCCCCGGCGCGCTTTTCTCAGTCTGGCCGTCGCCGCTTTCGCCGCGATGCGCCTCGTCAACGGAAGCTCCGCGATGACCGAGCCTCGGCGCGAAAGCCTCGACCCCAAGCAGATTTTCGAGCGCGCCGGCCTGAAGCCGCCGCGCCGCTATGACCTCGCCGGCGCCCATGGCGAGACCGGCCTCGACAGCCTCATCGAATTCAGGATGCGGATGTCCGCCGCCGATTTCGAGGCGTTTCTGGCCGGCAATGGCCTGGCCGCGACCGCCTTCCGCCCGGGCCCCGCCGGGCTGCTCGGCGCCGACCACGGCTTCTGGACCCCGGGACAGGAAAAGGCGCTGTCGATCGCCGCCTTCCCGCGCGGCGCCGGCCGAACGCTCGACGTCGCCGTGACGCCGCCCGACGCCGACGGCGTGGTGACCGTCTACGTCCGCGCTTTCACGCTCTGAGAGCGGCCGGCGGGCCGGGCTTTCCGGCCCGGCCGCGGCGCGGGCTTCGTCTTCGCCGCCGCGTGCCGGCGCCCCGCCGCCAGCGCCAGCGCTGACAAGCGCTTCAGCTCGGCCTCGTCGTCGAAACACAGGTCGGGCATGCGCCAGTAGGGCATGGCGCCGGCCCTGCCCTTCATCTCGTAGACCCATTGCGCCATGCCGGCCGCGTCGTAGGCGGCGCGTGTCTGGTCGTCGCCTTTCAGCATGATCTCGCCGTCGACCTGCAGCGCGAAGATGACGCCGTCGAGATAGATCCCGTAGCCGCCGAACATGCGCCGCGCCTGCACCGGCCCGACCGGCGCGAACAGCTCGGCGATGCCCTCGGCGTCCATCGCCTCAGGCCGGCGCGCCGGCGTCTTCGGCCTGCGGCGCCGCCGGCGTCAGCTGCACCGATTCGCCGCATCCGCAGGCCGAGGTCTGGTTCGGATTTTCGAACACGAAGCCCGAGGACAGCCTGTCGGTGCGAAAATCCATGCGCGTGCCGAGCAGGAACAGCACCGCCTTGGGGTCGATCAGAACCTTGACGCCCTTGTCCTCGACCACCTCGTCATGCGGCCCGACGCTGTCGGCCCATTCCATCGTGTAGGCCATGCCGGCGCAGCCGCCGTTCTTCACGCCGAGCCGCAGACCGGCGACCGGCGCCTCGGCGTTCGCCATGATCTCGCGGATGCGATCGGCCGCCGCCTCCGTCAGGCTGATGACGGCAAATCGGGACTTCGCCATGTTCGTCTCCTCGACCGGATTCAAGGTCCGGACCAGTCAAGCCATTATATGGGAACGCCAACCCGTTCGCGACAGCGCCGCCGCGCCCGCCGCCCTCACCACATGTCCAGCGCCACCCGGGCGAGGTCCGACATGCGGCTCTGGTCCCAGGGCGGATCGAACACCATCGTCACCTTGCAGCCCGAGACGCCCGGCACGCCCTGCACCGCCGCCTCGACCCAGCCCGGCATTTCGCCGGCCACCGGACAGCCCGGCGCGGTCAGCGTCATGTCGATATTGACGAAGCGCTCGTCGGTGATCTCGATCCGGTAGATCAGGCCGAGTTCGTAGACGTCGGCCGGGATCTCCGGATCGTAGACGGTCTTCAGCGCCTGGATCACCTCGTCGGTGAGGCGGTCCAGCTCCTCGGGCGCGAGCGCCGGCGCCGTCGCCACCGCGGGGTGGTTCGGCTGCGTCTCGTCATAGGTCTTCAATTCGCTCATGACGACCTCAGGAGAACAGAGCCTCGGCCTTGCGTAAAGCGGCGACCAGCGCGTCGACCTCCTCGCGCGTGTTGTAGAGCGCGAAGGAGGCCCGGCAGGTGGAGGTGACGCCGAAGCGCTTGAGCAGCGGCTGCGCGCAATGCGTGCCGGCCCTGACCGCGACGCCCTGCCGGTCGATCACCGTCGCCACGTCATGGGCATGCGCCCCCGCCATCTCGAAGGAGACGATCGCGCCCTTGCCCTTCGCCCGGCCGAAGACGCGGATCGAATTCATCGCCTCGAGCTGCTCTTGGGCATAGGCGCCGAGCGCCTCCTCATGCGCGCGGATGCGCGCCCGCCCGATCTTCTGCATGTAGTCGAGCGCCGCCCCGAGGCCGACCGCCTGCACGATCGGCGGCGTGCCCGCCTCGAAGCGATGCGGGGGATGATTGTAGGTCACCCCCTCCATCGTCACCGTCTCGATCATCTCGCCGCCGCCGTTGAACGGCGGCAGCGCCTCCAGCGCCTCGCGCTTGCCATAGAGCGCGCCGATGCCGGTCGGTCCGTAGAGCTTGTGGCCGGTGACGACGTAGAAATCGCAATCGAGATCGCGCACGTCGACGTCGAGATGCACCGCGCCCTGCGAGCCGTCGACCAGCACCTTGACGCCGCGCGCATGCGCGATCCTGACGATCTCCCTGATCGGCGTCACCGTGCCGAGCATGTTCGACATATGCGTGATCGCCACGATCTTCGTACGCGGCGTCAGAGCGCGCTCGAACGCCTCCAGCGAAAAATGGCCGTCATCGTCGACATCGACCCATTTCAGCACCGCGCCCTTGCGCTCGCGCAGGAAATGCCAGGGCACGATGTTGGAGTGATGCTCCATGATCGAAAGAACGATCTCGTCGCCCGCCGCGACATGCGCCTGACCGAACGAGGCGGCGACGAGATTGATCGCCTCCGTCGCCGAACGCGTGAAGACGATCTCCTCGGTCGACCCGGCGTTGAGGAACGCGCGCACCTGCTCGCGCGCCTGCTCGAACGCGTCCGTCGCGGCGTTGGCGAGATAATGCAGGCCGCGATGCACGTTGGCGTATTCGCGTTCGTAAACCTGCATCATCCGGTCGAGCACCGGCCGCGGCTTCTGCGCCGAGGCGGCGTTGTCGAGATAGACCAGCGTCTTGCCGTAGGGCTTGACCTCCAGCGCTGGAAAATCGCGGCGGATAGCAGCGACGTCATAGGGCGCGGCGGCGTCGAAGGGCGCATTCATGAGCTACGCCTCCCAAGCCAGTCGCTGACCGCCCGCGCCAACGCCTCGCGCAGGCCTTCGTGCGACACTGTCTCGATCGCCTCGCCGGCGAAGGCTTCTAGCAGCAGCGTCTCGGCCTCCGCCTTCGGCAGTCCGCGGGCGCGCAGATAGAACAGCTGATCGTCGTCGAGCGCGCCGCAGGTCGCGCCATGGCCGCAGACCACGTCGTCGGCGAAAATCTCCAGCTCCGGCTTGTTGTGCATGCGCGCCTCCGGCCCGAGCAGGATCGCGTCGCTCTTCATGCCGCCGTCGGTCTTCTGCGCGCCCGGGCGCACGATGATCTTGCCCTGATAGACGCCGGTCGCCTGCCCGTCGACGATATGCTTGAAGCGCTCGCGGCTGACGCAGTTCGGCGCAGCGTGATCGACGACCAGAGTCGTGTCGGCATGCTGGGCGTCGCGCAGCAGCGTCGCGCCCGACAGCGTCAGCCTGCCGCCCTCGCCGTCGAAACGCGCGAAGATCTGATGCCGGTTGAGCGCCCCGCCGATCATCAGGTTGAAGCTCGTCAGCTCCGTCCCCTCGTGCAAGGACACCGCCAGCGTCGACAACGCGCGCGACGCCGCGCCCGAGAGCCCGACGCGCACATGCTCGACCTTTGCATTCTTGCCGGCGCGGATCTCGACCAGCGTGTTGCAGGGATGCGAGCCTTCGCGCTCGACATGGCTCGAGATCAACGTCGCCTCGGCGCCGGCGCCGACGCGCAGGATGACGCGCGCATACTGAGCCGCGCCGCCCTGCGCGCCGAAGCGAAGATGGATCGGCCGATCGAGCCTGCAATTGGCGGCGATGTCGATGACGACGCCATGTTCGGCGAAGGCGGTGTTGAGCGCGACGACGGAATCGTTCTCCGCGCCGGCATAGGCGACGATGCGATTGAGTTCATCGCCCGTCATCCAGGCGTCGCGCAGCGTCGACACGGCGACGCCCTTCGGCAGCTTGCGCGGCGCGATCGCGTCGCCCGCCGCCGTCACCTCGATCAGCGTCGCCTCGATTTCGGCGCCGAACGGCGCCGCAGAGGCAGCCGCGGCCTGCGCCGGCGATGGCGCGTCGAGCAGCCGGCGAAGGTCGGTGTAGTGCCATTGCTCGTTGCGGCGCGACGGCAGGCCCTCGCGCCGGAACGTGTCGAAGGCGGCGCTGCGCCAGGCCTGCTCGGCGCGCGGCGCGCCGGCGATCATCGCCTCGAAGTGCGCCTCGATCTCGGCTTCCGCGCGGCTGCGCAGTCTGGTCGTCTCGCCCATCACGCCGCCTCGCCCAGAAAGTCCTTGTAGCCGTGCTTTTCGAGCTCCAGCGCCAGATCCGGGCCGCCGGTGCGCACGATCCGACCCTTCGCCATCACATGCACCGTGTCGGGACGGATGTGATCGAGCAGGCGCTGGTAATGCGTGATGACGAGGAAGCCGCGAGTCTCGGCGCGCAGCGCGTTGACGCCGTCCGAGACGATGCGCAGCGCGTCGATGTCGAGGCCGGAATCGGTCTCGTCGAGAATCGCGAAGGAGGGTTGCAGCAGCGCCATCTGCAAAATCTCCATGCGCTTCTTCTCGCCGCCCGAGAAGCCGACATTGAGGCCGCGCTTCAGCATGTCCATCGGCACCTGCAACTTGTCGGCCGCCGCGCGCACCGTGCGCATGAAGTCGGGCGTCGAGAACTCGGCCTCGCCGCGCGCCTTGCGCTGCGCGTTCATCGCCGCCTTGAGGAAGGTCATGGTGGCGACGCCGGGAATCTCGATCGGATACTGGAAGGCGAGGAACAGGCCCTTCGCGGCGCGCTCGTTCGGCTCCATCTCCAGAATGTTCTCGCCGTCGAGCAGCACCTCGCCCTCGACGATCTCGTAATCCTCCTTGCCGGCGATGGCGTAGGAGAGCGTCGACTTGCCCGAGCCGTTCGGCCCCATGATGGCGGCGACCTCGCCGTCTTTCACCGTCAGCGAGAAGCGGTCGATGATCGTCTTGTCTTCCTCGGCGATCTTCACCGTCAGATTGCGGATTTCGAGCATTACTTTACCTCATCCCTTGGAACTGTCTTGTCAGCGCGCGGATTGCCCGCGCCAAACTCGGGCTAATTGATGAAGCAAGATCTAAATTCCACCGCGATGCGACAAATGCTATCAAGAACTCATTATATTCAATTCCCTGAGCGCTCGCGGATTGCGTCTTCGGAACTAGAGCATATTTTGCACTTCTGCTGCCTCGCTTCGCGATGTTAATTATCGTCGCTTTCGGGTCGGCCAATTCATCCGGCCTACGCGGAACTAATGAAATTGGTACCCCTATATATTCCGAAAAATTCTTTCTATCCGCAAGCAACCAACTCTCAACTTCGCGCACAGCAACTCGCAGACACATACGATCCGGCACATTGCAACTCTGACTCAACGCTGAAACTAAACTGGGGGCACAATGCGTCCTATCTAGGTCTGTTAAAATTATTACTGGCATTCTATTAGCTAATT
>JAEULW010000094.1 GCA_016793505.1 Methylobacteriaceae bacterium | reverse complement strand
ATCATCGCCCGCTCCCGTGCAAAAAGACGCCGGCCCCCTCGAGCTGCACGCGCAGGGCGAGCAGCGCTTCGGAGGCGGGCCGGTCGGTGCGATGCAGGGCGAAGCTCCAGCCATGCGTCGCCGAGATCGCGCGGATCGCCTCGCGATGGGCGGCGAGGCGCGTCAAATAGGTTTCGCGCAGGCTCGCCGCCTCGCCGAGCCTGAGCCGGGCCGGCGAGTCGACGTCGAGGAATTCGGTATGGCCGGCGAAGGGGAAGGTCTCCTCCACCGGATCGGCGATCATCACCACATGGCCGCGCGCGCCGCGCCCCGACATCGCCTCGACGGCGACGCCGATGTCGTGCGGGCTCGAAAGAAGGTCGCCGACGACCACCGCCTGCGCCCGCGCCGGCAGCGGATCGGCGGGCGGCAACTCCGCCTGCGCGACGTCGGGCGCGATGCGCTCCTGCGTGATCATCGCTTCGGCGATCTTGTCGACGACGGCGCGATGGGCGATCGGCCGCATCAGGCCGGGAAAACCGACGCGCTCGCCGCCGCGCACCAGCAGGTCGGCCGCCGCCATGCCGAGAATGAGCGCGCGATCGAGCTTCGACTCGCGCGCCAGCGAGGAGACGTAGGCCATCGACGGCGAACGGTCGATCCAGATCATCACCGTATGCGCCGTCTCGAGCTCGCGCTCGCGCACATAGAGCCGGTCGTCGCGGGCCGAGCGGCGCCAGTCGATGCGTTGCGCCGATTCGCCATGCGCGAACGGCCGGAACTGCCAGAAACTTTCGCCGACGCCGGCGCGCCGGCGCCCATGCACGCCGTGCATCACCGTCGAGGCGACCTGTTTCGCCGCCACGACGAGCTGCGGCAGCCGCCGCGCCAGCGACAGCGCGCCGCGATTGTGGCGCGAGGCGAGCTTGGCCTCGTCGGCGGCGAGCAGGCGGGCGTCAGCCATGCGCGATGTCCCTGCGCGCGAGGGCGCCGTCCTGCGCAAGCGCGCGCAAGCGGCGTCGCGTGGATGGCCGGGACAAGCCCGGCCATGACAGGGCGGAGTTGGCGCGTCTCTTCGCCATCAGCCGATCCGCTTGCCGACCAGCTTCTTCACCAGCCCGCCGATCGTCTCGCCCTCGGCGCGGGCGGCGAAGGTCAGCGCCATGCGGTGTTTCAGCACTGGCTCGGCGAGCGCGGCGACGTCGTCCTTCGACGGCGACAGGCGCCCCTCGGCGAGCGCGCGGGCGCGCGTCGCAAGCATGAGCGACTGCGCCGCGCGCGGCCCCGGCCCCCAGGCGATGTGCTTGACGACGTCCGGATCGCCGCCGTCCGGCCGCGCCCCGCGCACCAGATCGAGAATCGCCTCGACGACGCTCTCGCCGACCGGCAGGCGGCGCACCAGCCGCTGCGCGGCGACCAGCTCTTCGGCGGTCATCGCCTGTTGCGGCTTCGTCTCGCGCTCGCCGGTCGTCTCGATCAGGATGCGCTTTTCGGCGACGCGGTCGGGATAGGCGACGTCGATCTGCATCAGGAAACGGTCGAGCTGCGCTTCGGGCAGGGGATAGGTGCCTTCCTGCTCGAGCGGGTTCTGCGTCGCCAGCACGTGGAAGGGATGCGGCAGATCGTAGCGCTCGCCGGCGACGGTGACGTGATACTCCTGCATCGCCTGCAGCAGCGCCGACTGGGTGCGCGGGCTGGCGCGGTTGATCTCGTCGGCCATCAGCAGCTGGGCGAAGATCGGCCCCTTGATGAAGCGGAAGGCGCGGCGATGGTCGGCGCCTTCCTCCAGCACTTCCGAGCCGAGAATGTCGGCCGGCATCAGGTCGGGCGTGAACTGCACGCGCCGTCCGGCGAGGCCGAGCACCACGCCGAGCGTCTCGACCAGCTTGGTCTTGGCGAGGCCGGGCACGCCGACGAGCAGGCCGTGGCCGCCCGACAGCAGCGTCACGAAGGCGTGTTCGACCACCGCCTCCTGGCCGAAGATGACATGGCCGATCGCCTGCCGGGCGGCGGCGACGCGGGCGAGCGTCTGTTCGGCGTCGCGGACCGCCGCCTCTTCGGCGGCGGCGGGCGGGGCGGCGGCGATCGTCATGTCCTGTCCTTTCCCGCCGGCGGCGCGGAGCGTCGCGACTCGCCGAGGCTTTCGTTCTGGCGTCGGAGGCTTAGATTAGGGCTTGCGGCGGTCTTGTCGATCCGTCGGCGATCAGGTCGCCGTGATCGACATCATCGCCGGCAAAGAGGCGCGAAAAGATGGCGGATTCGGGTGCGGAGCCGGGCGGGCTGGAGGCGTTGACGCGGGCGGCGGCGGGCGCGGCCGGCCGCGGCCTGCCGCCTGTGCATCTGTGGAATCCGCCCTATTGCGGCGAAATCGACATGCGCATCGCCCGGGATGGGACGTGGTTCTACCGCGGTTCGCCGATCGGCCGGGCCCCTCTGGTCAGGCTGTTCTCGACCATCCTGCGCAAGGATCCCGAGCGCTACGTGCTGGTGACGCCGGTCGAGCGGGTCGGCGTCAGCGTCGAGGATGCGCCGTTCCTGGCCGTCGAGATGCGCGTGACGCAAGGGGAGCGCGGTCGCCAGATCGCTTTCCGCACCAATGTCGAGGACTGGACGGCGGCCGGCCCCGACCATCCGCTGCGTTTCGAGACCGGCGACGCGGCGGGGCTGAAGCCCTACGTGCATGTGCGCGGCGACTTGTGGGCGCTGGTCAAGCGGGCGCTGTTCTACGATCTGGCGGCGCTCGGCGAGGTGCGCGAGGTCGACGGCGTCAGGATGTTCGGCGTCGTCTCGCAGGGCGCCTTCTTCCCCATGCAGCGCGCCGACGAGCTCGACGCGGCATGACGGGGACAGCCGTGCCCTCCTTCTCGGCCGACGATTTCCGGGCCCGCGCCCACGCCCGGCTGTCGCCAGTTCCGTCGGCGACGGCCTTCGACAGCGCCATCCTGCCCGATCATGGCGACTATCGGCTCAACGCGGCGGACATGGACGCCGATCTGCTCGCCCGCGCCAGGCCGGCGGCGGTGCTGGTGCCGGCGGTGGCGCGGCCGCACGGCGTTTCGCTGATCCTGACCGAGCGCACCGCGCATCTGCGCGCCCATTCCGGCCAGGTCGCCTTTCCGGGCGGCAAGATCGACGCGAGCGACGCCTCGCCGGCGGCGGCGGCCCTGCGCGAGGCGCAGGAGGAGATCGGACTCGATCCCGCCGGGGTGGAGACGATCGGCTATCTCGATCCCTACATCACGACCAGCGGCTACCGCATCCTGCCGGTGGTCGGGGTGGTCGCCCCCGAGGCGGCCTATGCGGCCAATCCGGAGGAAGTGGCGCGGGTCTTCGAGGCGCCGCTGTCGTTCCTGATGGAGCCGGCCAATCATCAACGCGGTTCGCGCCTGTGGGAGGGGCGCGAACGATTTTTCTACGTCATGCCCTATGGCGAGCACTATATCTGGGGCGTCACGGCCGGGATCATCCGCGCCCTGTATGAAAGGCTGTATCGCTGATGTGGCGCGCCGTTCTCGAATCCGCGGCGCTGTTCGTGACGCCCTTCGTCGCCTACGCGCTCTATCTGGTCGCGCTCAGGCGCTATCCCTTCGCCGTCGAGCACTGGACCAAGGGCGCGCTGGCGCTGCTGCTCGTCGCCGGCCTCGTCGTCGCCATCGTCGGGACCTTCCTGCTCGGCCTGCGCGCCGAACGCCATTACGGCGGCTACGTGCCCGCGCACATGGAGAATGGCAAGCTGGTGCCCGGCCGCTGGATCGACTGATGACGACGGCGCTCCGCACCGCGCGGCTGCCCGATCGCGGCCTGCTCGACGATCCGCCGCTCGCCGCGCTGCTCTCGGCGCTCGACGGCGAGGGCGAGGAGGCGCGCATCGTCGGCGGGGCGGTGCGCAACGCGCTGCTCGGCGAGGCGCAGACAGATGTCGACGTCGCCACCACCGCGACGCCGGACGTCGTCGCGCGCCGCGCCCTTGCCGTCGGCTTCCACGTCGCGCCGACCGGCCTCGAGCATGGCACGCTGACCGTCGTGGTGCGCGGCCGGCCGTTCGAGGTGACGACGCT
>JAEULW010000046.1 GCA_016793505.1 Methylobacteriaceae bacterium | reverse complement strand
GCCGGGGCCCGCGCGCCACGCCCTCCCCGGCGCGCGCGGGGGGGTGCGGGGGGGGGGGTCCACTTTCCGCGGCGTTTCTGTTATCCACCGCCCAACCCGGGGGGCGGGGCGCCCCCCCCCGACAGGTTTCGGAGCAGTTCGATGGCTCACAAGAAAGCAGGCGGCTCGTCGCGCAACGGGCGCGACTCCGACGGCCGCCGCCTCGGCGTCAAGAAGTTCGGCGGCGAGAACGTGCGCGCCGGCAACATCCTCGTACGCCAGCGCGGCACCAAGTGGCACGCCGGCGTCAATGTCGGCATGGGCGTCGACCACACGCTGTTCGCGCTCACCGACGGGGAGGTCTCCTTCAAGTCCTCCAAAACGGGCCGAGCCAGCGTCTCGGTCGTGGCGGCCAAGGCCGCCGAGTAGGCGGCGATCGCATCGGGATCGCCGCCGGTTTCCAAACCCCGGCGATCCGATCGATCAATCCCTCGACGCGAGGGGCGCGACACGGGTCCGGCGAAACCGCTGAAGGTTTCGGGAAGGGGAAGCGGAAACCGCTTTCCCTTCCTTGTTTTTCGGGCCGCGCGCCGGCCCAGCAGCGGAGCCGGAGATGTTTCCCGAACTGACCCGCGACGACGTGTTCCGCCTCGAGACGCGCCGGCTGTGGCTGCGCTGGCCGCGGGCGGCCGATGTCGGCGCCTTCGTCGATCTGGCGAGCGATCCGTCGGTGGCGCTGTGGACGGCGCACATCCCGCATCCCTACACGCGCGAGGCGGCCGAGGCCTTCGTGCTGCGCGCCCGCGCCTCGAATGGCGAGGGCCTGACGCTGGCGCTGGCGCTCGCCCTGCGCGGGCGCCCGCAGGAGGCGATCGGCGGACTCGAGCTGACGCCGGACGGCGCCGGCTCGGCCCGGCTCGGCTACTGGCTGGGCCAGCCCTTCCGCAAGCAGGGCTACATGGCCGAGGCGATCGAGGCGCTGGTCTCGATGGTCTACGGGTTGACCGAGATCGCCGCCATCGAGGCCGAGGTGAGGCCGGACAACGCCGCCTCGCTCGGCGTGCTGGACGGGCTCGGCTTCCGCGAGGCCGGGCGGCGCATCGTCGAGGCGCCGGCGCGCGGGACGTCGTATGACTGCCTGGTGCTGCGGCTCGAGAAACGCGCCTTCGTCGGCGCGGCGGCAGCGCGGACGCCGGGGCCGGCGGCGCGGCCCCTGCCGTCGATGAGCCAGCAGCGGCGCGAGGATCCGCGCATGACGCGGGCGCTCGCCCTGGCGGCCGACCAGTGAGGCGGCGGAGATGAAGTTCCTCGACGAGGCGAAGGTCTATGTGCGCTCGGGCAACGGCGGCGCCGGCGCGGTGTCGTTCCGGCGCGAGAAATTCATCGAGTTCGGCGGGCCGGACGGGGGCGACGGCGGGCGCGGCGGCGACGTCGTCGCCGAATGCGTCGACGGGCTGAACACGCTGATCGACTACCGCTACCAGCAGCATTTCAAGGCCGGCACCGGCGTGCACGGCATGGGCCGCAACCGCGCCGGCGGGCGCGGCGCCGACGCGGTGCTGAAGGTGCCGGTCGGGACGCAGATTTTCGACGAGGATCGCGAGACGCTGCTCGCCGATCTGACGCAGGTCGGCCAGCGCGTCGTGATCTGCGCCGGCGGCAATGGCGGCTTCGGCAACGCCTATTTCAAATCCTCGACCAACCGGGCGCCGCGCCGCGCCAATCCCGGCCAGGAGGGCGAGGAACGGACGATCTGGCTGCGGCTGAAGCTGATCGCCGACGCCGGCCTCGTCGGCCTGCCCAACGCCGGCAAGTCGACCTTTCTGGCGAGCGTCACCGCGGCCAAGCCGAAGATCGCCGACTATCCGTTCACGACGCTGCATCCCGGGCTCGGCGTCGTGCGTTTTTCGGATCGTGAATTCGTGCTCGCCGACATTCCGGGGCTGATCGAGGGCGCGCATGAGGGACTCGGCCTCGGCGACCGGTTCCTCGGCCATCTCGAGCGCTGCCGCGTGCTGCTGCATCTCGTCGACGCGACCGGCGAGCATGCGGGTCAGGCCTACAAGACGGTGCGGCGCGAACTCGAGGCCTATGGCGGCGGGCTCGCCGAAAAACCCGAGATCGTCGCGCTGTCGAAATGCGACGCGGTCGACGCCGAGACGCTGAAGACGCAGGCGGCGCGGCTGAAGCGCGCGGCGAAGCGGGCGCCGCTGACGCTGTCGGCGGCGACGCGGGCGGGCGTCGAGACGGCGCTGGCCGAGCTGGTGCGCATCATCGACGCGGCGCGGGCGGTTGAGGGCGCGGCGGCGCCGACATCCGCATGGCGGCCGTGACGCAGGGCCGACGCGGCGACCGCAAAGTCGCGTCTGTGATCAGGATTTGATGGATCGGATCGAGACTGCAGCGGCGAGGTGACGCAGAAAGTTGCCAGCGACACGAATTGTATAACATTATCTATTTGATATAGTTATGTATATCATTTCATCTGCTTGATCTATTCCTGACGTCTTTGTCGGTCACAAAGGCAACGACGCCTGGACCGACCTCGAGTTTGGCCTCGATGGCCAGCAAATCTCCGAACATAATGCGACTACAATGATCACAGTTCGTAATAGTGACGTCCGAAAAGAAGAAAATGTTTCGCAGATTAACAATAAAAGCATACGTATTGTCATGATCTTCAACATAAATTAACCGTATACGCCTTTGCCCATTTTGTTCGACTCCGAATATAGTAACGCTTCCTTCTTTTGCGACAGTTATGCTCGACGGTTCTGCTCCCGTCCCGAGCCATCGAGCGAACGAAGCAAGCTCACCAGGTGTAGGTGAGCGAGTTGTCGTCTCGATCTGACAGCATGCAGCCATTGCCGTCGCTATGGAACAAAGCCACAGCGAAGCGACAACGATCCATATCCGGGGAGACTGCATGGTGCGCTTGTGGGTCAATCTGGCGACCTCCCTGCGAGCGAACACCATACCATTCATTGCCGCGTGAGCCCTAGCTGCGAAACCTCTGCGCCGTCATCGCGGTCTGCGGTATCGCCGCCGCCGTCGCAGGCCAACGCGCCCTAGCTCACAACCGCGCCACCACAGCGTAGGACGCCAGCGAATTCAGCCGCGCCATCCCGGAGGAAGGGCGCGGCGCCGTGCAGCCTCCATCGTCGCGCGGATCAGGCGGGCGATCAAAGCGTTCCGGCGACAGTGCCGGCCGCCTCTCACGCCTTGAGCGGCACGACGATGCGGGTCAGCAGTTCGGTCGGCGGGGTGTCGCGCGGGTCGTTGAGATAGACCTCGTAGGACGGCGCGTCGGCCGGCTCGCGGCCGCTCTGCGGCAGCCATCGGCCGTAGAGCCAGTCCCAGGCCTGCGGCAGTTCGGCGTAGGGCCCCTTGTGCAGGATGCTGGCGGTCGGGCCGCCCGGCAGGTCGCGCGCCTCGATCGCGCCGACCGCCGCCGTTCCCGGCGCGACCTCGATCGCCGCGAAGGAGCGCAACTGCGCCTCGGGCACGGACGCCGGATCATCGTAATAGAGGCCGATCATCGGCCCTTGCGGAACGACGCCGGCGCCATGGGCGAGCGCGCCGAGCCGCTCGAACGCCTCGCCGATGCGCATGTAGGACCCGCGATGCGGCAGGCCGAGCAGGCGGCGCGGCGCGTCGGCGGCGATGGACACCTCGTAGGTCGTGGTCATGATCTCCTCCTGGCGAAGACGATAGGCGGCGGGCGGGCGCCCATAGGCGGCGGAAAAGGCGCGCGTGAAAGCAGCTGCGGAGCGATAGCCGGCGCGCCGGGCAATCGGGGCGATATCGCGCGAGGAGCGGATCAGCTCGCCGGCGGCGCTGTGCAGCAACAGTCGCCGGCGCGTCTCTTCCGCCGTCTCGCCGCAGATCGACCGGTAGATGCGGTGGAAGTGATAGGGCGAGAAACAGGCGATCGCCGCCAGATCGTCGAGCCGCCAGTCCCGGTCCGGCTCGGCGTGCAGCGCGGCGACGACCCGCTCGATGCGGGCGGCGTAGCTGCGGGCGGTGGCGGGGCGGGGCATGGCGCTCTCCTGACGAGAGACAGAGTGCCACGGCGCGATTGATCGGGGTTGCGCAATTGCGCGGGGGCTGTCGCGAGCCCGCCGGCTCGTCTACACAGAGCCCGACTCGCCATGACGCCCGCTCCCACCCTCGCCTCGTTCCGCCGCATCGTCGTCAAAGTCGGCTCCTCGCTGCTGGTCGACCGGGCCAAGGGCGCGCTGAAGCGCGACTGGCTCGCCGCGCTGATCGAGGACATCGCCGCCCTGCACAAGCGCGGCGCCGACGTGATCGTCGTCTCCTCCGGCGCGATCGCGCTCGGGCGCACGCTGCTCGCCTTGCCGAAGGGGCCGCTGAAGCTCGAGGATTCGCAGGCGGCGGCGGCGATCGGCCAGATCGGCCTCGCCCGGGCGTGGTCGGAGACGCTGTCGGCGCATGGCATGGTCGCCGGGCAGATCCTGCTGACCCTCGGCGACACCGAGGAGCGCCGGCGCTATCTCAACGCCCGCGCCACGCTCGGCCGGCTGATGACGCTGCGCGCCGTGCCGGTGGTCAACGAGAACGACACAGTGGCGACGAGCGAAATCCGCTATGGCGACAATGATCGCCTCGCCGCGCGCGTCGCCACCATGGCGTCGGCCGATCTGCTGATCCTGCTCTCCGACATCGAGGGCTTCTACACCGCCCCGCCGCAGGACGATCCCGCCGCGACGCTGATCCCGGTGGTCGAGCGCATCACGCCGCAGATCGAGGCGATGGCCGGCGGCGCCGGCTCCGAGCTGTCGCGCGGCGGCATGCGCACCAAGATCGAGGCGGGGCGCATCGCCACGACATCCGGCACGCATATGGTGATCGCCGACGGGCGCGTCGCCCATCCGATCCGCCGCATCGCCGAGGGTGCGCCCTGCACCTGGTTCCTGACCCCGTCGAACCCGGTGGCGGCGCGCAAGATCTGGATCACCGGCTCGCTCGAGCCGAAGGGGGCGGTGATCGTCGACGCCGGCGCCGCGGCGGCGCTGAAGCGCGGCAAGAGCCTGCTGCCGGCCGGCGTGCGGGCCGTCGAAGGCCGCTTCGCGCGTGGCGATTGCGTCGTCATCCGCGACGGCGCCGGCGCCGAGCTCGGCCGCGGCCTCGTCGCCTATGACGCGGCCGACGCGGTGCGCATCATCGGCCGGCGCTCCTCCGACATCGAGCGCCTGCTCGGCGCGCCGGGCCGCGCCGTGATGGTGCATCGCGACGACATGACCCTGGCAGGGGATTGACGCGCGGCCGCCATGCGCGGGCGGCGGCGCCGCCGCACCGGCGGCAGGTCTAGGCTCGCGCGCAAGCGACATGAACCATCGCAAGGACATCAGCCGATGACGAAACGCCTCGCCGACAAGGTCGCCCTCGTGCTCGGCGCCGGCTCGATCGGGCCGGGCTGGGGCAATGGCAAGGCGACCGCCGTCGCCTTCGCGCGCGAGGGCGCCAAAGTCGTGTGCGTCGACCTCGATGTCGAGGCGGCGCAGGACACCGCGAAGCTGATCGCCGACGAGGACGGCGTGGCGCTGGCGCTGCGCGCCGACGTGACGCAGAGCGACGACATCGCCCGCATCGTCGACACGACGCGCGCGATGTTCGGGCGCATCGACATTCTCGACAACAATGTCGGCATCGCCGCGATGGGCGGCGTCGTCGAGATCGAGGAGCCGGAGTGGGACCGCGTCTTCGCCGTCAACCTGAAGAGCTGCTACCTCGCCATGAAGCACGTCATCCCGGTGATGGTCGCGCAGGGCGGCGGGGCGATCGTCAACATCTCCTCGATCGCCTCGATCCGCTACACGGGCGTGCCCTACGCGACCTACTACGCGACCAAGGCGGCGATGAATCACCTCACCGCGACGACGGCGGTCGAGTACGCGCCGAAGAAGGGGCGCGTGAACGCCATCCTGCCCGGCCTGATGAAGACGCCGATGGTGGAGAAATCAGCCGGCCTCGCGCAGGCCTATGCCGGCGGCGACGTCGAGGGCATGTGGAGGAAGCGCGACGCGCAGTGCCCGATGGGACACATGGGCACGGCCTGGGACGTGGCGCACGCCGCGGTGTTTCTGGCCTCCGACGAGGCCGCCTATGTCACCGGCGTGCTGCTGCCGGTCGACGGCGGGCTGACGGTTAAGTTCTGATCGTTTTCTGACGCGGCCTCGCCGTCGCCCTCCCTCTCCCGCGGAGCGGGGGAGGGCCGGGGAGGGGGCGGCGCAGACCTGGTCAGACGGTCAGTCG
>JAEULW010000286.1 GCA_016793505.1 Methylobacteriaceae bacterium | reverse complement strand
CAAGCCTCGTCCTCGCCGCCCTCGTCCTTCGTCACGTCGCGGCGCACTTCGGGGCGGGCCAGCAGCGCGTCGATCTTCGCGGCGTTCTCGAAGCTCTCGTCGATGCGAAAGCGGATGTCGGGAGCGAACTTCATGTTGATCATGTGGGCGATCTCGCCGCGCATGAATTTCCTGTGGCGCTCCAGCGCCGCGACGACGGGCGCCACGTCCTTGCCGCCGAGCGGCATGACGTAGATCGTCGCCAGCTTCAGATCGGGCGACATCTTGACGCTCGGCACGGTGACGACGTGGTTCGCCAGCACCGGATCTTCGATCGCGCCGCGGGTCAGCAGTTCGGCCGCCGCGTGGCGGATCAGTTCGGCGACGCGCAGCATGCGCTGCGAAGGCTCGCCGCCCTTGTGGTGGGATCGGGACATCAGGTCTTTTTCTTGGATCGCGTTTTCTTCGGAGGCGAAATGCGCGCCGTATCGGCGTCGGTGCGCGCGGAAACGATCGATTCGATCAACTGCAGCGTGGCGCGTTCGGCGCGCGCGTCGATGCGCTCGTTCAGCGTGTCGTGCAGGAACTGGCTGAGCTGTTTCAACTGCCCCGTCTGCTCGTCGAGCTGACGCTGCATGCGGGCGTTGTGCTGCTGCAGACGCTCGATCCTGGCGGTCAGCGCCACGACGTTGCGCTCGAGCCGCAGGACGTTCGCGACAAATTCTCCAATTCTCTTCAGTGAGAACGGAAACTTGGTCGACCCCTCCGGAGCTGGCGGAGGCGACTTCGGCGTGTCGGACATCTTGATGTTCCGTTCGAACCTAGATCGCCTGCAGCGACGAGATCGTGGCGCGGATATCGCTCTGGGTGCGTTCGATCCGATCCGCGCGCGCAGCGGAGGATGCAAGGAAAGAGCCGAGTTCGCGAGAGGTCCTCTCGAGTTCGTCGGCGGAGGCCGACAGCGCTGCGTTCGCACGTTGCAGGCCTTCCTCCGCAGTGGCGCTCTCGCTGTCTTGCTGGATATGAGCGAGCACGTCGCGCAGTGCGCCCTTCAACGCGGACCCCGGCAGAAATGGCGATGGACCGGCGCTCAGCCGGCGCGCCAGCAAGGCCAGTTCCTCGTGGGAAACCGGCGACCCGGGCGCGGCCGCAGGCGAGGCGCCGCGGCGGGCCCTGACTGTTTCGATCCGTCCCATCTCTCACCTCACAGCGAGCGCTTCACCTCTTCGACGCGGAAGCACTCGATGACGTCGCCGACGCGCATGTCCTGATAGTTCTCGAAGGCCATGCCGCATTCCTGGCCGACCTGAACTTCCTTGACCTCGTCCTTGAAGCGCTTGAGCGTCGACAGCTTGCCCTCGTGCACGACGACATTGTCGCGGATCAGGCGCACGCCGAGGCCGCGCTCGACCCTGCCGTCGGTGACGCGGCAGCCCGCCACCTTGCCGACCTTGGAGATGTTGAACACCTCCAGAATCTCGGCGTTGCCCATCATCGTCTCGCGCATCGTCGGGGCGAGCAGGCCGCTCATCGCGTCCTTCACGTCGTCGACGAGGTTGTAGATGATGTTGTAGTAGCGGATCTCGATGCCGGCGCGTTCGGCCGCCTCGCGCGCTTCCTTGTGGGCGCGCACGTTGAAGCCGATGACGGCGGCGTTGGACGCCTCGGCCAGCGTGATGTCGCTCTCGCTGATCGCGCCGACGCCGGCGTGGATGACGCGCGCCATCACCTCTTCGGTGTTCATCTTCTCGAGCGCGGCGACGATCGCCTCGACCGAGCCCTGCACGTCGCCCTTGACGAGCAGCGGGAACTCCTTGCGGCCGGCGGTCTTCAGCTGGCTCAGCATGTCGGCGAGCGAGCCGCGCACCGCGCCGCGCGCGGCGAGCTTGTCGCGCTTCTGGCGCTCGCGATAATCGGTGATCTCGCGGGCGCGGGCCTCGGACTCGACGACCGCAACGCGGTCGCCCGCCTCGGGCGCGCCGTTGAAGCCGAGCACCTCGACCGGGAAGGAGGGCGGCGCCTCGGCCACCGTCGCGCCCTTGTCGTCGACGAGGGCGCGCACCTTGCCCCACTGCGCGCCGGCGACGACGATGTCGCCCGGCTTCAGCGTGCCGCGCTGGACGAGCACGGTGGCGACAGGGCCGCGGCCGCGGTCGAGCCGCGCCTCGATGACCGTGCCTTCCGCGCTGCGCTCGGGATTGGCTTTCAGGTCGAGCACCTCGGCCTGCAGCGAGATCGCCTCGAGCAGCTTGTCGAGATTGATCTTCTTGGTGGCCGAGACCTCGATTTCGAGCGTCTCGCCGCCGAGGCTCTCGACCTGCACCTCGTATTGCAGCAGTTCGGAGCGCACGCGCTCGGGCTTGGCGTCGGCCTTGTCGATCTTGTTGATGGCGACGATGATCGGCGCGCCGGCGGCGCGGGCGTGGCTGATCGCCTCGACCGTCTGCGGCATGACGCCGTCGTCGGCGGCGACGACCAGGATGACGATGTCGGTCACCTTGGCGCCGCGGGCGCGCATCGCGGTGAAGGCGGCGTGACCCGGCGTGTCGATGAAGGTGATCTTGCCGCCGAGCGGGCTCGTCACCTGATAGGCGCCGATGTGCTGGGTGATGCCGCCGGCCTCGCCCGACACGACATTGGCGGAGCGGATGGCGTCGAGCAGCGACGTCTTGCCGTGGTCGACATGGCCCATGATGGTGACGACCGGCGGGCGCGAGAAGGTGGCGCCGTCCTCGTCGGGCGTGTCGAACAGGCCTTCCTCGACGTCGGACTCGGCGACGCGCTTGACCTTGTGCCCCATCTCGGTGGCGATCAGCTCGGCCGTATCGGCGTCGATCACGTCGGTGATCTTGGCCATCTGGCCCTGCTTCATCAGCAGGCGGATGACATCGACCGCCCGCTCCGACATGCGGTTGGCGAGCTCCTGGATGGTGATGGTCTCGGGCAGCGTCACCTCGCGGGTGAGGCGCTCCTTCTGCTCCATCTGACCGCCCTTGAGGCGCTGCGTGCGACGCCGGAAGGCGGCGACGGAGCGGGAGCGCTCCTCCTCCTCCGCCGTGGCGGTGGCGACCGTCAGGCGGCCGCGATTCTTCATTTCGCCGCCGCGTGTCGGCTTGGGCGCGACGGCGGGCTTCAGCGGCGTCAGCGCGCGGCGCGTCGGCGCGCCGAACAGGGCGCCGGCGTTGGCCGCGGCGGGCGTCGCCGCGCCGACCGGGCGGCGCGAGGCGCCGCCGGGCGAGGGCGCGGGCGGTCCGCCGCCG
>JAEULW010000219.1 GCA_016793505.1 Methylobacteriaceae bacterium | reverse complement strand
CGCGGAGCGCACGGCGCGGGTGCGCGAGGCCATGGCTCTGGTCGGCCTCGCCGGCTTCGAGGGCCGTTATCCGCGCGCCATGTCGGGCGGCCAGCAGCAGCGCGTGGCGCTCGCCCGCGCCCTCGTCATCAAGCCGGCGCTGCTGCTGCTCGATGAGCCGCTCTCCAATCTCGACGCCAAGATGCGCGAGGAGATGCAGGAGGAGCTGCGCCGCATCCAGCGCAGCGTCGGCACGACGACGGTGCTCGTCACGCACGACCAGCACGAGGCGATGGCCCTGTCCGATCGCATCGTGGTGATGAATCGCGGCCGTGTCGAACAGATCGGCGCGCCCGATCATGTCTACAGCCATCCCGCCACCGCCTTCGTCGCCGGCTTCCTCGGCCGCACCAATGTGCTCGCGGCGCAGGGCGACGGCGCCGGCCGCGTCGAGGTCGACGGCTTTGCGATCGGCCTTGCTGCGCCGCAGGGGCGGCTCGCGCTCGCCGTCCGGCCCGAGCGGCTGGCGCTGGCGGGCGAGGGCGCGGCCGGCTTTCCGGCGCGCGTGACGGGCCGCGTCTTCCAGGGCTCGCACTGGCTGCTCGCCGCCGAGAGCGCCGCCGGCCCCGTTACGCTGATGCGTCAGAACGACGGCGCCCGCGTGCCCGAACCGGGCGAGGCGATCCGCCTCGCCTTCGACGCCGCCGATGCGACGCTGCTGCCGGAGCGCGCCCCGTGAGCGCCGCCGCCGCGCCCTGGCGACTCGCCGCGCCGGCGCTGGCGCTGTTCCTCGGCCTCGTCGTCGCCCCGCTGGTCATGACGGTGATGCTCTCCTTCTACGACTGGGGGCAATACAAGGGCATCGTGCCGACCTTCACGCTGAAGAACTGGATCGAGATCTTCACCGATTCGTATTTTCTCGAGGTCTTTCTGCGCACCTTCCGCATCGCGCTCATCGTCACCGTCGCGACGATCCTGATCGGCGTGCCCGAGGCCTACATCCTCAACCGCATGTCGCCGGCCTGGCGCAGCGCCTTCCTGCTCGTCGTCATCGGCCCGCTGCTCGTTTCGGTGGTTGCCCGCACGCTCGGCTGGGCGCTGCTGTTCGGCTCCACCGGCCTCGTCAATCAGGGGCTCGTGAAGATCGGCCTGATCGCCGAGCCGCTGCCCTTCATGTTCACCGAGACCGGCGTCGTCGTGGCGCTGACGCAGGTGCTCGTGCCCTTCATGGTGTTGGCGGTCTGGGCCGCGTTGCAGAAACTCGATCCGCAGGTCGAGAACGCCGCCATGTCGCTCGGCGCCAGCCGCCCGGCCGTCTGGCGGCGCGTGATCCTGCCGCAGATCGTTCCGGGAATCCTCTCCGGCGCAGTGATCGTCTTCTCGCTCGCCGCCTCCGCCTTCGCCTCGCCGGCGATCATCGGCGGGCGCCGCCTCAAGGTGGCCGCGACGCTCGCCTATGACGAGTTCCTCAACACGCTGAACTGGCCGCTCGGCGCGGCCGTCGCGGTGCTGTTGCTGCTCTCGCTCGTCGCCGTCGTCGTCGGTTCGAACCGGCTGATCGAGCGCCGTTACGCGCCGGTGTTCCAATGAAGCGCAACGGCCCGCTGTCGCTGCTCGTCCACGCCGCTTTCGTGGTGTTCATGCTGGCGCCGCTGCTGATCGTCTGCGTCGTCGCCTTCACGCCGGAGGGCTTTCTGTCGCTGCCGACGCGCGGCCCGAGCCTGCGCTGGTTCCGCGCCATTCTCGATTATCCCGAGTTCCTGCGCGCCTTCCGCGATTCGCTCTGGCTCGCCGCCCTGTCCTCGACCATCGCCATCGCCATCGCCGTGCCGGCCGCGCTCGCTATCGCGCGTCATCGCTTCCGCGGCCGCGATGCGCTGACGACGCTGTTCATGTCGCCGCTGATGGTGCCGCATGTCGTGCTCGGCATCGCCTTTCTGCGCTTCTTCACGCAGATCGGCGTCTCCGGCACCTTCGTCGGCCTCATCGCCAGTCATGTCATCGTCATCTTCCCCTTCGCGCTGCGGCTGGTGCTCGCCAGCTCCTTCGGCATCGACCAGCGCATCGAGCACGCCGCCGTCTCGCTCGGCGCCGAGCCGGCGACGGTGTTCCGCCGCGTCACGCTGCCGCTGATTCTGCCCGGCGTCGTCTCCGGATGGCTGCTGGCGGCGATCAACTCCTTCGACGAGGTGACGATGACCGTGTTCATCGCCTCGCCCTCGACGATCACGCTGCCGGTGCGCATGTTCCTCTACATCCAGGACAACATCGATCCGCTGATCGCCGCGGTCTCCGCCTGCCTGATCGCGCTGACGGCGCTTCTGCTCTTCGCGCTCGACCGTCTGTTCGGCCTCGATCGCCTCTTCGTCGGCGCAGGAAAGGGATGATCCACGTGAAACACTCGACCTCCGCGCGCGAGGCGGACGTCGCCGTCGTCGGCGGCGGCGTCGTCGGCTCGGCGATCGCGCTCGGTCTGGCGCGCGAGGGCGCGCGCGTCGCGCTGCTCGACGAGGGCGACGGCGCCTTCCGCGCCTCGCGCGGCAATTTCGCGCTGATCTGGGTTCAGTCGAAAGGCCTCGGCATGCCGGCCTATGCCGGCTGGTCGCGCAAGTCCGCCGACGCCTGGGCGGGGCTCGCCGCGCTGCTGCGCGAGGAGAGCGGCCTCGACGTTGCGCATGATCAGCCCGGCGGTTTCATGCTGTGCCTGTCGCAGGCCGAACTGGAGGCCCGCGTCGACGCCATGAAGCGGCTGCACAACCAGCCGATGATGCAGGATTTCCGTTACGAGGTTCTCGATCACCGCGAAACGAAGAAGCGTATGCCGGCGATCGGACCGGACGTCGTCGGCGCGCTCTACAGCCCGCATGACGGCCATGTGAACTCGCTGCGGCTGTTCCGCGCGCTGCGCGAGGCCGGCGCGCGGCGGGGCGTCGACTATCGTCCTTCGCAGGTCGTGACGCGCCTCGAGCAGCGCGGCGGCGGCTTCCGCATCGAGGGCGACTGGGGGGTGCTGGAAGCGCGCCGCATCGTGCTCGCCGCCGGCCTCGGCAATGCGCGGCTCGCCCCGATGGTCGGCCTCGAGGCCCCGGTGACGCCGTCGAAAGGCCAGATCATCGTCACCGAGAAGACCGCGCCCTTCCTGCGCCATCCCGTCGTCACCGTGCGCCAGACCGACGAGGGCGGCGTGATGATCGGCGACAGTCAGGAGGACAGGGGCTTCGACACCATCGTCGCCCAGCCGGTGATCACCACGATGGCAGAACGCGCCGTGCGCATGTTCCCGGCCCTCGCCGGCCTCAACGTGGTGCGCACATGGTCGGCCCTGCGGGTGATGACGCCGGACGGCTTTCCGATCTACGAGCAGTCGCGCGCCTGTCCCGGCGCCTTCGTCGCGACCTGCCATTCCGGCGTCACGCTCGCCGCCAATCACGTCTTCACGCTCGCCCCGGCGATCCTGCGCGGCGAATTGCCCGTCGACGTCGCCGATTTCACCGCAGGGAGATTGCATGTTCCGGCTCACGCCTGAAGGCGCGGCGCGCCCGCCGCTGGCCTTCACCTTCGACGGCCGCGCGATGACCGGCCGCGCCGGCGACACGATCGCCGCGGCGCTGCTCGCCAACGGCGTCGCCGCCTGCCGAACGACGCCGGTCTCCGATGCGCCGCGCGCGCCCTACTGCCTGATGGGCGCGTGCTTCGATTGCCTGGTCGTCGTCGACGGCGTCGGCAATCGACAGGGCTGCCTGACGCCGCTCGAAGATGGGATGCGCATCGAGTCGCAGCGCGGCCGCCGCGCCGTGGCGGAGCTTGCATCATGACGCCGCTCGCCGATGTCGGCCGCCTCGCCGGGTCTTACGATCTCGTCGTGGTCGGCGCCGGTCCGGCCGGACTCGCCGCCGCCGCGGCGGGCGCCGAAAGCGGCCTCGCGACGCTGCTCGTCGACGAGAATGCGACGCCTGGCGGCCAGATCTGGCGCGCCGTGACGACGACGCCGATGAAGCGCCGCGAGACGCTCGGCGAGGATTTTTGGAAGGGCGCCGACCACGTCGCGCGCTTCGACCGGTCGAATGCGGCCTATGCGCCGCGCTGTACGGTCTGGTCGCTCGCCGCCGATGCGCGCGACGACGGGCTGATCGAGATCGGCCTGTCGATGGGCGGCAAGGCGCGCATGATCGCGGCGCGCCAGACGATCCTGGCGACCGGCGCGCAGGAGCGGCCCTTTCCGATCCCGGGCTGGACCCTGCCCGGCGTGATGACCGCCGGCGCTGCGCAGATCGCGCTCAAGACCTCTGGCGCCGTGCCCGACGGGCGCGTCGTCGTCGCCGGCTGCGGCCCGCTGCTCTATCTGCTGGCGAACCAGCTCGCTGCAGCGGGCGCGAACATCGTCGCCGTGCTCGACACGACGGCGCCGGGCGCGCTGCGATCCGCCTTGCCCGAGTTCGGCGATTTCCTGCGCTCGCCCTATCTCGCCAAAGGCCTGAGACTCGTCGCGCAGGCGCGGCGCAAACTGCGTTTCGTCTCGCGCGTCACGGCGCTCGCGGCGACCGGCGAGTCGCGCCTCGAAGGCGTGCGCTTTGCCCGCGGCGGCGGCGTCGACGAGCGCATCGCCTGCGACGCGCTGCTGCTGCATCAGGGCGTCATTCCGTCGATCAACCTGTCGAATGCGGCGGGCTGCGCGCACGAGTTCGACGAGACGCAGCATTGCTGGCGCCCGCGCCTCGACGACTGGTTCTGCGCCAGCATGGCCGGCATTGCCGTCGCCGGCGACGGCGCCGGTATCGGCGGCGCCGAGAGCGCGGCGCTGCGCGGCGAGATCGCCGCGCTCGGCGTCGCCGCCCGGCTCGGCCGGCTCGATGCGGGCGCGCGTGATGCGCGCGCCGCGCCGCTGCGGGCGGAGCTGGCGCGTTGCCTGCGCGGGCGGCGCTTTCTCGATCTGCTCTATCGTCCCGCGCCGCAATTTCTCGCCCCTCCGGACGACGCGACGATCGTCTGCCGCTGCGAGGAGGTGACGGCCGGGCAGGTGCGCGACGCGGCCCGTCGCCTCGGCGTCACCGGGCCGAACCAGATGAAGGCCTTCCTGCGCTGCGGCATGGGCCCGTGCCAGGGCCGCCTGTGCGGGCCGACCGTCGCCGAGCTGATTGCCGAGACGCGCGACATGAGCCTCGCGGAGGTCGGCGCCTACCGGCTGCGCCCGCCGGTCAAGCCGATCACGCTCGGCGAACTCGCCGCCCTGCCGCAGACCGAGGCGGCGATCCGCGCGGTGGTGCGATGAGCGAGCGCCGCAGCGCCGACGTCCTCATCGTCGGCGGCGGCATTCACGGCTGCTCCACCGCGCTGCACTGTGCGCTGCGCGGCCTGTCGGTGATCCTGTTCGAGAAGGATCACGCCGGTCGCCACGCCTCCGGCGTCAACGCCGGCGGCGTGCGCCAGCTCTTGCGCGACGTCGCCGAAATCCCGCTCTCCATCGCCTCGATGGAACTGTGGCTCAACATCGCGGCGCTGGTCGAGGATGATTGCGGCTTCGTCTCGGAAGGGCAGATTCTCGTCGCCGAGGACGAGGCGGAGCTGGAGATCGCCCGCGCCCGCGTCGCCGATCTGCGCCTGCGCGGCTTCACCCATGAGGAGCTGATCGACGCGCGCGAATTGCGCCGTCTCGCGCCCGCCGTCGCCGAGACCTGTCCCGGCGGCGTCGTCTCGCGCCGCGACGGCGCGGCGATCCCGTTGCGAGCCACGCAGGCGTTCAAGCGCCGCGCCGCCGCGCTCGGCGCCGTCATCTGCGAGAACGAGCGCGTCGAGCGCGTCGCGCGCGAATCCGGCGTCTTCGTCGCCACGACGCCGCGCGGCGTCTATCGCGCGCCGGTCCTCGTCAACGCCGCCGGCGCCTGGGGCGGCGCGCTCGCCGCCTCGCTCGGCGAGGTCTTCCCGGTCGAGACCATCGCGCCGATGCTGATGATCACCACGCCGATGCCCGCCTTCATCAGGCCGGTGGTGATCCTGCGCGGTCGAAAGCTCTCCTTCAAGCAGTTCGACAACGGCACGGTGCTGATCGGCGGCGGCCATCTCGGCAAGGCGATTCCGGAGGAGAACCGCACCATTCTCGACTGGCGCAAGCTCGCGGTCAGCGCCCAGACCGTGTGGGACGTTTTTCCCATCATGCGATCGGCGACGATCGCCCGCGCCTGGGCCGGCATCGAGGCGCGCATGGCCGACGATCTGCCGGCCTTCGGCCCGAGCCGGCTGCACGAGGGCCTGTTCCATCAGTTCGGCTTTTCCGCCCACGGCTTCCAGCTCGGCCCCGGCGCCGGCGCGGTGATGGCCGAGCTGATCGCCACCGGCGCGACCAACACGCCGATCGACGGGCTGTCGCCGGCGCGCTTTGCTAGAGCGCCAGGCTGAACTCGGCGCACAGGCCGAAGCCCGCGCGATGATGCGGGCTGAGGCCATGCGCGCGGATCGCGGCGCGATGCGCGGCCGTCGCATAGCCCATATGCCGGTCGAATCCGTAGGCGGGATGATCCTGCGCGAGCTGCGCCATCATCCGGTCGCGCGTCACCTTGGCGACGATCGAGGCGGCGGCGATCGACAGGCATACGCCGTCGCCGCCGATCACCGCGGTGGCGCGCGTCTCCCATCCCGGCGGCCGATCGCGCCCGTCGATCAGCGCATGCGCCGGCGCCAGCGCGAGGCCGGCGAGCGCCCGCGCCATGGCCGTCAGACTCGCCCCGCGGATGTTCAGCCGCTCGATCTCCGCCACGCTGCACGAGGCGACCGCCACCGCCAGCGCCTCGCCCATGATCGCCTCGAACAGCGCGTCGCGCTGCGCCGCCTTCAGCGCCTTGGAGTCGTCGACGCCGGCGATCGGCCGGGCGGGATCGAGGATCACCGCCGCCGCGACGACAGGGCCGGCCAGCGGCCCGCGGCCGACCTCGTCGACGCCGGCGACCGGCCCATGGCCGGCGCGCTGCAGCGCGCGTTCGCGGGCGAGGGTCGGACCGGCGATTCGGCTCATGCCCGGCATCTTCCCCGCGCCGGCGCGCGAGGCAACCGCCGAACCGCGGATTGACAGGCCGGCCCCCCTTCGCCAAGCAGGCGCAGCCCTTCGGACCGGAACATGAGCGCGCCGAACTTCACGACCTATTTCTTCGAGGATCTCGCCGTCGGCATGCGCGAGAGCCTGATGAAGACCGTGATGAATTCCGACGTGGTCGGCTTCGCCAACCTGTCGGGCGACCACAATCCGATCCACCTGTCCGATCATTTCGCCCGCAAGACGCGCTTCGGCGGGCGCATCGCGCACGGCCTCTACACGGCCAGCCTGATCTCGGCGATCCTCGGCACGCGCCTGCCGGGGCCGGGCGCGGTCTATCTGTCGCAGACCCTCAACTTCAAGGGCCCGGTGAAGATCGGCGACGTCGTCGAGATTTCCGTCGAGGTCGTCGAGATGACCGAAAAGGGCCGCCGCGTGAAGCTGCATTGCGAATGCGCCGTCGACGGCAAGGTCGTGCTCGACGGCGAGGCGGTCGTCATGGTGCCGGCCCGGGAGCCGAAGCCGGCGTGATCCAGTCCCCGCCGAAACCGGGCTTCGTCGCGCTGCGCGATCCCGCCGTCCTGCCGCCGGCGGTCGCCCGGCCGGTTGTCGCCATCGGCAATTTCGACGGCGTGCATCGCGGCCATCGCGGCCTGATCGCCCGCGCCGTGGCGCTCGCCGGGCGGCTCGGCCGGCCCGCCGCGGCGCTGACCTTCGAGCCGCACCCGTCCGACCATTTTGCCCGCAAGTCGGTGATCTTCCGGCTGACGCCGGCCGCGGCCAAGGCGCTGGCGCTCTCCCGCCTCGGCCTCGACGCGGCGATCACGCTCGGCTTCGATGCGGCGCTGGCGGGCCTGCCGGCGCAGGATTTCGTCGACGAGATTCTCGTCCGCCGTCTCGCCGTCTCGGGCGTCGTGGTCGGCGACGATTTCCATTTCGGCAAGGCGCGGGCCGGCACGCCGGCCTTTCTGGTCGAGGCGGGGGCGCGCGCGGGCTTCGCCGTCGAGATCGTCGCCCGCATCGCCGCCGACGAGGACGGCTCGCTCGAAGCAGTGTCCTCGACCGCGATCCGCAAGGCGCTGGAGGCGGGCGACGTGCGGCGCGCCGCCCATCTCCTCGGCCATCCCTGGACGGTGGTCGGCGAGGTCGCCCATGGCCGCCCGCGCGGCCGTACGCTCGGCTTCCCCACCGCCAACCTCGCCCTCGACCCCTCGACGCGCCTGCGCCACGGCATTTACGCGGTCCGCGCCGAGATAGACGGGACGCGGCGGAACGGCGTCGCCAGCTTCGGCAGCCGACCGACCGTCGATGACGGCCCGCCGCTGCTGGAAGTTTTCCTGTTCGATTTTTCCGGCGATCTCTATGGCCGGCGCATGGCGGTCGAGTTCGTCGATTTCCTGCGCGACGAGGTCAAATTCGACGGGCTCGACCCGCTGGTGGCGCAGATGAAGCGCGACGCCGATGACGCCCGGGCGATTCTGGCCGGCGACTGAGCGCCGCGCTTTATCGCCGCGCCAAACCCCGCTAGAAGGGCGCCATGACCGCCCCCTGCTTCCGGTTCGCGCGAATTACCGGCCCGGCCCGCGACCGGCGCTGACGCGCCCGCGCGCCGGGAAATTTCCGCCAAGCGACCCGGGCCCGCGGCCCGCTTCTCCTGCCGAGCCATTCCCGCGATGAACGACGCGACCAAAGCCGCCAAGAAGGCGTCCGGCCCCGACTATTCGGCGACGCTCTATCTGCCGAAGACCGAGTTTCCGATGCGCGCCGGCCTGCCGCAGCGCGAGCCCGAAATCCTCGCCCGCTGGGCGAAGAACGATCTCTACCGCCAGCTGCGCGAGGCCGGGAAGGGCCGGCGCAAGTTCGTCCTGCATGACGGCCCGCCCTACGCCAACGGCGCGATCCACATCGGCCACGCGCTCAACAAGATCCTCAAGGACGTCGTCACCCGCTCGCAGCAGATGCTCGACAAGGATTCGAACTACGTGCCGGGCTGGGACTGCCACGGCCTGCCGATCGAATGGAAGATCGAGGAGGAGTATCGGGCGAAAGGCAAGAACAAGGACGACGTGCCGGTCGTCGAGTTCCGCCGCCAGTGCCGCGCCTTCGCCGAACACTGGCTCGGCGTGCAGCGCGAGGAGTTCAAGCGCCTCGGCGTCACCGGGGACTGGGCCAATCCCTATTCGACGATGAGCTTTCCCGCCGAGGCGACGATCGCCCGCGAGATCATGAAGTTCGCGGCGAACGGCCTGCTCTATCGCGGCTCCAAGCCGGTGATGTGGTCGGTCGTCGAGAAGACCGCGCTCGCCGAGGCGGAGGTCGAATACGAGGAGCATACAAGCGACACGATCTGGGTCGCCTTTCCGATTCGCGCGCTGACGCAGGCCTCGACCGAGGCTCTGCGCAAGGCGGCTGAACAGAGCGGCGAGAATCCCGACGACGTCGCCGCGGCGGCCGCGCTCGCCGACGATCTTCTGGCCGCCTCCGTCGTGATCTGGACGACGACGCCCTGGACCATCCCCGGCAACCGCGCCGTGTCCTGGTCGAAGGCGATCGACTACGGCCTCTACCGCGTCACGAAGGCGCCGGAAGGCAACTGGGCGAAGACCGGCCAGCTCTATGTCGTCGCCGACCGGCTCGCCTCGGACGTGTTCAAGAGCGCCAAGGTGGAGGCCTTCGAGCGGTTGCGCGGCGTCGATCCCGCCGACATCGCCCACTGCGCCCACCCGCTCGCCCAGCACGCGCCGGGCTATGACTTTCCCGTGCCGCTGCTCGCCGGCGACCACGTCACCGACGACGCCGGCACGGGCTTCGTCCACACCGCGCCGAGCCATGGCCGCGAAGACTTCGACGCCTGGATGGCCGCCGGCCGCATCCTCGCCGAGCGCGGGATCGATGCGCGCATTCCGCACCCGGTCGACGAGAACGGCTTCTACACCGCCGACGCGCCGGGCTTTACCGGCGCGCGCGTCATCGACGACAAGGGCAGGAAGGGCGACGCCAATGATCGCGTCATCGCGGCGCTCGCCGGGTCGGGCCATCTGATCGCGCGCGGGCGTCTGAAACACCAGTATCCGCATTCCTGGCGCTCGAAGAAGCCGATCATCTTCCGCAACACGCCGCAATGGTTCATCGCCATGGACAGGCCGATCGCCGACGGCTTTCCGGCGGCCGGCCGCAGCCTGCGCGATGTCGCGCTCGCCGAGATCGCCGCGACGCGCTGGGCCCCGCCCTCCGGCGAGAACCGCATCAACGGCATGATCGCCAACCGGCCGGACTGGGTGGTCTCGCGCCAGCGCGCCTGGGGCGTGCCGATCGCCGTGTTCGTGAAGAAGGGCGGGCACGAGATTCTGGTCGATGCGGCGGTCAACGCCCGCATCGCCGAGGCCTTCATGAAGGAGGGCGCCGACGCCTGGTTCAGGCCCGACGCCAAGGCCCGCTTTCTCGGCAACGCCTACGATCCCGATCAGTTCGACAAGATCGACGACGTGCTCGACGTCTGGTTCGATTCCGGCTCGACCCACGCCTTCACGCTCGAAGACCCGGTGGCGTTCCCGGGCCTTGCCGGCGTGCGTCGCGTCCATGACGGCGGGCCCGACGAGGTGATGTATCTGGAAGGCTCGGACCAGCACCGCGGCTGGTTCCATTCCTCGCTGCTCGAGAGCTGCGGCACGCGCGGCCGCGCGCCTTACGACGTCGTGCTCACCCACGGCTTCGTGCTCGACGGCAAGGGCCAGAAGATGTCGAAGTCGCTCGGCAACGTCGTCGCGCCGCAGGAGGTGATGGCAAAATCCGGCGCCGACATTCTGCGCCTGTGGGTGGCGGCCTCCGACTATTCCGACGATCTGCGCATCGGCGACGAGATCCTCGGCAACTTCGTCGAGATGTACAAGAAGCTGCGCAACACGCTGCGCTGGATGCTCGGCACGCTCGCCCATTTCGAGGAGAGCCGGCGCGTCGCCTTCGCCGACATGCGCGAGTTCGAACTCGAGCGGCTGATCCTGCATCGCCTCGCCGAACTCGACGAGACGGTGCGCGAGGCCTACGCCAATTTCGACTACAAGAAGGTCGTCGCCCAGCTCTCCGCCTTCATGACCGGCGATCTCTCGGCCTTCTATTTCGACATCCGCAAGGACGCGCTCTACTGCGATGCGCCCTCCAGCCCGAAGCGCCGCGCCGCGCTGACGGTGATCGACGAGACCTTCCGCCGGCTGACGACCTGGCTCGCGCCCGTCCTCGCCTTCACCGCCGAGGAAGCCTGGCTGTCGCGCTTTCCCTCGGAGACGGGCTCGGTGCATCTGGAGATTTTCCCCGTCACGCCGGCCGAATGGCGCGACGAGGCGCTGGCCGAGAAATGGCGCAAGGTGCGCCGCGTGCGCTCGGTCGTCACTGGCGCGCTGGAGATCGCCCGCGCCGGCAAGGTCATCGGCGCCTCGCTCGAGGCCGCGCCGCTGGTCGTCGTCTCGGACGCCGGGCTCGCCGCCGCGCTCGACGGCGTCGATCTCGCCGAGGTCTGCATCACCTCCAGTCTGACGCTGGATCGGGCCGGGCCGGCCCCGGACGACGCCTTCACTCTGCCCGAAGCGCCGGGCGTCGCCGCGCTGGTGCGCAAGGCCGAGGGCCGGCGCTGCGCCCGCTCCTGGAAGGTCTCGCCCGAAGTCGGGGCCGATCCGGCCTATCCCGACGTGACGCCGCGCGACGCCGCGGCGCTGCGCGAGCTCGGCGTCGCGAGCCTGTCGGCGTGAACCGCCGGACGCTGGGCGTCGCCGTCGCGGCGGCGACGTTCCTCCTCGATCAGGCGAGCAAGCTCTGGCTGATCCATGTCTTCGAGATCGGCGAGCGTCAGCCGGTCCGCCTCGCCCCGTTCTTCGACGTGGTGATGGCCTGGAACCCCGGCATTTCCTATTCGCTGTTCCCTGCCTCAAGTGCCGCCGGGCGTCTGGCGCTGCTCGCCGTCACCCTCGCCGCGACCGCCCTGCTGGCGGTCTGGCTGTGGCGGGCGACCACGCGACTGGCGACGCTCGGCCTCGGCCTGCTGGTCGGCGGCGCCCTCGGCAACGCCCTCGACCGGGCGATATACGGGGCGGTGGCCGATTTCTTCCATTTTCACGTCGGCAACTTCTCCTGGTACGTGTTCAACCTCGCCGACGTCGCCATCGTTGCCGGGGTCGGGCTGCTTCTGTATGATGGCCTGACGCAGGGCGGCGGCGGCCGCGCCGGCGACGGGCCGGGCTGATCGCCCCGAAATCGCCGCCTTGGCCTGCGAGATTTCCGTGATCCGGGGGAACGGGCCAGGAACCCGGGGCCCTGCAACAAGGACGAGACGCTACATGACGGCGCGCTTTCCCCTTTCCGGGCCGATCCTGACGCTCGCCGCGGCTCTGGCGCTCGCCGCCAGCCCGGCGCTTGCCCTCGACGACGGCAAGGAAAGCCTGATCGACACTTTCGCCGGAATCATCAGCTTCGGCGCGCAGAAGCCTGCGCCGGAGATCGACTATCGCGAGCGCGCCCCGCTGGTCCTGCCGCCCAAGGGCGCCAACCAGCTGCGCCAGCCGGTCGAGCGCGCCGAGCGTGGCCCCGCCTGGCCGGTCGATCCGGACGTGCAGCGCCGCAAGGAGGCCGCGGCCAAGGCGAAACTCCCCTTCGACACGGGCGACAAGGTGATGCTCACCAAGCGCGAGCTGATGGGCGGGCGCGCCGCCGGCGCCGAGTCGCTCCGCACCGCGCCGGACAACCCGGGCTGCCGCATGCAGGGCGGTTCGTGCCTCTGGGTCAATCCGGACGCGCTGCGCTCCCAGGGCTATGCGCCCGAGAAGCAGGACAAGGTGGTCGCCGGCCAGGAGCCCGACCGCGCCTGGCTGACCCAGCCGCCCAAGGGCTATCGCAAGGCGACGCAATCGGCCGGCGTCGGCAAGCAGAGCGTCGCCCGCGAGGACGACGACGCCAATCCGCTGAGCTATTTCCTGCGGCCCTTCCGCGGCAAGAGCGACGACGACTGACGCCGCGCCGGCGCCGCATTCCCACCTGACGGGAGGCCGCCTATATAAGGGCGGCCTTTCTCGTTCAGGACGCCAGATGACCGCCGCAGCCGCCGCGCCGATCGCCGATTTCCACCTCGCCAACGGCATGCAGGTGGTGGTCATTCCCGACCATCGCGCGCCGGTGGTCACCCACATGGTCTGGTATCGCAACGGCTCGGCCGACGATCCGCTCGGCAAGTCCGGCATCGCCCATTTCCTCGAACATCTGATGTTCAAGGGCACCCACGCCCACGGCCCGGGCGTCTTCTCCGATCGCGTCGCCGAACTCGGCGGTCAGGAGAACGCCTTCACCGCCAACGACTACACCGCCTATTTCCAGCGCGTCGCCCGCGAGCATCTCGGCGAGATGATGCGTTTCGAGGCCGATCGCATGACCAACCTCACCCTGTCCGACGAGGTGGTGACGCCCGAGCGCGACGTGGTGCTGGAGGAGCGCCGCATGCGCACCGACGCCGATCCGGCCGCGCAATTGCAGGAAGCGGTGCATTCCGCGTTGTTCGCCCATCATCCCTACGGCCTGCCGGTGATCGGCTGGGAGCATGAGATCGCCACGCTCGACCGGCACGACGCGCTCGCCTACTACCGGCGCTTCTACACGCCCGAGAACGCCGTGCTGATCGTCGCCGGCGATGTCGGGACTGAAGAAGTGCGCGCGCTGGCCGAGGCGACCTATGGCGCCATCCCCGCTCGCGGCGAGCCGCCTGAGCGCGCCCGGCCGAAGGAGCCGCCGATCCGCGCCCATCGCCTCGTCACGCTCGCAGACGCCAAGGTCGAGCAGCCGAGCGTCTCGCGCATCTACATCACGCCCTCCTACAACACGGCGAAGCCCGGCGAGGCCGAGGCGCTGGAAGTGCTCGCCCATCTGCTCGGCGGCGGGGCGACCAGCCTGCTCTACAAGCGCCTCGTCATGGAGCAGAAGATCGCGGTCGCCGCCGGCGCCTATTATCTCGGCGGCGCGCTCGACGACACGCGCTTCTTCATCTACGCGCTGCCCGCGCCCGACTGTTCGCTCGAGAAGCTCGACGCCGCCATCGGCGCGCTGATCGACGAAGCCAAGCACAAGGATTTTCCGGCCGGCGATCTCGAGCGCGCAAAGACGCGCCTCGTCGCCGACGCCATCTACGCGCAGGACAACCAGACCTCGATGGCCCGCTGGTACGGCGCCTCGCTCGCTACCGGCTCCAGCATCGCCGACATCCGCGCCTGGCCCGAACGCATCGAGGCCGTGACGCCGGACGATGTGCGCAAAGCGGCGGCGCTGCTCGATTCGCGCCGCAGCGTCACCGGCTATCTGACGCCGGAAGAAACCCCTGCCGCAGCCTGACCGGCGCATCGGCGCGAGGACGTCATGACCGCACATTCCGAACCCCTCGCTCCGGCGCCGCGCTCGCGCGCCGCCAGCGTGCAGAAGATTTCCTTCGCCGGCGGCTGCGAGGCCTGGCTCGTCGAGGATTACGCCGTGCCGCTGGTGGCGCTCGAATGCGCCTTCCCCGGCGGCGCGGCGCAGGACGCGCCGGGCAAGGCGGGCTGCGCGACGATGCTTTCGGCGTTGCTCGACGAGGGCGCAGGGCCGCTCGACGACGAGGCCTTTCACCGCGCTCTCGACGAGAAGGCGATCGAACTCTCCTTCAGCGTCGATCGAGACACGCTGCGCGGCCATCTGCGCACGCTGGCCAAACACGTCGAGGCGGCCTTCGATCTGTTGCGCCTCGCCGTCAACGCGCCGCGCTTCGACGAGCGCCCGGTCGAGCGCGTCCGCGCGCAGATCACGGCGGGGCTGAAGCGCGAGGCCAACGATCCGGATTCGCGCGCCGCCAAAGCCTGGCGCGAGGCGGCCTTCCCCGATCATCCCTATGGCCGGCCGACCAACGGAACGCTGGAGTCGATCGCCGCGATCACCCGCGACGATCTCGTTGCCATGCGCCGCGCCGGCTTCGCGCGCGACGGGCTGAAGGTGGCGATCGTCGGGGCCATCGACGCCACGCGCGCCCGCGCATTGCTGGAAGCCGCGTTCGGCGCGCTGCCGCAGACGGCCGCGCTGCGCGACGTGCCCGAGGCGCGCATGGCCAATCTCGGCGCCGTCCGCGTCGTCGACATTGACCTGCCGCAGTCGACCATCCGCTTCGGCGCGCCGGGCGTCGGCCGGCGCGATCCCGATTACGACGCCGCCGTCGTCGTCAATCACATCCTCGGCGGCGGCGTCTTCTCGGCGCGCCTGTTCAAGGAGGTGCGCGAGAAGCGCGGCCTCGCCTATTCGGTGCATTCCGGATTGCAGACGCAGCAGCGCGGCGCGATCTTCGCCGGCGCGACCTCGACGAAGAACGAACGCGCCGCCGAATCCCTGTCGGTGATCGAGAGCGAGATCGCCGGCCTCGCCGAGGATGGCCCGACGGACGACGAACTCGCCAAGGCGAAGTCCTATCTCACCGGCTCCTACGCGCTGCGTTTCGACTCCTCGACCAAGATCGCCGGCCAGCTCGTGCAGCTGCAGATCGACGGCTTCGACGTCGACTATCTCGACCGCCGCAACGCGCTGATCGAGGCGGTGACGATGGACGACGCGAAACGCGTGGCGAAGCGGCTGTTCGGCGCGGGCCAGTTGCTCGTCGCGGTGGCCGGGCGGCCGGAGGGGATTGAGGGACGGCATCTGGGATGACAAGCGTGAGGCGCGGGCTGTGACCCGCGCCTCAGACAGCGCCGTTACCATGGACTCGCATTGAATGGAGACCCTAGCTGCTGCGGCGCAATCAAAGACGAGCGATGATCCCGCCCTTCATGTGCTTGTCGTTTGGGTTGTACTCAGGACGGGCACCGGCGAAATGATCGTTCGTCAGCTGCATCATCCGCGCCTTGTCGAGACGAAAAAGCTTCCAGTTCTCGTGTTCTCCCGATGCGCTGTCTCCAGAGACCTGAAACGCCCTGAGCAAGAACTCGCCCGCACTGCTACGGCCGATACAGTGGGGCTCGATCAGACGCAATCCGGGATCGTAGTCCAGAGAGACAATGCGGCGCTCTGCAATCGCCTTAGTCAGCAGTTCCAACATGGCTGACGCTCCTTAGGAGCGTGTGCCGGGCTTGACCTGGGGCACTGTAACGAGTCTAGTCGCCTCGCTTACCCAGCCTGTTCCGCACCCGGCACACCGATTCTGCGGGGCAGAAACTTCCGAGCCGTCGAGTGTTCCAGACTCGACGGCTCATCTATTTCCTGCCGGTCAGCTTGCTAGCAGACGTTAGACTGGCGAAGAGTCAATGGTCTATAAAACACATTTAACAACAATGATTTAAGTATACGGATCAGATCCGTGTCGGGTCAAACTCGCACGAATCCTGATTCGCGTCCGGTGTGCGAAACGCATAATCCGCAAAATCTTGCCTGGCAGGTGTGCAGTCGAACGATGACAATTCGGACGCGTATTGAGCGTCGTATCGATTTTGGCCCCTGACCAGGACTGACCCGAGTCACCGCGTCGCCTCCTCCAGCGCCTCCAGAAACGCCTCGCCGTAGCGGACGAGCTTGCGTTCGCCGACGCCGGAGATGGCGCGCATCTCGTCGAGCGTCGCGGGGCGCTCGGCCGCCATCTCGATCAGCGTGCGGTCGGGAAAGATCATGTAGGCGGCGACGCCCTCTTCGCGCGCCAGCGCGAGGCGCTTGCGCTTCAGCGCCGCCAGCACCGCGCCCTGCGGTCCGGCCTCCGCCGCCTCGACGGCGGCGCGGCGCGCGGCGCGCCGTCCCTTCGCCTCGGCGCGGTCGCGCGTCGGCGCGCGCAGTTCGGGCAGTTCGAGTTTTTCGCGGCCGAACAGGATCGCTTCGCCTTTCTCGGTGAGGCGGAAGCCGCCATGCTCGCTCGACGCCTCCTCCAGCGCCTGCGCGGCGAAGAGCTGGCGCATCAGCCCCATCCAGTGCGTGCGCGGCAGGTCGCGCCCGACGCCAAACGTCTTGATCGCGTCGTGGCGATGCCGCGTCACCGCGGCGCTCGCCGAACCGGTCAGCACGTCGGCGATGTGCCCGGCGCCGAAGCGCTGGCCGGTGCGCGCCACCGCCGACAGCGCCTTCTGCGCCTCCAGCGTCGCGTCGCGCAGTCTGATCTCGCCGTTGCAATGGTCGCAGCGCCCGCAGGGCGGCGAGGCCTCGTCGAAATAGGCGAGCAATTGCTGGCGACGGCAGCCGACGCCCTCGCACAGCATCGTCAGCGCGCCGAAGCGGCGATGCTCGATGCGTGCGCGCGTCTCGTCCAGCGCCTTCTCGTCGATCTGGCGGCGACGCAGCGCCATGTCCTCGAGACTGTAGAGCGTCAGCGTGTCGGCCGGCAGCCCGTCGCGGCCGGCGCGGCCGATCTCCTGATAATAGGCCTCGACCGACGACGGCATGTCGGCATGCACGACGAAGCGCACGTCCGGCTTGTTGACGCCCATGCCGAAGGCGACCGTCGCGACCATCACGACGCCGTCCTCCTGCTGGAATCGGTCCTGTCGCGTCTGTCGCGTCTGCGCGTCGAGCCCGGCGTGATAGGCGAGCGCGTCGAACCCGTCCGCCTCGAGCGCCGCGGCGAGGCGCTCCGTTCCGGCGCGGCTCGCGCAATATAGAATGCCGCTCTGGCCACGCCGTCGCGACAGGAAGGCGGCGATCTGCCGGCGCGGCGCCTGCTTCTCGGCGAAGGCCAGCGACAGGTTGGGCCGGTCGAAGGAATGCACGAAAATCTCGGGCGGGCGCGGAAACAGCCGCTCGACGATGTCGGCGCGCGTCGCGCGGCCCGCCGTCGCGGTCAGCGCCAGCACCGGCGGATCGCCCATCGCCTGCGCGGCGCGCGCGATCTCGCGATATTCCGGGCGGAAGTCGTGGCCCCATTCGGAGACGCAATGCGCCTCGTCGACGGCGAGGCGCGTCACGCCGAGCTCCTTCAGCCGCGCCGCGAAGCCGTCGGTCAGCAGCCGCTCGGGCGAGACATAGAGCAATCGCAGCGACTTGACGCGAAGCGCCCGCCAGGTCGTCGCTGTCTCGGCGTCGCCCATCGCCGAATTGAGCGCCGCCGCCGCCACGCCCTGCGCCTCGAGCTGGCGCACCTGATCGCGCATCAGCGCGATCAGCGGCGAGACGACGACGGTCAGCCCGCCGTCGAGCACCGCCGGCAGCTGATAGCACATCGATTTGCCCGAGCCCGTCGGCATCACCGCCAGCACCGGCCGTCCCGCCCGATGCGCGGCGATGATCTCGGCCTGCCCGGGGCGGAAATCCGCATAGCCGAAGATGCGCGACAGCGCCGCGCGCGCCGCGGCGTCGGTCATTTCGCCGCCACCGCCGCGGCGGCGCCCGCCATCAGCGCCGCCGTGGCGCGATTGACCCGTCGTTGCGCGGCGGCCGACGAGACGAGCCGACGCGCCCGGTCCGCCAGCGTCGCATAGCCGATCATCACGATCGGCAGAACCACGGCGATCGTCGCGCTGGCCAGCGCCAGCGCCGCCGTCGAGACGCGCCCGACATCGATCAGATTGGGCAGGATGGCGAGGAAGAACACCATCACCTTCGGATTGCCCAGGGTCAGCGACAGGCCGCCGAGGAACAGCCGCACGCCCTCCCCGCGCGCCTGCGGCGGCGGCGCGCCGACATCGGCCGGGGCGCGCCACAGCTTGACGGCCAGCCACAGCAGATAGGCGACGCCGGCATATTTGACGATCAGGAACAGCGTGTGGAAGCGCTCGGCGACGACGGCGAGGCCGGCCGCCGACAGCCAGAACCAGACGAGATCGCCGAGCGTCACGCCGGCGATGAAGGGCAGGGTGCGCGCTGCGCCGACGGAGAGCGCCCGCGCCACGACCGCCGCCACGGCCGGCCCGGGCGAGGCGACCGCGGCGACATACACCGCCAGAAACAGCAGATAGCCCGAAAAAGACATGTCCGATCCGGTGTCCGGCGTCGCCTTGTCGCTGCCACGCGGCGGCCCTATGGTCCGCACCCTCTTCACCGATCGGAGCGCCGATGTCGAGCCTGCCTT
>JAEULW010000196.1 GCA_016793505.1 Methylobacteriaceae bacterium | reverse complement strand
GACCGCCACGGCCGCCCTCGCCGCAGCAGCCGCCGGACGGGCCGAGGCCTCAGCCTCCGCTCCCGAGATTTCTTCTCCGCCCGCCCCGGCCCGGCTGACGCTGGCCGGCGACGCCTGGGCGAACGGGGCGACGGCCGAAATCAATCGGGCGCTCGGCGGCTCGGGCGTGACGTTGGCGCCTGCGCCGACCGGCCAGGAGGGCGATCTGAGCCTGCGCTACGCCGACGAATGGCGCGCCGGCGGAGGCGCGCCGGGGCTGGTCGCCATCGCCCGGCTGTATGATTGCGAGGCGCATCTGGCGGCGACCGGCGGGGCGCGCTTCATCGGCGACCTCGCCGGCAAGCGGATCGACATCGGCGCCCCGGGCTCGCCCGGCGCGGCGACGGCGCGGCGGCTGCTCACTCTGCTTGGCGTCGCCGCGACGCTCAACGAGATCCCCCCCGACGAGGCGCTGCGGCGCCTGGCGCGCGGCGAGACCGACGCGACGCTGATCATCGCCCCGCGCCCGGCGGCGCCGGCGCTGCCGAAGGGGGCGGCCTATGTGGCGATCCCCTACGCGCCGGCCCTGCGCGAGGCCTTCGTTCCGGCCGAACTGCCGCGCGGCGACGGCGCGCCGGTCGACACGGTGGCCGTCGCGGCGGTGCTGACGGCGCGCGAGCCTGATCCCGACAGCGACGCGCATCGGCGTCTGGAGCGTTTTGCGCAGGCGCTGCACAAGGGCCTGCCGCGGCTGGCCGCGACGGCGGCGCCGATGCAGGCGAAATGGCAGGACGTGAACTTCTCGGCCCGAACCGGGTTGCCCCGCTTCGCCCCCGCCCAGGCGCTGATAGACAAGGCGGCGGCAAACTGACATGAGACGCGCATGATCGTCCCCAGCATCGTCAAGGCGGGCCTCGGCATGATCGCCGTCGCCGGCGCCGTGATCGCGGGCGCGGCGCTCCGCCCCGCGACGGACAGCAAGGTCGCGGCCGAGACGACGGCCCGCAGCGAGCCGGCGCGCGCCGAGGCCGGCCGCGCCCAGGCCAAACCGGAAGCCGCCAAGCCACAAATCGCCGACGAGGCGCGGCGCAAGCTCGACGAGGCGCTGCGCGCCGGCGGCCCGCTGCGCGCCAGCCTGACCGGCGCCGAGGGCGGTCTCAGCGCGGCGCCGCGCGCCGAGCCGGAGGCGACCCGCTCGCTCGCCCGCGCGCTGGCCGTGTCGCCGCGGCCGGAGGCGGCCAACGAGGCCGACGACCTGTGCGAACGGGCGCGCAAGGAGCTTGCCGACGGGGCCGTCGCCAGCGCCCGCGCCCTGCTGACGCGCGCCGCCCGGGGCGGCGCGCCGCGGGCGCTGCACATGCTGGCCGAATCCTACGATCCCGCGGCGCTCGGCGAACAGGGCCTGCCCACCGCGCGGAGCGACGCGGCGCGCGCCCGCAGCCTCTACGAGCGGGCCGCCGCGGCGGGCTGGGCCGACGCGCAGCGCCGGCTCGCCGCCCTTTCCCGCTAGGCTCAGCCCGAACCGGGCCGCCGGGCCAGAGCGACCGGGGCGACATCCGCGATCGCCCGTTCGGTCGTCGCCAGCGCCGTCGACAGCGCCTGCACCGTGCGGTCGCCGACCGATGAATCGGCGATCAGCGGCAGCGCCGTCGCCAGCATGGTCTCGAAGCGCGAGGACAGATCGGCCCAGCGTTCGGGCGCGCCCGGCGCCTCGCCGGCGACGGCCAGGTCGCGGGCCTCGCGGCGCAGATCGACGAGATCGTCGACGAGTTCGCAGGCGTCCGCCTCGCGGTCAGGACCGAAGGAACGCCGGAGCGCGACGAAGCCCGAGCCGAAAATGCCGCCGATCGCCATGAAGATGTAGACGAGGTCGCCATACTTGTCGAAGAAGGTCTCTTCCTCGTTGTCGATATAGGCGGCGACGCCGGGATGGACGCGCACGAAGGAGTCCTTGGCGGTGGCGGGCGCCGATATCTGCGCCGCCGTGGGCGCCTCGGCGATGACGGCCTGACGATTGCTCAGGAACTGACGGGCCAGCGCGGCGGCGACTTCGTTGGCCATGTTCGCCTGGACCACGAGATTGGTGGCGATGCCGACCGATTTCTCCGGCTCCTCCGGCAGATCGCCGAACAGGTTGGCGGGGATTTCCAGCGCCTCGAAAGCAGGGGCGTGGCGCACCACCTCCTCGGCGCGGTCGATCGTCAGGATCGAGGCTTTCAGCTTCTTGTTGCGCAACAGGGCGCGCAGCGCCTCGCCCTGGCGGCGCAGCACGAAGGGCGTCGCGCCGATCACCGCGTCGACGCGCTTGTCTTCGGCGGCGCGCGTCACGCCGTCGAGCTGAAGCGGCACGAGCGTGACCTCGCGCGGCTCGATCTCGTAGGCGCGCAGCAGCGCGTCTGCGAAGGCGTCGGCGCCGCTCTGGCCGATGACGCCGATGCGTCGGCCGCGCAGCTTGCCGACGGCGTCGATGCGCGGATCGAGCGAGACGAGCACGCCGACATTGCGGCGCATCACCGCGAGCACATTGGCCTGGCCGCGCGTATCGGCGTCGGCGCGCAGGATGGCGATGTCGGCGCGCCTGTCCATGAAAGTCTTCACGACGTCAGCGGGCGTGGCGTGCTGCGTGACGCGCAGCGTCGCGCCCGACCTCGCCGAGCCGAAGACCCGGGCGAAAGCGGTCAGCACTTTCCCGTCCTCGACGGCGTCGGCGAGCACCGCCGCGGTCAGCGGAACCGGGCGCGTCCAGTAACGGTAGAAGGCGAAGCCGGCGAGCGCCATGACCAGCAGGATCGCGAGCGTCCACAGCCAGCGATTGCGCCGGCGGCGCATGCGCGGCACGACGAGATGGGCGCGGTCCTGCGCCCTATTCCCATTCGATGGTGCCGGGGGGTTTCGATGTGACGTCGTAGACGACACGATTGACGCCTTTCACCTCGTTGATGATGCGCGTCGCGGCGCGGCCGAGAAACGCCATGTCGAAAGGATAGAAGTCGGCCGTCATGCCGTCGACCGAGGTCACCGCCCGCAACGCGCAGACATGATCGTAGGTTCGCCCGTCGCCCATCACGCCGACGGTGCGCACCGGCAGGAGCACGGCGAAGGCCTGCCAGATGACGTCGTAGAGCCCGGCCTTGCGGATCTCGTCGAGATAGATCGCATCGGCCTTGCGCAGGATGTCAAGTTTCTCGCGCGTGACCGCGCCGGGGCAACGGATGGCGAGGCCGGGGCCGGGAAAGGGATGGCGGCCGACGAAGGCGTCGGGCAGGCCGAGCTCGCGGCC
>JAEULW010000166.1 GCA_016793505.1 Methylobacteriaceae bacterium | reverse complement strand
CTGCCGAGGAGCGCGCCGCCTATCTGAAGATGGCGCGGGCGCTGCGCGGCGAGCAGGGCGCGGGCGAAACCGGCAATGGCGAGGCCGCCGAGGACAGCGCGGAGGCCGGCGAGAGCGTCGAGGCGGCGAGCCTGTCGCAGGAAGATTACGCCCGCATGTCGGCGGCCGAGCAGGTGGTGCTCACCGTCTCCGAGAACGGCTATGGCAAGCGCTCGTCGTCCTACGAATACCGCATCACCAATCGCGGCGGCAAAGGCATCGTCGCGATGGCGGTGAACGAGCGCAACGGCAAGCTGGTCGCCTCCTTCCCCGTCGAGCATGGCGACCAGATCATGCTGGTGACCGACGGCGGCCAGTTGATCCGCTGCCCGGTCGACGGCATCCGCCTCACCGGCCGCGCCGCGCAGGGCGTGATCGTCTTCGACACGGCGCAGGACGAGAAGGTGGTGTCGGTGGAGCGGGTGGGGGAGACGGAGGAGGAGGGGGAGGAAGAGGGGGAGGCGTGACTCACCGCCCCTCCAGCATCCGCACCATCTCCGCATAGCCCCTTCGCCGCGCGTGCTCGAGCGGCGTCACGCCGCCGCGGTCGGCGAGGTCGCGGCGGGCGCCGGCTTTCAGCAGCGCCTCGACGCAGGCCTGATGGCGCTTGCCGCCGTCGCCGAGGATCACCGCCTCGATCAGCGCGGTCCAGTGCAGATTGTTGACGTGGTCGAGCGGCGCGCCGGCGGCGATGAGCTGGCGCACGACGCCGTCGTGGCCGAGATGGGCGGCGGCGATCAGCGCCGTGCCGTCATAGATCGAGGTGGTCAGCTTCGCCGAGGCGCCGGCCTTGAGCAGCGCGGCGAGCGTCGTCTCGTCGTCGGCGACGGCGGCGATGGTCACGGCGTCATAGCGCTGGGCGTCGAGCGCCGCCGTGTTCGCGCCGGCCTCGATCAGCGCGGTGACGGCGGCCGGCTTCTTGGCGAAGGTCGCGACATGCAGCGGCGTGCGGCCATTGCCGTCGCGCGCCTCGCGGGCGTCTTTCGACGTGGCGAGGCGGCGGATCGCGGCGACGTCGCCGGCATGGGCGGCGGCGTGCAGGCCGGCATAGGCGGCGGCCTCGGCGGCGGTCGGCGGGGTCTGCGCCGAGACAGGGGCGCATGCGACGGCGACCAACACGGCGGCGAACAGGACGAGGCGCATCGGAACTCCTGAGCAGAGGCCACAAGCCTTTTCTAGAGCCGCCGCGGCGTCCTGTCCTTGCATGCATCGCGCGTCGCGCTTGCGGGCGCGCCGGGACGGCGCCGCATCGGCGCCGTTTTCCTGCGACGGCGCTCGGCCGCCGAACAGCGTCGCGACGGCGATCTCGCAACGCTCGGAGCCGACCGTGATCAGGTTGAGATCGCCCTGCTTGCGACCGAATTGGCGGCCATGGCCGTCGGCCCGGCTGCCTTCGGCCTAGGCGAACCGGTCTTGACGAAGAAGCCTGTCCGGCCAGGTCACGACCACGGTCGCCGGGCCGCCGGCGGCGCGGCGCAATCGGGACGGAAGGGCAGCGGCCTTTTCGCCGGGCTTGCACGATTGCGCCGCAGCCGGGCGGCGGCTAGCCTTTCGCCATGCCGCGCACCGCTTTCTATACGGGGTCGTTCGACCCGCTCACCAATGGCCATCTCGACGTCATCGCCTCCGGCGCGGCGCTGTGCGAGCGCATGGTGATCGCGATCGGCGTGCATCCGGGCAAGACGCCGCTTTTTTCGGCCGAGGAACGCGCCGGGCTGATCCGGGCTGCCTGCGGCGACGCGCTGGCGCAGCTCGGCGTCGAACTGAAGGTGACGACCTTTTCGGGCCTCGCCGTCGACGCCGCCGCCGCGGCCGGGGCGACGATCATCCTGCGCGGCCTGCGCGACGGGACCGATCTCGATTACGAGATGCAGATGGCCGGCATGAATCAGGCGATGCGACCCGATGTGCAGACCGTCTTCGTGCCGGCCTCGCCGCTCGTGCGCCACATCACCGCGACGCTGGTGCGGCAGATCGCGGCGATGGGCGGCGACGTCGCCGCCTTCGCGCCCGAGCCGGTGGCGGCCGCGCTCAGGGCCAAATTCGCATCGCGGACATGAAAAAGCCCCGCCTCGGCGGAGGCGGGGCTTATCGTTTCCGGGTCTGAGGGTGCGGTCGTCCCGGAAACGAATTCCTTTTCAATGGGTTCAGCAGACCCGGACGCGGCGCCAGCCGACGATGTCGCCCCAGGCGTTGTAGACCGGGCGGCGCTCGACGCCGCAGGCGTAGACCGGCGCCGGCGCCGCGGCCGAGGCGGCGATGGCCCCGATGGCGAGGGCGCCGATGACGCCCGCCGCCACCGCGCCGCCATGCCAGCCGTGATGACGATGACGCCAGCCGGCCTCGGCCGAACCCGTCGTAGCAACAAGGGCGCCAGCCATGGCGACGGCGGCGAGGGTCGAAGCGATGATCTTCTTCATGATCGGTCTCCAGTCAGCCCGCCCGGTGGTGTCCGATGCGTTGAGAGGACCCTAGAGCGCGGGGCGCGGCGCGGATGTGCCGCCGCGCACAGGGCGCGCGGCGCGTGACTTCGCCGCCGATCTCGGGCAAACAACCGGCCGAACGTTCCGATCCGGAGAGCCGATGTCGCTGATCGATTCCATGCGCCGGCAGCTCACGCCGATCCACCCGGAAGGCTATGTCTTCATCGCCGGGTTCGGGATCGTGGCGCTGATCCTGTCCTATATCGCGACGCCGCTCGGCTGGGCCGGCGCCGTTCTGACGCTGTGGTGCGCCTATTTCTTCCGCGATCCGAAGCGGGTGACGCCGTTGCGCGAGGGGCTGGTCATCTCGCCGGCCGACGGCGTCGTCTCCTCGATCGGCTTTTTCGCGCCGCCGCCGGAGCTCGGCCTCGGCGAGGCGCCGCTGCAGCGCGTGTCGATCTTCATGTCGGTGTTCGACGTACACGTGAACCGCGCGCCGGTCGCCGGGCGGATCGCCCGGATCGCCTACAAGCCCGGCCTGTTCCTCAACGCCGACCTCGACAAGGCGAGCGAGGACAACGAGCGCTCGGGCATGGTGATCGAGAGCGCGTCAGGCGCGTTCGGCGTGGTGCAGATCGCCGGGCTGATCGCGCGACGCATCGTCAGCTTCGTGCGCGAGGGCGACAGTCTTGCGGCGGGCGACCGGTTCGGGCTGATCCGCTTC
>JAEULW010000126.1 GCA_016793505.1 Methylobacteriaceae bacterium | reverse complement strand
CGCGGACGATTCACCCGATCGCGCTGATCGCCTCGCCCACGGGCTGGCGCATCGTCGACGCGCTGGCGCCGGACCTGCCGATCGCGCTCGACGACTGCGGCGACATCAACATTTCCTCAAAAAGCTGGTGACCGGCGTCGTGCGCCAGCGCACATCCTCGCCGCGGCCGCGCGCTAGCCTGTCGCATTTTCCGGAGAGCGACCATGGCCGACGTCGACGCCCGCCCGCACAGTCCGCTGCGCCGCGCCTTCGGCGCGATCGTCATCGCCGTCGTCTGCTTCGTCCTGTTGTGGTGGGCGGTGTTCACAGCGACGACGGCGGCGCTCATCGCCGTCGGAATCGGCGTCGCCGCCTGGGCGATGGCCGGCGTTTCCGAGTTCATCGAGGGCGTGGTCAGCGCGATCGGCGCCGTGCTCGCCGCGATCGCGGCGGTGTTCACGATTTTTTCCTGAAAGCGCGCCCTATTCGCCGCAGCTGACGACGATGGCGTCGGGCGCGATGCGCTGGCCGCCGCGCTGATCGGCGGGCAGCGAGGCGGTGACATCCTCGCCGCGGCCGAAGGCGAGCGAGGCGCCGCGGCCATGCGCCTCGCACCAGGCGTCGGCGACGACCTTGCCGCAATTGGAGCCCGGGGCGAAGCAATCGGTGATGCCGTAGCCCGAACTCGTCGGGATGACATAGAGCCGGCCCTGCGGGGCGGCGCGGGTCTGCGCCAGCGCGGCGCCGGACATCAGGAACTGGGCGGCAAGGACGGAGGCGACAAGACGCGCGAGGCCGGAACGCATGCGGCGGACCCTGGGGAAAGCGACAATCCGCTCAAATTGCCTGCTCCGCGTGAAGAAACGCTTAAGCATGCGGCCGCCGGCGCTGCGGCTTGACGATCGCCGCGGCGGCGCGCATAAGCTGACGCCATGACGCGCCGCATCGCCCTTGCGATCTGTATTTGCCGCTAGCTCCCGCAGCTGGCTGGCGCCGTCGTTTTTCCGATCGGAAACATCGTGCGAGACGCCGGGCCGGCAGGCCCCGACGACACGCGCTTCAGGTGATCCGATGAAAACGCAGCTCCGCCTCTACAACACGCTGACCCGGCAGAAGGAAGATTTCGCCCCGATCGATCCGGCGCGGGTGCGCATGTATGTGTGCGGCCCGACCGTCTATGACCGCGCCCATATCGGCAATGCGCGGCCGGTCCTCGTCTTCGACGTGCTGTTCCGGCTGCTGCGCCACGTCTATGGCGCCGACGCGGTGACCTATGTCCGCAACATCACCGACGTCGACGACAAGATCAACGCGCGCGCCGCCGAGCGCGGCGTCACCATCCGCGAGCTCACCGAGGAGACCAACGCCGGCTTCCAGGCCGACGTCGCCGCGCTCGGCGCCCTGCCCCCGACCGTGCAGCCGCGCGCCACCGAGCACATCGCCGAGATGATCGCCATCATCGAGAAGCTGATCGCCTCGGGCCACGCCTATGCGGCGGACGGGCATGCGCTGTTCGCCGTGCCCTCGATGGCCGATTACGGGCGGCTGTCGCGGCGCTCGCTCGACGAGATGATCGCCGGCGCGCGGGTCGACGTCGCGCCCTACAAGAAAGGCGAGATGGATTTTGTGCTGTGGAAGCCGTCGAGCGAGGCGGAGCCGGGCTGGGACAGCCCGTGGGGCCGCGGCCGACCGGGCTGGCACATCGAATGCTCGGCGATGGCGTGGAAGCATCTCGGCGAGACCTTCGACATCCATGGCGGCGGCATCGACCTCGTGTTTCCGCATCACGAGAACGAGATTGCGCAATCGCGCTGCGCCTTCGGCCACGGCGTGATGGCGAATGTGTGGATGCACAACGGCTTCCTGCAGGTCGAAAGCGAGAAGATGTCGAAGAGCCTCGGCAACTTCATCACCATCGACGAGCTGTTGCGCAGCGACGCCTTCGGCGGCCGGCCCTGGCCGGGCGAGGTGCTGCGCCTCGCCATGCTGCGCACCCACTACCGCCAGCCGATCGACTGGACGGTGAAGGCGCTGGAGGAGGCGGAGGCGACGCTGGGGATGTGGGGCGTAGCTCTGAATAACAGCGCCGCGATCGAGGTGGCACTCGAACGCAAGACTAGTCGTACCCCGCCATCTCCAGCGCCAGAAGTCCTCGATGCCCTATCGGATGACCTGAATACGCCGCTCGCTATCACCCGCCTACAATCCTTGTTTAAGCGGGCATCGAGCGGTGACACGGCTTCTGAAATTGGACTGATGGACAGTCTAGAGTTTCTGGGACTGCTGCAGCCAGACAAAATATTGATCCACAATAGATATTTCTTGCGCCTAGGTCGTCGTGTCGGAAAGCCGGAGGTCATCAAGAAACTGATCGCGCTTCAAACGGCGCGTGCCAATGGGTTTGACGATCTTGTTGAACGAATTCGCACCGATCTGCAGAGTGAAGGCGTTGAAGTTAACTTGTCGATCTATGGTCAGCTTTCGTACGAAGTGACCCACGATAGCGATTTCAACGAGACCGTGAGCCGAAAAATCGCCGCCCGGCTCGCGGCTCGCAAGGCGAAGAACTTCGCCGAATCCGACCGCATCCGCGACGAGCTCGCCGCCATGGGCGTGACGCTGAAGGACGGCAAGGACGGCACGACGTGGGAGATGAAGCGGTGAGATCGGCAAGGGCGCGGCGCCCCTTCTCCCAACGGGAGAAGGTGGCCGCGAAGCGGCCGGATGAGGGGGGCGGCGCCTGCCGGTTCGCCCCAATCCGGCCGGCCGCGTCCCCTCGCCCCGGCGCTGCGCGCCGACCCTTTCCCGACGGGCGAGGGTTTGCGCGGCCCGCATCAGTCCCGTCTCGGGAAGGCCTCGCGGATCGGCCGGCCGCGTGCGATGTCGGCCATGCGCAGTATTTCGCGCAGCACCCAGTCGGGGCGCTGCATGACGTCGTCGTTCGGGAAGCGGATCTCGAGCCAGCCAGCCGCCTCGATCGCATCGCGCCGTCGCATGTCATTCTCGACCTGTTCCGCGTGATGGGCGCCGTCGAGTTCGATCGTCAGACGCAGGTCGGCGCAAGCGAAATCGGCGACATGGCCGGCGATTTCCATCTGCCGCCGGAATTTCAGTCCGTCGAGCCGACGCCCGCGCAGCGCCTGCCACAGCATCTCCTCGGCGGCGGTCTGATTGCGTCGCAGACGACGCGCAACAGTCGTGAGACGCGACATACGGCGCAGGCTAGGATGCGAGTCGGCGCCGCGGCAAGCCGCCGGCGCCGCATCCCCTCATCCGGCCGCTGCGCGGCCACCTTCTCCCTTCGGGAGAAGGCTTGCGCGAGCAACTTCGAGCCCCAATGACCGCCCCTGCCCTGCGCCCCTACCTTCCCGCCGACGCGCCCGTGCTCGCCGCGATCTTTCGCGAGGCCGTGGAGGAACTCACCATCGACGAGTATGACGACGAGCAGCGCGCCGCATGGGCCGCGGCGGCCGACGATGTCGAGGCGTTCGCGCGGCGGCTCGCGAGCATGCTGACGCTGGTCGCCGTCGAGAAGGGACGTCCCGTCGCTTTCGCCTCGCTCGAGGACAACGAGATGATCGCGATGCTCTACGTGCATCCCGACGTCGCCGGCCGCGGCTTCGCCGCCGCGCTCGCCGACGCGCTGGAGAAGCTCGCCTTCGCGCGCGGCGCCAAACAGGTGACGACGGATGCGAGCGACGTGTCGCGCGGCTTCTTCCAGCATCGCGGCTACACGCCGACGCAGCGCAACAGCGTGATGCGCGCCGGCCAGTGGCTCGCCAACACGACGATGGTGAAACGCCTCACCGCACCGGCAGGACGCCTGCAATGACCGCGCGCGAAAGACTCTATCTGTTCGACACGACCTTGCGCGACGGCGCGCAGACGACGGGCGTCGATTTCTCGCTCGACGACAAGCGCCAGATCGCCGCGATGCTCGACAGGCTCGGCGTCGACTATGTCGAGGGCGGCTATCCCGGCGCCAATCCGCTCGACACGGAATTTTTCGCGACCCGCGCGCCGATCAAGGCGAAGTTCTGCGCTTTCGGCATGACCAAGCGGGCCGGCCGCTCCGCCGCCAACGATCCCGGCGTCGCCGGACTTCTCGAAGCTGCGGCCGACGCCATCGTCTTCGTCGCCAAGAGCTGGGACTATCACGTGCATGTCGCGCTCGGCTGCACGCTCGAGGAAAATCTCGACGGCATCGCCGACAGCGTCAAGCTCGCCCGTTCGCACGGCCGCGAGGCGATGGTCGATTGCGAGCACTTCTTCGACGGCTACAAGGCCAATCGCGCCTATGCGCTGCAATGCGCGCAGACCGCGCACGAGGCCGGGGCGCGCTGGATCGTGCTGTGCGACACCAATGGCGGCACGCTGCCGCACGAGATCGAGGCGATCGTCGCCGACGTCGCCAAACACGTGCCGGGTTCGCATCTCGGCATCCATGCGCATGACGACACCGGCAATGCGGTGGCCAATTCGCTCGCCGCGGTGCGCGCCGGGGCGCGGCAGATCCAGGGCACGCTGAACGGGCTCGGCGAGCGCTGCGGCAACGCCAATCTGACGACTCTGATCCCGACGCTGGCGCTGAAGCCGGCCTACGCCGAGCGCTTCGCCATCGGCGTCGCGCCGGAGGCGCTGGCCGGCCTCGCCAGGCTGTCGCACACGCTCGACGAGCGGCTGAACCGCGCGCCGAACCGGCATGCCCCTTATGTCGGCGCCAGCGCCTTCGCCACCAAGGCCGGCATTCACGCCTCCGCCGTGCTGAAAGATCCGCGGACCTATGAGCATGTGCCGCCGGAGTCAGTCGGCAATGTGCGCAAGGTTCTGGTGTCCGATCAGGGCGGCAAGTCGAACGTCGTCGCCGAGCTCGAACGCGTCGGCATCGCGGTGGAGCGCAACGATCCGCGCATCCTGCGCCTGCTCGACACGATCAAGCAGAAGGAGGCGGTGGGCTACGCCTATGAGGGCGCCGACGCCTCCTTCGTGCTGCTCGCCAAGCGCGTGCTCGGGCAGGCGCCGCATTTCTTCGACGTCGAGCGCTATCATGTCGGCGTCGAGCGGCGGCTGAACGCGCTCGGCCAGCTCGTCGCCGTCGCCGACGCCACCGTCAAGGTGCGGATCGACGGGCAGACGTTGATCTCGGCGGCCGAGGGCAACGGCCCGGTCAACGCGCTCGACGTGGCGTTGCGCAAGGACCTCGGGCGCTACCAGCAGTTCATCGCCGACGTCCAGTTGCTCGACTACCGGGTGCGCGTCTTCCAGGGCGGCACCGACGCGGTGACGCGCGTGCTGATCGAGAGCGGCGACGGGCAGGAGCGCTGGTCGACGGTCGGGGTGTCGTCGAACATCATCGACGCCTCGTTCGAGGCGCTGCTCGACTCCATCAACTACAAGCTGCTGATCTCGGGCGCGCGCTGAACGGGCGCGGCGCGCCGCCATGCTGGCGCCGCGATCGGCGCGATGATCGACAGCGCGCCCGCTTTGCGGGATATCTCGCGCAAGGAGCGATCGACTCGGCATGGCAAGCGCGACAGGCGGACGGGGACTCGGGCGCCTGTGGCGCGCGGCGGCGGCGTTCGGCGCGCTGCTCGCCCTCGCCGGACCGGCGGCGGCCCAGTCGGTGGATTGCGCCCGGCTCGCCCGCGAGATCGCCGCATTCGACCGGCGCGGCGCCGGCGAGGCGCAGCGCTACGCCCGCGCCGCCGAGCGCCAGCGCGTCGAGATCGAGCGGACGGTCGCCTATGGCGTGTCGATCGGCTGCTGGCGGCCCGGCTTCTTCACCCGCGCGCCGGAGGCCTGCGCCCAGATCGACGATCGCGTCGGAAGGATGCGCGCCAATCTCGACCAGCTTTACGCGCGGGCAGACGCGGACGTTCCACGCGGCGGCGGCGTCGACCGCGAGACGCTGCGCATGGAATACGACGCCTGGTGCCGCGGCCGGCCGCGCGACCAGCGGGCGCTGCGCGATCCCTTCGCCGGGCGGGCGCCGCCCGGCCTCAGGCGCGTGCCGCTCGACGAGCCCTGGCCGGAGGAGCCGCTCGATCCGCTCGACGACATGGCGGGGACGCCGCCGGACGACGCGCCCGGCCAGAGCGCCGGAGCGCGGGCGATCTGCGTCAGGTCCTGCGACGGCGGCTATTTCCCGCTGAGCGTGACGGCGCGGCAGAGCCGGCTCGTCGATCTGCAGGAGCTGTGCCGAGCCTCCTGCCCGAATGTCGAGGCCAGGCTCTACACGCTGCCGGAGGGCGGCGGCGTCGCCGACGCGGTTTCGGCGACGGGCGAACTCTATTCGGCTCACCCCAAGGCCTTCCTGTTCCGCAAGAAATACGACCCGGCCTGCGCCTGCAAGCCGGCGGGCAAGAATTGGGGTCAGGTGCTGCAGGAGGCCGAGAAAATCATCGGCAAGGAGACCGGGGCCGAGGATCAGACGCTGACGCCGCAGGAGGCCGACGCGCTGTCGCGGCCCGGCGGCGCTGCGGCGGCGAGCGCTCCCGGCGCGGTTGCGCCCGCGCCCGGAGGCGCGCCGGCGCGGCGCGACCGCAAGGCGACGACGCCTCCCGCCCCCGCGCAGACGGCGCCGACGCCCGCTCCGGCTGCCCCGTCGCCGACCGCCCAGCCCGCGGCGCCGGCCGGCGAGGGCGAGACGCGCGAGGT
>JAEULW010000036.1 GCA_016793505.1 Methylobacteriaceae bacterium | reverse complement strand
GCGCTTCACCACCGCGAGGCGATCGAGGAGATCGGCGACGACCTGCGCCAGCAGGAAGTCGGCCGGCCCCTCGCGCCAGGCGCGGGCGAGGCGCGCGCGCTGGGCGGAGCGATCGAAGATCGCTGGCGCGGCGCGCGGCGTCGTCCCGGAAGGCGTCATGCCAGAGCTTATGCCGCGTCTGCGCCGCCGCGGTCAAAGCGCCGCCTCGCCCGCCGTCGCGCGCCGCGCTAGGATCGGCGCATGGCGGCGAAGGGCGGGATCGGGACGGCGGGTCGGCTGCAGGCGCTGTTCGGCGGCCTCGGCGGGGCGGCGCGCCGTCTCGGCGTCGGGGCGCTCGATCTGGTCTATCCCCCCTCCTGCCTCGTCTGCCGCTCGGCGACCGGGGCGGCGCAGGCGCTCTGCCCGGCCTGCTGGGGCAAGGTCGGCTTCATCGAGCGGCCGTTCTGCGAGCGTCTCGGCGTCCCGTTCGCGTCCGACCTCGGCGACGGTCTGATTTCGCCGCAGGCCGCCGCCGATCCGCCGGCCTATGACCGCTGCCGGGCGGTCGCCGTCTTCCGCGACGGGCCGGCGCGCGACCTCGTGCATCATCTCAAATATGGCGACCGGCCCGATCTGGCGGTTCCCATGGGCCGCTGGATGGCCCGCGCCGGCCGCGAACTTCTGGCGGACGCCGATCTGCTGGTTCCCGTGCCGATGCATCGGCGCCGGCTGCTCGCCCGGCGTTTCAACCAGGCCGCGGCGCTGGCCGGGGCGATCGGCGCGGCGACGCGCCGGCCGGTCGACGCCACGAGGCTGGAGCGCGTGCGCGCCACGGCCCCGCAGGTCGGGCTGAGCCGGCCCGAACGCGCCGCCAATCTGCAAGGCGCCTTCGCCGCGCCGAAGGGCGCCTTCGCCGGCGCCCGCCTCGTCCTGATCGACGACGTGGCGACGACCGGGGCGACGCTCAACGCCGCCGCCCGCGCGCTGCGGCGGGCCGGCGCGGCGCGGGTCGACGCCCTCGTCTTCGCCCGGGTTGTGGGCGAGGCGGCGCTGACTATATGAAGGCGCGCGCCGCCCCGTCGGGCCGGCCGGGAAAGGGCCGGACATGCCGCAGGTGACGATCTACACCAAGGATTACTGCCCCTATTGCCAGGCGGCGCTCAAGCTGCTCGGCGAGAAGAAGGTCGCCTTCGAGCGCATCGAGATCGCCGATGCGGCGATGCAGGACGCCATGGCCGTCCGCGCCGGCGGCCGCCGCACCGTGCCGCAGATCTTCATCGGCGATCGCCACGTCGGGGGCTGCGACGATCTCTACGCGCTGGAGGCGGCGGGCAAGCTCGACCCGCTGCTCGCCCCGGCATGATCAAATACGCGCTGGTCTGCGAGGCGGGACACGACTTCGAGAGCTGGTTCCGCGACGGCGCGAGCTATGATCAGCAGGCGCGGCGCGGCCTCGTCGCCTGCCCCGGATGCGGCTCGACGCGCGTCGCCAAGGCGATCATGGCCCCCGCCGTCGCCCGCCGCGATCGCGACCGCATGGCGCCGGCGCCGGTCGCCGATCCGGCCGCCGACGCGTCGCCGCCCGCCGAGCCCGTCGCCCTCATCGACGAGCGCCAGCGCGCCTTGCGCGAGATGATCCGCGCGCTGCGCTCCGAGATACAGGCCAAGACGGACGACGTCGGCCGCGCCTTCCCCGAGGAGGCGCGCCGCATCCACGAGGGCGAGGCCCCGGCCCGCTCGATCCGCGGCGAGGCCTCGCTCGAGGAGGCGCGCGCCCTGATCGAGGACGGCGTCGAGATCCTGCCGATCCCGACCCTGCCGGACGAGCGCAATTGATCGGCGCGGCGACGATCGACGTCGCCCGGCCGGGCGGGGCGGCGCGGCTCGGCGAAGAGGTCTTCGAGATCGCCGACGCCGGCCGCTCGATGAGCTTCGCCTACCGCGACGTCGAGCAGATCCGCCTCAGCTACCGCCCGCGTAGTCTCGACTATCGCGTCTTCCGCCTCGATCTGCGCATGCGCGACGGCCGCAGCGTGACGCTGCACAACGTCGCCACGTCGGCCGGCGCGCTGTTCAAGCCGCACGAGCGCTGGGACAAGGGCTATGTCCTCTTCGCCCGCGGGCTGGCCGAGCGCGTCGCCGCCGCCGCCCCCGACGCCCGTCTGCTCGCCGGCTTCCCGCTCTGGCGCTTCTGGCCGGCGACCGCCGTCGGCGCGGCGCTGTGCGTGTTTCTGGTCGCCCGCGCCGCAACCGCGCTTCTGGCCGGCGACGGCATGGCGGCGCTGATCGCGGTCGGCGGACTCGCCGTCGCGCTGGTGTTTCTCGCGCCCTTCCTGTGGCGCAACCGGCCGCGTCGTTTTTCCGGCGGCGCCATTCCGGCCGACGTTCTGCCGTGAACGCGCATCATGTTATGACGTGGCCGGCCGCAGCGCCGGCCGGGAGCCAGGAAACCTCGAGATGACCGCCGCCCCCGAGACAGCCGCGCCGCCCGCGCCCGCCGCCGCGCGCGTCTCGCTCGTCGGCATGAGCCGGGCCGAACTCGGCGACGCGCTCGCCGCCGCCGGCGTGCCGGCGCGCGAGATGAAGATGCGCGTCGCCCAGCTGTTCCAGTGGATCTATTTCCACGGCGCGACCGATTTTTCGCAGATGCTCAACGTCGCCAAGGCGCTGCGCGGAAAGCTCGCCGAGCTCTACACGCTCGATCGCCCGGCGATCGTCGCCGAGCAGATCTCCGCCGACGGCACGCGCAAATGGCTGTTGCGCATGAACCCGACCGGCCCGCTCGACAAGGGCGCCGAGATCGAATGCGTCTACATTCCCGAGAGCTACCGCGGCACGCTCTGCGTCTCGAGCCAGGTCGGCTGCACGCTCAATTGCAGCTTCTGCCACACCGGCACGCAGAAACTGGTGCGCAACCTGACGCATCGCGAGATCGTCGCCCAGCTGATGGTGGCGCGCGACCGGCTCGGCGATTTTCCCGGTCGCGAACGGCCGACCGACGGGCTCGTGCCCTCGGGCGAGGGCGTGCGCGCCGTCTCCAACATCGTCTTCATGGGCATGGGCGAGCCGCTCTACAATTTCGACGCGGTGCGCGAGGCGATCGCCCTGATGTCGGACGGCGACGGCCTGTCGCTGTCGAAGCGCCGCATCACCGTCTCGACCGCCGGCGTCGTCCCCGACATCGGCCGCCTCGGGGCCGAATGCGGCGCGATGCTGGCGATCTCGCTGCACGCCACCAACGATCGCCTGCGCGACGAACTCGTGCCGCTCAACAAACGCTATCCGATCGCCGAACTCATGCAGGCCTGCCGCGACTATCCCGGCGCCTCGAATGCGCGGCGCATCACCTTCGAATATGTGATGCTGAAAGGCGTCAACGACACGCCGGCCGAGGCGAAGGCGCTGGTGCGCCTGCTCAAGGGCGTGCCGGCCAAGATCAATCTCATCCCGTTCAATCCGTGGCCGGGAACGAAATACGAGTGCTCGGACTGGGCGACGATCGAGCGCTTCTCCGACATCGTCTTCGACGCCGGCTATGCGAGCCCGGTGCGCACGCCGCGCGGCCGCGACATCCTCGCCGCCTGCGGCCAGTTGAAGAGCGAGACGGAAAAGCTGCGCGCCCGCGCCCGCCTGATGCTCGAACAGCAGCTCGCGCTCGGCGCGGATTGATGCGCGAGGCGCTGACGCCGCTGCTCGAGGGCGTCGCGCGCGCCGAGCTGGCGCGGCGCAGCGCCGCGATCACCGACCACTATCGCGCCGGCCGCGGCAGCGACCTTGCGATCCGCGATCGGCTCGACGCCCTCGCCTATGCGGTG
>JAEULW010000023.1 GCA_016793505.1 Methylobacteriaceae bacterium | reverse complement strand
GACCGGCGAGGGGCTGGGCGGCGGCGCGTTCTCCTGGACGGCGGCGATCTATCTGCTGCTGGCCGAGCAAGGCGCAGCCTGATTCCAGCCGCCTGTTGCGCGGCCGCCTGCGGCCGGCGCAGGATGTCGCAGGGGCGCAGGCCGCCGTCGGCAGGGCCGGCTGCGGCCGACCGCGCCGGCGCAGGAGAAGCCGATGGGCGCACAGATGCGTTTCGAGGATTTGCGCGGGCGTGCGGCGCTCGTCACGGGCGGGGCGAGCGGCATCGGCGCGGCCATCGTGCGCGGCCTTGTGGGGCAGGGCGCCAGGGTCGGCGTGCTCGATCTCGACGCCGAGGCCGGGCTCGCGCTGGCGCGCGAACTCGGCGCAGCGGTCGTCTTCGAGGCGACCGACCTGCGCGACATCGAGGCGCTGCGCCGCGCCGTCGACAAGGTGCGCGCCGCGCTTGGACCGATCACCCTGCTCGTCAACAATGCGGCGCGCGACGATCGTCACAGGATCGAGGAGGTGACGCCGCACTACTGGCGCGAGCGCATGGCGACGAATATCGACCATCAGTTCTTCGCAGCGCAGGCCGTCGTCCCGGACATGCGCGCGGCGGGCGGCGGCTCGATCGTCTGCCTCGGTTCGACCAGCTATCTGGCGAGTCATGACAGCTTCGCCGCCTACAAGACGGCGAAGTCGGCGGTCGTGGGTCTGATGCGCGCGCTGGCGCGCGAACTCGGGGCCGACGGCGTGCGCGTCAACTGCCTGCTGCCGGGCTGGATCATGACCGAACGGCAGATCGAGCTGTGGCTGACGCCGGAGAGCGAGAAGGAGCTGCTCGCAAGGCAGTGCGTCAAGCGCAAGCTGACGCCGGACGACATGGTCGGGCCGACGCTGTTCCTCCTCAGCGGCGCCTCCGCTGCGATGACGGCCCAGACCATGATCGTCGACGGCGGCTGGACCTGAGGCGGGATGCGCGGGGCGCATGCGCGCCTTGCGCCATGGCGCGCGCCTTCCAGCGTCGGAAACACGGCGCTACAGTGACCCATGCACCGGCGCAGGGAGACGACGATGGAGCTTTCGAACAAGACCGCGCGGCAGTTGTTCGAGGAGGTCAAGGCCAATCCGACGCGAAAGCCATTCGGATTCGGTCGCCGGGCGGGCCTGATCAATGTCGATCTGCAGCGCGCCTACACGGCGGTTGGAACCTATGCGACCGCCTACGAGACCGATCCGCGGCAGATCGAACATGTCAACCTGCTGGCGCGGCTGTGCCGGCGCGTCGGCTCGCCGGTGGTCTGGACGCATGTCGCCTATCTGCCCTCCGGGGAGGACGCCTGCGCCTGGGGCACGCGGTCGAATACGCCGGACAGCCTGCAGAACATCAAGGAAGGCAGCGACCGCGCCCGGCTCGACGAGCGGCTCATCATCGATCGCGAGCGCGATCTGATCGTCAACAAGCGCATGGCGTCGGCGTTCCACGAGACGCCGGTCGCGTCCTTCCTGAGCTGGCACGGCGTCGACACCGTCATCGTCACCGGCGGCTCGACCTCGGGCTGCGTGCGCGCCACAGTCGTCGACGTGCTGAGCCACGGCATGCGGCCGATCGTTCCGGAGGAATGCGTCGCCGACAAGCACGAGAGCCCGCATTTCGCCAGCCTTTACGACATGGCCCTGAAATACGCCGACATCCTGCCGGTCGCGAAGGTCGCGGCCTGGCTGGAGCAGCAGCCGGAGGGGCGGCCGTGAGCGAAGCGCCGCGGGCGCGCGAGCCCGGCCTCTACGATTTTCTGCCGCCGTCCAGAAAGCCGAAAATCCACTGGCCGAACGGCGCGCGCGTCGCCTTCTGGGTGGTTCCGAACATCGAGTTCTACGAGCTCGATCCGCCGATGAACGCGGCGCGGGTGATGTGGACACGGCCATATCCGGACGTGCAGGCCTACGCTTGGCGCGACTATGGCAATCGCGTCGGCGTGTGGCGCATGATCGACGTGATGCGCGAGGCGGGCGTGCGCGGCTCGGTGTCGCTCAACGTCGCGGTCTGCGATCATCATCCCGAGATCGTCAGGCGCTGCGTCGATCTCGGCTGGGAGCTGTTCTCGCACGGCGTCTACAACACGCGCACGGTCGGCAACATGACGCTGGCGCAGGAGCGCGAACTGACGCGCGACGCGCTGGCGACGATCAAGCGTTTCAGCGGCCAGGATTGCGTCGGCTGGCTGTCGCCGGCGCTCGTCAACAATCTGTGGACGATGGATCTGCTGGCCGAGGAGGGCGTGCTCTATACCTGCGACCTGTTCGTCGACGACCGGCCCTTCCCGGTCAAGACGAAGAGCGGGCGGCTGTGCTCGATTCCCTATTCGCTGGAGATGAACGACATCCTGGCGCTGCTGCGTTTCCCGCAGAGCCCGCGCGAATACGGGCGCATGATCAAGGCGCAATTCGACCAGCTCTATCTCGAGGGCGCAGAGAGCGGTACGGTGATGTGCATTCCGCTCCATCCCTATCTGATCGGCCAGCCGAACCGCAGCGAGGCGTTCGCCGATGCGCTCGACTACATCGTGCGCCATGACGGCGTCTGGCTGGCGACGGGCGCGGAGATCGCGCGCTGGTATCTCGACCATCACTACGACGCGGCGGTCGCGGCCGCGCGCGGCGGGGAGCGCTGATCATGCCGCTGCCGGACTCCTATCTCGTCTATCCGCGCCGTCGCCATGGCATGGATCATGATCTCTATGCATGGTCGGCTCTGCCGGAGCGCCCGCGCATCGACTGGCCGGACGGGGCGCGCGTAGCGCTGTGGATCAATCTGACGCTCGAATGGTTTCCACTCGATGCTGTGGCCAAGCCGTTCCTGGCGCCGGGCGGGCTCGATCGCACCTATCCGGATTTCTGGAACTACACGCATCGCGACTATGGCAATCATGTCGGAGTGTTTCGTCTGATGCGGATGCTGGCGGATCTCGGCCTC
>JAEULW010000006.1 GCA_016793505.1 Methylobacteriaceae bacterium | reverse complement strand
GAGGATCGGGATGCCCTCGTGCATCGCGTCCTCCTTCTCCCAGGGCGAGGCCTTCATCTCCTCGAAGCCGGAGCGCACGATCACCTTGACGTCCTCGCCGCCGAGGCGGCGGGCGGAGCGGCAGCAGTCCATCGCCGTGTTGCCGCCGCCGAGCACGATGACGCGCCGGCCGATCTTGGAAACATGGCCGAAGGCGACATTGGCCAGCCAGTCGATGCCGACATGGATATGCGCGGCGGCCTGCTTGCGGCCGGGAATGTCGAGATCGCGGCCGCGCGGCGCGCCGGCGCCGACGAACACCGCGTCCCAGCCGCCGTCGAGCAGCGCCTTGAGGCTCTCCACCTTGTGGCCGCGCCGATATTCGACGCCGAGGTCGAGCACGTAGCCGACTTCCTCGTCGATGACGGTCTCGGGCAGGCGGAATTTCGGGATCTGCGTGCGCATCATGCCGCCGGCCTTCGGTTCGGAGTCGAAGACGACGACTTCATAGCCGAGGGGAGCGAGATCGCGCGCCACGGTGAGCGAGGCGGGGCCGGCGCCGATGCAGGCGACGCGCTTGCCGTTGCGCCGTTCGGCGGGCCGCGGCATGCGGGCGGTCACATCGTCCTTGTAGTCGGCGGCGACGCGTTTCAGGCGGCAGATCGCCACCGGCTCCTTCTCGACGCGGCCGCGCCGGCAGGCGGGCTCGCAGGGTCGGTCGCAGGTGCGCCCGAGAATGCCGGGAAAGACATTCGATTCCCAGTTGACCATGTAGGCGTCGGCATAGCGGCCCGCGGCGATCATCCGGATGTAATCCGGGACGGGCGTATGGGCGGGACAGGCCCATTGGCAATCGACGACCTTGTGAAAATATTCCGCCGGCTCGACCCTGTCGGACTTCACATTTCCTCCCACGGGGCGCCCCTGCGCCCCAAGTCTTCCTCGCCGTCGGACGGCGTCACGGCGGTTCGAACGCCGTTTTCAGCAGCTTGCGCGCCGATCCGGGGCCGGTCAAGGCCGCCATAGGGCGCAAACGCCGCAGTCGCAGACGGGCGGCGATGGCGCGCGCGGCCCGGCCCTGCTAGCCAGTCGCCATGGAGTGGCGCGACGAAGGCCTCGTCATCGGGACGCGGCGGCATGGCGAGGCGGCGGCGATCCTCGAGGTTCTGACGCGCGCCCATGGCCGCCATCTCGGTCTCGTCCGCAACGGCCGGTCGCGGACGATGGCCCCGGCGCTGCAGCCGGGCAACACGCTGGCGCTCGGCTGGCGCGCCCGGCTCGACGAGCATCTCGGCGTCTTTTCGGCCGAGCCCTTGCGGGCGCGGGCGGCGGCGGCGCTGGCCGACGTGACGGCGCTGGACGGGCTGAACTGGCTGTGCGCGCTGCTGCGGCTGCTGCCCGAGCGCGATCCCCATCCGGAACTCTACGACGCCGCCGGCCTCGTCGCCGATCATCTCGGCGATGCGGCGACGGCGCGGGCGCTGATGGCGCGGCTCGAACTGCAGATGCTGGGCGAGCTGGGCTACGGGCTCGATCTGTCGGCCTGCGCCGCCACCGGCGCCGTCGAGGAGCTCGTCTATGTCTCGCCGAAGTCGGGCCGGGCCGTCAGCCGCGCCGCCGGCGCGCCCTGGGCGGACCGGCTGCTGGCGCTGCCGGCCTTCCTGCGCGGCGAGGCGGGAGCGTCGGCGGATGCGGCGCAGATCGCGCAGGCCTTCGCGCTGACCGGCTATTTCCTCGAGCGCGACGTGTTCGGCCCGCGCGGCCAGAGGATTCCCGATGGGCGCGCGGCCTTCCTGCGCGGCCGTCCGGCGCGGGGGGAGGTCAGCGGCAGACCGGACGGAACTCGGTGCGGGTGAGGCCGTAGCCTTCGTCCAGCGCCACCTCGGTCACCGGGCAATGCGGCAGGCCGGCCTCGCGCGCGCCGCTCTGGCCGGCGGCGTGGGGAATGCGCAGCATCGCCGCGACGATCAGGGCGAGGCCGAGGGCGATCATCGCCGCCGGGCTGGTTCGAAACAAGGTCGTCATCATTCGCCCCGTCATATGTCGCGCCGGCGGGTCCGAGGCCGCCGAAAAACGTCGTTTCCTTGCCTTAATCCAGGCAGGACCCGGGCCGCGGTGCGCTGGCGCACCGGGCCGGGAGCGGTCTGATAGAGGGTGGGCGCGGGCGCCGCCAGTGCAGGCGCGCCACAGTGGACAAATGAAGAGGCCGGCCGGGGGCGGCCGGCCGGCCTCTCTTGCGGGCGCGGCGCGCCCGCCGGCGCCGGCGGGCGCCGTTTCAGGTGTAGAGGTCGGAGTAGGACAGCCGGACCTCGCCGGTCAGGATGATCTCGAACTCCGGATCGGGGCCGTCGGCGAGATCGACCTTGACCACCGTGTCGCCGCCGCGCGTCGCAAAGCTGATCTGGCTCTGGGCGACGCGGAAGCCGGTCAGATCGATCTTGTCGACGCCGACCTCGAAGTCGACGATGCGGTCGCCGGTTTCCTGCACATGGCCGTAATAGGCGAAGCGATCGGCGCCCGCGCCGCCCGACAGCGTGTCGGCGCCGTAGCCGCCATAGATGAAATCATCGCCCGCGCCCGCATTGATGACGTCGGCGCCCGAGCCGCCATAGAGCCAGTCGTCGTTGCCGCCGCCGTCGATCGAGTCGGCGCCCGTCTGGGCGTAGACGAAATCGACGCCCGAGCCGGTGACGATCACATCGTCGCCGCCGCGGCCGAACACCCAGTCGCCGCCGTCGAGGCTGGAGATGTTCTCGCCGGCCGGCGTGCCATAGATCTCGTCGGCGCCGTTCGAGCCGACGAGGCCGGTCGTGGGATAGTCGGCGCTGTTGCGATAGGGATCGGTCGGATCGCCCTCGCCGGTCCACACCTCCGGGATTTCGTCGGCGCCGTGGATGGTGACGGCGATCGTGTGCTCGGTGCCGTCGAGCGAGCGCACGACCATCGAGTCGGTGACGGTCTGGCCGGTCATCAGGCCGTTGGAGCGCACATCGTCGAGCATATAGGTCCAGGCGCCGTTCTCCTGCATGAACAGCGTGCCGTAGCTCGTCTCGGCGACGCGCGGCTGGAAGACGGCCTCGCCGTCGTCGACATCGGCGACGGTGAGCATGCCGCCGATCATCGTCTGCGCATCCTCGACCGCCTCGCCCGAATCCTGTCCGCCGATGATCGCTGCGTCGTTGACGCCGGTGACGTGCAGGGTGAGCGTCGAGTCGGCGGAGGCGCCGTGCTCGTCAGTGACGCGCCAGGTGGCGACGACGTCCTCGCTCGCGCCGGCGGCGAGGTGCTGATAGGCGGCGTCGGTGGGGTCGAAGCTCCAGGTCCCGTCGGCGGCCATGGTCAGGCCGGCCGGCGCGCCGCGGCCGAGGCTGTAGGCGAGGGTCGCGCCGGGGTCCTGATCGGTCGCGGAAACCGCGCCCTGCGCCATCGCGCCGTCCTCGGTCGCCGCGCCTTCGGCCGCGACCGCGACCGGGGCGTCGTTGGCGCCGTGGATGGTGATCGACAGCGTATGCGCCGTGCCGTCGAGCGAGCGCACGACGATTTCGTCGAGCGCCGACTCGCCGGCGCCCAGCATGTCGGCGCGGGCGGCGTCGACGATATACGTCCAGGAGCCGTCTTCCTGCATGAACAGCGTGCCGTAGCTCGCTTCCGTGACGCGCGGCTGGAATGCTGACTCGCCGTCGTCGAGATCGGCGATGGTCAGGCGGCCTGTGATCGTCGTCTCGCCATCCTCGATCGCCTCGCCCGCATCGGCGCCGCCGATGATCGCTGCGTCGTTGACGCCGGTGACGCGGAGCGTGAGCGTCGAGTCGGCGGAGGCGCCGTGCTCGTCGGTGACGCGCCAGGCGGCGACGATATCCTGCGTCGCGCCGGCGGCGAGGTGCTGATACGCGGCGGCGGAGGGATCGAAGCTCCACGTTCCGTCGGCGGCCATGCTCAGGCCGGCCGGCACGGCGCCGACGAGGCCGTATGTCAGAGCCGCGCCCGGGTCCTGATCCGTGGCGGAAACCGCGCCCTGCGCCGTCGCGCCGTCCT
>JAEULW010000339.1 GCA_016793505.1 Methylobacteriaceae bacterium | reverse complement strand
AGGCTCATGACAATCTCCGGAAATGGGGGAGCGCGGAGCGGGCGCGCACGGCGCGCCCGCGCGAACCGGGTTACTGCGCGACGACGCGGCCCTGCGGGTCGATCATCACCGTCACCGTGCGGCCGTCCTTGCTGGCCTGACCGCGCCAGACGCCGCCGGCGTCGCGCGCCAGCGCGGTGACGCCGCTGTAGCCGGCCGCCGTGATCGCGGCGCGCGCCGACGCCTCGCTGTCGACGCGGGGCGCGGTCGTCACGCCGCCGGCGGCCGCGTCGTCACGGCGCCAGGTCGACATGTATTTGAACTCCGGCCTGGCCTTGAGCTGGTCCTTGGTCGTGTTCATCGTCGCGACCGCCGTGCCGGTCGTCGAGCCGATCCGCGACATCTTCACGTCGGCCGGCGCGACCGCGACATGCCGCTCGCCGAGGCCGAGAAAGCCGCCGACGCTGACGATGTAGCCCTTCAACGTGTTGCTCTCGTCGATGATGATGTCCTCGATCTCGCCGATCGTCTCATTGGCGGCGTTCTTGATGTTGAGGCCGATCAGCGTCGACACCCGCATGTCCGTGGCGGCCTCGACCGTCGGCGCGGTCGTGGCGGCGGCCTTCGGGGCCTGCATCTGCGAGGGATGAATCGGCGGCGCCGGCGGCGCAGGCTGGGCGGCGGAGGCCGGCGGAGCGGCCGGCGCAGGCGCAGGCGCCTGCGCAAAGGCGGCGCCGGCGGCGGCGGCGATCATCGTGGAGGCGAAAAGGACGTGACGCAGCATGGTGAGCTCCTCCGGGCGAGCGAACGCCATGCGCGGCGGCGTGCGCCGCCCTCGCAAGGCTTCGACTGTGGTGCTTCGTGAAAGACTGGCCGGCAGGCTCGCCGACCCTTCCAGGCGATCAACGTCGCCCGGCCGCTCCGGTTCCCGCCAGGGTTGCGGGATCAGCGCTTGCGCACGCTCTTGGCGTTCGACAGGGGGATGACGAGGCGCGCCGCGGCCGACCCTTTGGGCAGCTTCTCGGCGACGCCGTAGAGCCGCTCGCGTCGTGCGATCTCGGCGGCGACGTCCTGCGGCGTGACGCCCGTCTCGGCCCAGATCACGCACAGATGATAGAGCAGATCGGCGCTCTCCAGCACGACGTTCTCGCGATGCATCTGCACCGCGTCGAGCCCGACCTCGATCGCCTCCTCGGCGAGTTTCTTCGCCATCTTCTGCACGCCGTCGCGGAACAGCTTCGAGGTGCGCGACAGCGCCGGATCGCGGTCGCGGGCGGCCAGCACGGCGGCGTAGAGATGCTCGAGCGAATCGTTCATGAATCCACAATACATCACAGAAGTTGAACAGGGATTGACCGGCGTGGCGTTTTCGGGTCGCGAAGGCGTCCGATTCGGCCCCATGCAGTGCGCCGGCGCACAGTCCGGAGCCCGTCCATGCCGCCCCCGCCCCGCAAGCGCCCCGTCGACTGGGGCGCGCTCGCCCTGCTCTCCCTGCTGTGGGGCGGAACCTTCATCTTCGCCAAGCTGGCGCTGACGCAGATCGCGCCGCTGACGCTGGCGCTGGCGCGCGTCGCCCTCGCCGCGGCGATCCTGCTGCTCGTGCTGCGCATCCGTAAGATCGCCTTGCCGCGCGGCGGCGCCTGGCCGGCGCTCGCCGGCATGGGGCTGATCAACAACGCCCTGCCCTTCGGCCTGATCTTTCTCGGCCAGAGCCTGATGCCGGCCTCGCTCGCCGCCTCGCTCGCCGCCATCCTCAACGCCACCACGCCGCTGTTCACCGTGCTGGTCGCCCATGCGTTGACGAAGGACGAGAAGCTCACCGGCCAGAAGCTCGCCGGCGCGGCGATCGGCTTCGCCGGCGTCGCGGCGATGCTGGCGCCGCGCCTGGCCGCCGGCGGCGCGGACGCCGAAGCGCCGCAACTTCTCGCCGGCATGGCCTGCTGCCTGACGGCGGCCTGCGTCTACGCCTTCGCCGGCGTCTATGGCCGACGCTTCGCCCGGATGGGGGTTCAGCCGCTGCAGGTCGCCTTCGGCCAGAGCGCGACAGCGGCGCTGTGGCTCATCCCCGTCGTCGCGCTGCTCGAACGCCCATGGACGGCTCCAACGCCGGGCGCGACGGCGATTCTGGCGACGCTCGCCCTCGCCGGCGTCTCGACGGCGCTCGCCTACCTGCTCTATTTCCGCCTGCTGGCCCGCGTCGGGGCGACGAATCTGATGCTCGTCACCTTCCTCATCCCGGTCAGCGCCATCGCGCTCGGCGTCGGCCTGTTCGGCGAGCGGCTCGGAGCGGAGCATCTCATCGGCATGGCGGGCGTCGCCCTCGGCCTCGCTTTGATCGACGGCCGCGCCGCGGCGCTGTTCAGCGCCCGGCGACGTGCGGCCTGAACGCCTCGACCACGCGCTCGTAGACCGGGCGCTTGAACGGGATGATCAGCCCCGGCAGCTCGTCGATCCGCGCCCAGCGCCAGGCGTCGAATTCCGGCTTGTGGCCGGCCGGCGCCGCGATGTCGATCTCGCTCTCGGCCCCGGCAAAGCGCAGCGCGAACCATTTTTGCGTCTGGCCGCGGAAGCGGCCCTTCCACGCCTCTTTGGCGACGTCGCCCGGCAGGTCGTAGGCGAACCATTGCGGCGCCTCGGCGATGAGCGTCGCCGAGCGCACGTTGGTTTCTTCGTAGAGCTCGCGCCGCGCCGCCGCGAACGGCTCTTCGCCGGCGTCGACGCCGCCCTGCGGCATCTGCCACTCGTAGCCCGGCGCGACATGCTCGCGCTTCTTCTTGTCGCGACGTCGGCCGACGAAGACGAGACCCTCGGCGTTGAACAGCGCCACGCCGACGCAGACGCGATAGCCCGGATGCGGCGTCGGCGAGGGCGCGGGAGCGTCCATCGCAGCGCTAGCGCCCGGCGGCGGCGACGGGGGCGGCCTGCGCCGCCGCGCTCAGCGGAATCAGCGCGACGCCGCGCGCCTCGAGACCGCCCGCCCAGCGCTGCAGCTTGTCGAGCGCATTCGGCAGCGCGCTCGCCGCGCCGACCGCGACGCCCTTGGCCCGCGCGATCTTTTCGAGTTCCGCCAGCGCTGCGTCGATCGCCTCCGGCCGGTCGGCGCGGTCGATCACCACATCGGCGCGCAGCAGCGGCAGGCGCAGCCCGGCCGCCACCCGCGCCGCCTGGCTGCGGCCGGCGGCGACCTCCTCGACATAGAACAGGCCGCGCTCGGCGATTTCCTTCATCACCGGCGCCAGCGCCGCCTCGTCCGCCAGGAAGCGTCCGCCCAGAAACGCCGCGACGCCGACATAGCCGGGGAAGCGCGACATGTGCCAATGCAGCCGGTCGACATTCTTGGCCGCCGGATCGGCGGCGATCAGCGTGTGCGGCCCGGGATCGTTGGCCGGATAGTCGATCGGCTCCATCGGCGCCTGCAACAGCGTCTCGTGGCCCGCCTCGCGCGCCGCCGCGACGTCGCGGGAAAGATTGCCGCCATAGGGCGCGAAGGCGAGCGTCACCGCCGCCGGCAGCCGCATCGCAGCCTGCGTCGGTCCGGCGGCGAGGCCGAGCCCGCCGACATAGATGGCGATGCGCGGCGCGCCGGGCTTCAGCGCCGCCGAGGTCATCACCGGCCGGGCGTAGACGTCCGCCGGCCGCGCCCCGTCCGCGCCGATGCGCGGGATCGGCCCGTGCGGCCCGCGCTCGACCAGCCGCTTGTCCGGCGCCGGCGTCAGCCGCATCACCGCCGGCGTCTCCGGAACCTGAATGATCAGCGCGCCGGGCGGGCCCGACCCGGCGGGGCGATGCACTTTCACCCCGCTCTGCCCCTCGATCTCGATCACCCCGGCCGAGCGCGGCGCGAGCGTCACGCCGCCGGCGGCCGGCGCCGGCTGGGCCGCGGCGGCGGCCGGCGCTGCGGGCGCAGGCGGCGGCGCGGTCTCGATGCGGGCGACCGCCTGCGGCCGGCCGCCCGGCGCCTTCACCTCGACCATCACCAGCGCCGCGCCGAGCGCGATGGCGGCGAGGCCGAGCGTCGCGCCCAGCGCCGCGCGCGCGCCGAACCGCCGGCGCTTCGCCGGCGCGGCCGGTCCGACGCCGAGCGGCGCGTCGACCAGCCGGTCGCGATCGGCGGCGGCGCGAGACTCGAAGCTGTCTGACATGGACGCCGAAGGCCTCAGAAAGAGGAGACGCCGGCGCGAATCAAAACCCGGCGGCGCATTGTGCGCCGCCGGGCGGAGTCTCGTCGAGACGTCAGGCCGCGATCAGTTCGCCGGCTTCTGCGCCTCCGCCGGCTTCTGGGCCTCCGGCGGCTTGGTCACGTCGACGGGCGGCGGCGGAATGTCGGCGGCGGCGCGGTTGACGCCGCGCAGCCGGTCGAGCGCCGCGTTGAGCTGCTTGTCGTTCTTCGGATCGGGCGGCACATAGGCCTGCGAACCGCTCTTTTCTTCCTCGCCGTTCTTCAGATGGCCGCGCAGCGCCGCCTCGCCCTTGGTGTCGTCGCGACCCTTCAACTCGTCCGGCACGTCCTGCAAAAGCTGGATGTCGGGCTCGATTCCCTTGGCCTGGATCGACCGGCCGGACGGCGTGTAGTAGCGCGCCGTGGTCAGCCGCACCGCGCCGTTCTGGCCGATCGGGATGATCGTCTGCACCGAGCCCTTGCCGAAGGAACGCGTGCCGATCAGCGTCGCGCGCTTGTGGTCCTGCAGCGCGCCGGCGACGATCTCGGAGGCCGAGGCCGAGCCGCCATTGATGAGGATGACGATCGGCTTGCCGGCGGTCAGATCGCCGGGGCGGGCGTTGTAGCGCTGCGTCTCGTCGGCGTTGCGGCCGCGCGTCGAGACGATCTCGCCGCGCTCGAGGAAGGCGTCGGACACGGCGATCGACTGGTCGAGCAGGCCGCCGGGATTGTTGCGCAGGTCGAGCACGTAGCCCTTCAGCTTGTCGCCCGGCGCCTCGGTCTTGATCTTCTCGATCGCCGCCTTCAGCCCGTCATAGGTCTGCTCGGTGAACTGCGTGATGCGCAGATAGCCGACGTCGCCGCCCTCGATGCGCGAGCGCACCGAGCGGATGCGGATGACGTCGCGGACGATGCGGATTTCCTGCGTGTCCTTCTTCGCGCCGCGCTGGATCTTCAGCCGCACGGCGGTGTTGACCGCGCCGCGCATCTTGTCGACCGCCTGGTTGAGCGTGAGGCCCTGCACCGGCTCGTCGTCGATGGCGATGATCACGTCGCCGGCCAGCACGCCGGCCTTGGCGGCGGGCGTGTCGTCGATCGGGGTGACGACCTTGACCAGCCCCTCCTCCTGCGTCACCTCGATGCCGAGGCCGCCGAATTCGCCGCGCGTCTGCACCTGCATGTCCTTGAAGGACTTGGTGTCCATGTAGCTCGAATGCGGATCGAGCGAGGACAGCATGCCGTTGATCGCCGACTCGACCAGCTTGGCCTCGTCCGGCTTCTCGACATAGTCGGAGCGGATTTTCTCGAATACGTCGCCGAACAGGTTGAGCTGGCGATAGGTGTCGGAGGCGGCCGCGCGCGCGCCTCCGCTGAACATCTGCGTCTGCGTGGCGAGCGTCGCGACCGTGGCGCCGATCGCCGCGCCCAGCGCCAACATGGAAACCTTGCGCATCATCCGCGAGCCTTTTCGCTGTCCGGTTTCGCCCACCATGGGCTCGGATCGATGGCCGATCCGTCCTTTCGAAATTCCACGTAGAGAACAGGGTCGGTCGCGCCGATGGCGACGGCCGCCGCCGTGCGCGCGCCCCCCGCGCCCATCGTCCCGACCGGCTCTCCGGCGAGGACGAATTGTCCGACGTCGACGCTGACGCGCTCCATGCCCGCCAGCACGACATAGTAGCCGCCGCCGGGGTTTATGATCAAGAGTTGGCCCCAGCTGCGCCACGGCCCGGCGAACATGATCCAGCCGTCGGTCGGCGAGGCGACGGAGGCCTGCGCGCGCGTGGCGATCGACAGGCCCTTTTCCAGCCCGCCGAAGCCGTCCGCCGCGCCGAACGTCTTGACGATGCGCCCCGCCGCCGGCAGCGGCAGCAACCCGCGCGCCTCGGCGAATCCGACCGCCGGGGCGAGCCGCGCCGGATCGCGGAACGGCGCGGCGGCGATGCGGGCGCGCACCTGATCGGATTCGGCGACGCGCCGCTCCTCGTCGGCTTTCGCCTTGGCCTCGTCGGAGCGTCGCGCCTCCTCGGCGGCGCGCGCCGCCGAGGCGACCTCGCTCTCCATGCGGTCGATCAATTCTTTGAGAGACGTCGCCTGCCGGGCGAGATCGCGCGCCCGCGCGCGCTCGGCGCCGAGCGCCTTCTCCGTTTCGGCGACGGCGGCCTGGCGCGCCTCCACCAGCGCGGCGAGGCGCTGGCGCTCCTGCGCCAGCGTCGCCGCCTCGCGCGCCAGCGTCTGGCTCTCGGCGGCGATCGAGGTCTTCAGCGTCACCAGTTCGGCGAGATCGCTCGCCAGCGCCTCGGTCTCGGCGCGCAGCTCCGGCAGCACCGCGCCGAGCATCATCGAGGTGCGGATCGCCCGCAGGATGTCGGCCGGCTCCGCCAGAATCGCCGGCGGCGGCCGCCGGCCCATGCGCTGCAGCGCCGCCAGCACCTCGACGATGACGCCGCGCCGGCTCTCCAGCGAGCGGCGGATCGCGTCCTGCGAACTGTTCAGCGCCTCGAGCCGCTTCTCGGCCTCGGCGGCGCGCGTCTCGGCGGCGCGGGCGCGGGCCTGCGTGTCGATCAGCGCCGCGGCGAGGCGGGCGCGGTCGGCGCGGATCGTCTCCAGCTCCGCCTCGATCTTGCGGCGATTGGCGTCGGACGCCTTCAGCGTGTCCTCGAGCCCGCGCAGCTCCATGCGCGCGTCGCGGCCCTCGGGGCTCTGGGCGCGCGCCGGCGCCGCTGCGCAGGCGGCGACAACCATCAGGACGGGAAGGCGCGCGCGCCGCATCGAGACTCCGATTCGAAGCCCCAGCATAACCGCCGCGATCGTGTCGGCATCGCGGCGAAACCGGGAAAATCGCCGCCGCATCGGCCGCTCAGGCCCGGTGATAGGGATGGCCGGCCAGAATCGTCATCGCCCGGTAGAGCTGCTCGGCCGCCATGACGCGGGCGAGCTGGTGCGGCCAGGTCATCGCGCCGAAGGCGAGCGTCCAGCGCGCCTGATCGCGCAGGCTCGGATCGAGCCCGTCCGGCCCGCCGACGACCAGCGCCAGACAGGGCGCGCCGGCGTCGCGCTGGCGACCGATTTCGGCGGCGAAGGCCGCGCTGCTCATCGAGCCTCCGCGCTCGTCGAGCGCCATGACCAGCGCTCCAGCCGGCAGCGCCGCGAGGATCGCCCGCGCCTCGGCGAGGCGGCGATCCTCCGGGCGGCGGGCGGCGCTCTCCTCGATCTCGCGCGTGTCGAACCCGGCGAGACGGGCGCTGCGCGCCGCCGCTTTGGCGCGATCGACGTAGCGCGCCGCCAGCTCCCGTTCGGGGCCGGGCTTCAGCCGGCCCACCGCCACGAGGACGATGCGCACCGCCTCAGGCGCGCGCCGCCAGACGCGGCTCGGAGGGACGGTCGCCGCCCCACATCTTTTCGAGGTTGTAGAACTGCCGCACCTCGGGCCGGAAGACATGGACGATGACGTCGCCGGCGTCGATCAGCACCCAGTCCGCCTGCGGCAGGCCCTCGATGCGCGGCGCCGGCCGGCCCGCCTCCTTCAGGCCTTTCGCGACGCGCTCGGCGAGCGCGGCGACCTGCGTGCTGGAGCGGCCGGAGGCGATCACCATGGCGTCGGCCAGCGTCGTCTTGCCGGCGAGCTCCAGCGTCACGACGTCCTCGGCCTTGCCGTCGTCGAGCGCCGCGCGCACCAGCGCCGTCAGCCGCGCCGCGGCCTCGGCGGCGTCCGGCGTCGCCGGCGCGACGGCGCCGGCGCGCGGCGCGACGCGCTTTTTCAAGGCTGTCCCGACGGCGGCCGGTTTGCCGGGAGACCTGGCCTTGCCGGCTTTGGCGGCCTTGCCGGCCGGCGCTTTCGCCGGGGCGACGGCCTTGCCGGCGCGGCTGCGCGCCGCGGCCTTCGGAGCGGGGGAGTCGGCCGGAAGATCGACCGCAGGCGAGGCCGGCGCGGCGGAAACCCTGGTCCGGGCGCGGGCGCGGGAAGACTTGGTTCCCGGAAGCTGAGTCTTTGTCAGCCCTGTGTCCTTTCATCGGGCGCCGCACCTGCGGCGCGAATCGAAGAATGACGCCGAAGTGCGACTTTTTCAATGCGGCCCGGCCGCC
>JAEULW010000338.1 GCA_016793505.1 Methylobacteriaceae bacterium | reverse complement strand
GCCCTCGGGGCCTTCCTTCTGTTCGGCGCGCGGCGGGCGCCGATCCACCTCGCGGGCTTGGCGGTGACCGTGATCGGCGTCGCCCTGGCGACGCCGCGGCGCCCATAGGCAGCGCCGATCGCCGTCGCAGCGAAGGTCGTGTTGCGTCGCAACATGCGACGCGCTAGCACCACGGGCGACGTCTTGACGGAGTGCCCGCGATGACCGCCGCCGCCTTGTCCCGCGCCGCCGCGCACGAGCTCGCCGACCTCGCCCGCGAAGCCTCCGCCGCCGTCGATGTGCTGCTCGCCGACGCGACGCGGCATGTGCGCGCCCGCGTCGGCCAGAACGGCAAGCTCTCCAACGCGGCGATCGAGAAGGAGCAGCACGCCGTCCACGGCCTCGCCTGGCTCGCGACCTATGCGCAGGCGATCCGCGAACTCGGCGCCTATGCCGAGCGGATGAGCGCGGAAGGCCGCTTCGGCGAGACCGAGGATCTGCTGACCCGCATCGGCCTCGGCGAATATCTGGCGCAGGTCTTCGGCGGCATTCCGATGAATCAGGGCGAGATCGTCCGCCCCGCCGATTTCGGCGTCACCGCGCGCGAGATCGCCGCCCGCCACACGCCGGCCGTCGAGACGCTGCTCGCCACCGGGAACAGCGCGGCCAATCGCGCCCGCCTCGCCGAACTGATCGGCGAGGGCGACGCGACCGGCTATGTCGGCGATCCCGGCCTCGACGAGGACATGGAGGCGATCCGCGCCGAGATGCGCAAATTCGCCGCCGCGGAGGTGCTGCCCCATGCCCACGGCTGGCACCTGAAGAACGACTACATCCCCCTCGAGGTGATCTCCGGCCTGTCCGCGCTCGGCGTCTTCGGCCTGACGATTCCCGAGGAGCATGGCGGCATGGGTCTCGGCAAGGTGGCGATGTGCGTCGTCTCCGAGGAACTGTCGCGCGCCTATATCGGCGTCGGCTCGCTCGGCACGCGCTCCGAGATCGCCGCTGAACTCATCCTCGCCGGCGGCACCGACGCGCAGAAGCAGAAATGGCTGCCGAAGATCGCCTCGGGCGAAATCCTTCCGACCGCCGTCTTCACCGAGCCCAACACCGGATCCGACCTCGCCTCGCTGCGCACCCGCGCGGTGCGCGAGGGCGACGTCTACACGATCAAGGGAAACAAGACCTGGATCACCCATCCCGTCCGCGCCGACGTGATGACGCTGCTCGCCCGGACCGATCCGAACGAGCCCGGCTACAAGGGCCTGTCCATGTTCCTCGCCGAGAAGCCGCGCGGAACGGACGCAAACCCGTTCCCCGCCAGGGGCATGAGCGGCGGCGAGATCGAGGTGCTCGGCTATCGCGGCATGAAGGAATACGAGATCGCCTTCGACGGCTTCGAGGTCCCCGCCGCCAACCTCCTGGGTGAGGAGGAAGGGCAGGGCTTCAAGCAGCTGATGCAGACCTTCGAGTCGGCCCGCATCCAGACTGCTGCGCGCGCCGTCGGCGTCGCGCAATCGGCTTTCGATCTCGGCCTGCGCTATGCGAAGGAGCGCATCCAGTTCGGCAAACCGCTCATCGAATTTCCGCGCGTCGCCGACAAGCTGGCGATGATGGCGGTGGAGATTCACATCGCCCGCCAGATCACCTATTTCTCCGGCCGCGCCAAGGACGAGGGAAGGCGCTGCGATCTCGAGGCGGGCATGGCCAAACTGCTCGGCGCCCGCGTCGCCTGGGCCGCCGCCGACAACGCGCTGCAGATTCACGGCGGCAACGGCTTCGCCCTCGAATACCCGATCTCGCGCGTCCTCTGCGACGCGCGCATCCTCAACATTTTTGAAGGCGCGGCGGAGATTCAAGCGCAGGTGATCGGACGACGGTTCCTCGAAGGGGCGAACTGAGACGCCGCTCCGCCGTCATTGCGAGCGTAGCGAAGCAATCCACCCCTGCCGCAAGATGGATCGCTTCGTCGCTGCGCTCCTCGCGACGACCGGATGCATCGCGCTGCGTGCCGACCACCCCCTCATTCGTTCCCCTGCAACGCCCGATCGAGATCGGCGATCAGATCGTCGGCGCTTTCGAGCCCGACCGACAGCCTGAGCAGATCCGGCGGGCACGGCGTGCCCGGCCCCTCGATCGAGGCGCGGTGTTCGATCAGCGATTCGACGCCGCCGAGCGACGTCGCGCGCTTCCACAGCTGCACCCGCGCCGCCGCCTCGATCGCCGCCTGCTCGCCGGCGCGCACGCGGATCGACAGCATGCCGCCGAAGCCGCCCTGCATCTGCCGCGCCGCCAGCGCGTGGCCGGGATGCGACGCGAGCCCCGGATAGAGAACCTCGGCGACGCGCGGATGCGTCGAAAAATGCCGCGCGATCGTCATCGCCGATTGGCATTGCAGCCGCAGCCGCGCCTCCAGCGTGCGCATGCCGCGCAACAGCAGATACGCCTCGAACGGCCCGAGAATCTGCCCGAGCGTCGCGCGCACGCGCTTCACCTTCGCCCAGCGCTCGTCGTCGCGCGCGCTGGCCAACGCGCCGGCGATGACGTCGGAATGGCCATTGAGATACTTGGTCGCCGAATGCATCACGACGTCGGCGCCGAGCGACAGCGGTTGCGTCAGAAGCGGCGTCGCCACGGTCGAATCCACCGCGAGGATGGCCTCGGCGCGATGCGCGATGTCGGCGGCGGCGGCGATGTCGCTCACCTCCCAGGTCGGATTGCACGGCGTCTCCAGCCAGACGCATTTGGTGACGCCCGGCTTCACCGCGCGCGCGATCGCGTCAGGGTCCGTCGCATCGACGAAATCGACAGTCAGGCCCCAGGCCGCCGCGTCGACCTTCAGCCAGTTGCGCAGCGCCCAGTACATCACCTGCGGCGCGACGACGTGCTCGCCCGGCGCCAGCGACAGGAACAGCGCGGTCGCCGCCGACATGCCGGAACCGAAGACGAGCGCCCCCGCCGCGCCCTCCAGCATGGCGATGACCTCCTCGGCCTCACGCACCGTGGCGTTGTCCGGCCGGCCATAGACGAAGCTGGAGCGGTATTGATTGTCGGGATCGCGCACATAGGTGGTGGACAGATGCAGCGGCGCCGTCACCGCGCGCGTCGCCGCGTCGATCCGGCCCATCGCCTGCGCGAGCTGGCTACGGACGGACCAGCGGGGCGAAGTGTGATCCGTAGGCATGGCGTCTCCGCACGTTGGCCGGCGCGCGGGAACCTGCGCGCGCACGAGGGGTTATCGTCGGCGGTCGGCGCTGAGGCAAGGAGTTGAGCATGTCCGTGGCTGCTACCGCCTCGAAGCCGCTTCCCGCCGCGCTGATTTCCGGCCTCGTGGTGGTCGCCGCCGCGACGATCGGCAATCTCGCCACCATGCCGGCCATTCCGACCTGGTATGCCGGGCTCGTCAAACCGTCCTTCAACCCGCCGAACTGGCTGTTCGGGCCGGTCTGGGGCCTGCTCTATGCGATGATGGCGGTCGCCTTCTGGCGGGTGTTGCGCAAGCCTGCGGCGGTTGAGGGCCGGACCGCGGCGATCGCCGCCTTCCTCGTGCAGATGGCGTTGAACGCGCTCTGGTCTGTCGCCTTCTTCGGCGCGAAGAGTCCGTCCCTGGGTCTGCTCGTGATCGCCGCGTTGTGGCTCGCCATCGCCGCGACGATCGCGCTGTTCCGGCGCGTCGATCGCGCCGCGGCGACGCTGCTTCTGCCTTACATCGCCTGGGTGAGCTTCGCCGCGCTGCTCAACGGCGCGATCTGGCGGCTCAACTAGGCTTCCGTCTCGACGACGCCGATGAACGGCAGCTGGCGATAGGAATGCGCCACATCCATGCCGTAGCCGACGACGAACAGATCGGGACAGTGGAATCCGACGAAATCGGCGTCGAGCTGCACCGCGCGCTTGCCCGGCTTTTCGAGGATGACGCACACCTTCACGCTGCGCGCGCCGCGCGCGATCAGCAGGTCCTTGGCGAAAGCGAGGGTTCGGCCGGACTCGAGAATGTCGTCGACGAGCAGCACGTCGCGATCCTCGACCGTCGATTCGACGTCGCGCAGAATTTTCACCTGCCCGGTCGACACTGTGCCGTCGAGATAGCTCGACAGATGGATGAACTCGACCTGCGGCTCGATGCCGGCGCGATGCATGGCGCGCATCAGGTCGGCGGCGAACATGAAGGAGCCCTTGAGCACCGCGACCACCAGCAGATTCTGCGGCTTCCAGGCGGCTATTTCCGCCGCCAGCGCCTCGGTCCGCGCCCTGATGCTGGCTTCGTCGTACAGTTCCCTGACCCGGCGAGCTCCACTCATTTCTTCTTCCGATCCTCGGCTTGCGTCGCGGCGAGCGACACGACGACGTCCTGCGCGCGCTCGGGCGGGGCCGCGAGGCGGGTGCGGAACGTCGCGGTCTCGCCGGGCGCCAGCTTGGCCTTCGGCGCGTCCGCCGTCCAGACATAGAGCGCCCGCCCGTCCGCGCCGCGCAGCGCGACCGACAGCGGCGGCGGCGTGACAGGGCGCCGCGCGACGTTCGTCACCTCGCCGCTGACCGCCAGAACGCGCTGGCCGCCGTCCTCGGCGATCCGCGAGGTCACGTTGCGGATTTCGAGCCCCGCCAGATTCACCGGCAGACCGATCGCCGCATAGAGACGCGCGGCGGCCGGCGCCCGGGCGACGACGCTCTCGCGCAGCCCGACCGCCAGACAGGGCGCGGCGATCAGCGCCGCCGCCGCGGCGATCCGCCGCCACGGCAGTCCCCGGCGACGCGGCGCCGGCGGCGGCGCGGCAGGGCGGCGCTCGTCATCATAGAGGTAGGGGTCGGGTCCGCTGCGCGCCGAACTCGCTTCGGCGTCGATGCAGACTCCCTCCGTCGGCGGCGCGGCGGCCTCGTCCTGCGGCGGCACATACCAGGCTTCGCGGCAGGCGCTGCAGCGCACCCGCGCGCCGGCGATCGAGCGATCCGGCGCGAGTTCGTAGGCGCTCGAGCAGGACGGGCAAACGACGATCATGAGCGGCGCACTCCGGCCGGAAGCATCCGCCGACGCGGCGTCCGTGGTTAATCATTCGTCTGCGCTCATGGTTAAGGTCCGGTTAAGACCATCGCTCCATGATCGCCGCCGGACGAGGCGCCCGTGATACGTTTCGAGAATGTCGGCTTGCGCTACGGCATGGGGGCGGAGGTGCTGCGCGATCTCACCTTCGCCATCGAGCCGCAGAGCTTCCAGTTCCTCACCGGCCCTTCGGGCGCCGGCAAGACGACGCTGCTGCGTCTCATCATGCTGTCGCTGCGTCCGACGCGCGGCCTGATCACCGTCTTCGGCCGCGACGCCTCGACCATCGACAAGGACGCGCTGACCGCCATGCGCCGGCGCATCGGCGTCGTGTTCCAGGATTTCCGCCTGCTCGATCATCTGACGACCTACGAGAATGTCGCGCTGCCGCTGCGCGTCATGGGCCGCGAGGAGCGCGCCTATCGCGCCGAGGTGGTCGAGCTGTTGCGCTGGGTCGGGCTCGGCGAGCGCATGCATGTCGCCCCGCAGGTCCTCTCGGGCGGCGAGAAGCAGCGCGCCGCCATCGCCCGCGCCCTGATCATGCGGCCTGAACTGCTGCTCGCTGACGAGCCGACAGGCAATGTCGATCCGAGCCTGGCGCGGCGCCTGCTGCGGCTGTTCATCGAACTGCACAAGTCGGGCACGTCGGTGGTGATCGCCACGCATGATCTCGGCCTGATGGACCAGTTCGATCAGGCGCGACGTCTCGTGCTCGGCGAGGGCCGGCTGCATGTCTACGACTGACGCCGCGCCCGCGCAGAAGGGCGCCGCGCCGACCTTCCGGCGCGAGACGCCGCTCATTCCCGCGAGTTCGATCGCCGGGCGCGCGCTCGTCACCGTCATCGCCATCATGACTTTTCTCGCCGCGCTCGCCGCCGGCGTGTCGCTCCTGGTCTACGAGGCCTCGTCCGACTGGCGCGCCGCCATCGGCCAGGAGCTGACGATGCAGGTGCGCCCCGTCGTCGGCCGCGATCTGCAGCAGGACGTCGAGAAGGCCGCCGCGGTGGCGCGCGCCTTTCCTGGCGTCGCCTCCGTCGCGGTGCTGGACCGGCGCCAGTCCGAGGCTCTGCTCGAGCCATGGCTTGGCGCGGGCCTCGATCTGAAGGAACTGCCGGTGCCGCGTCTCGTCACCATCCGCATGACGCCCGGCGCGCGGCCGGACTACGCCGCCTTCCGCCGTCGTCTCGCCGCCGAGGCGCCGACCGCCTCGCTCGACGATCACCGCTTCTGGCTGGAGCGGCTCGCCGCCATGGCCAATGCGCTGGTGGCTGTGGCTGTGACCGTGTTCGCCCTGATCCTCGTCGCCATGGCGACGGCGGTGGCCTTCGCGACGCGCGGCGCGATGGCCGGCAATCGCGAGATCGTCGACGTGCTGCATCTCGTCGGCGCGGCGGACGGCTACATCGCCAACGAGTTTCAACGCCACTTTTTCCGCCTCGGGCTGAAGGGCGCGGCGATCGGCGGCGTCGCCGCCATACTCGCTTTCGCCGTCGGCGGGGTGATGGCGCGCTCCTGGACGTCGACCGCCGCCGAATTGCAGTTCGAGCTGCTCTTCGGCGCCTTCGCGTTGAGCTGGCTGGGCTATGCGCTGATCGCGCTTGTGGCGCTCGGCATCGCGGCGCTCACCGGCCTCGTCTCGCGAAGCATCGTCTTCCGCCGCCTGCGCGGGCTCGACTGACATGCGGGCGACGCCATGGACTCGCCAGAATGAAGCGGTAAACGCCTCGCCGATGTTCGCTGACGCCAACGCTCTGGCCTCCGCCGCGCCGCGGAATCGCGCGGCGTCTCGTCGCCTGGCGCTGCTGGCGGCGCCGCTGCTCGCGCTCGTTCTGCTCACCGGCTTCGGCTGGGGAACGCTGCAGTTCGCGCGCGACGTGCGGCGCCTGCCGCCCCCGGTCGTGGCCGCCGCCGACGGCGTCGTCGCGCTGACCGGCGGGCCTGACCGCATCGCCGGCGCGACGGCCCTGCTGGCCGGCGGCAAGGCGGGGCGGATGCTGATTTCCGGCGTCAACGAGCGCACGACGCGCACAGAACTGGCGAGGGAAAATCCGCGCTTTGCGGCGCTGGTCGAATGTTGCGTCGACATCGGCTACGCGGCCGAAAACACGCAAGGCAACGCCGTCGAGACAGCACGCTGGTCGCGCCGCAACGGGCTGCGCAGCCTGATCGTCGTCACCGCCGATTTTCATATGCCGCGCGCCCTGGCGGAATTGCGCGGCGCTTTGCCGGAGGCGCGACTTTTCGCCTATCCGATTCGCACGCCGCGGCTGCAGCCGGGTCAATGGTGGCGCGACGGCGAGGCGATGCGCCTCGTCGCGGTGGAGTATGCCAAATATCTGCGCACGCTGACGCGCAATGCGCTGGCCCCGCGCCAGGCCGGCGCCGCGTCGGCTCCGGCGCGCGGCTGAGCCTCGGCCCTTTCCTTCGCCGCGCCTTTGGGGCAATCCTGCGCCATGCTCGCGCTGCGCTCGCTCGTCTTCAACGTCGCCTTCTACGTCAATCTCATCGCCGCCATGCTCGTCGGCCTGCCGACCATGCTCATGGGCCGGCGCGCCGTCATGTCCCTCGCCAGATATTGGGGGCGCTCTTCCATCTGGCTGGCACGACTGATCTGCGGCCTCGATGTCGAGTATCGCGGCGTGTCGAATATTCCCAAGGGCGCCATTCTGATCGCGCCGAAACACCAATCTATTTGGGAAACCTTCGGTTTACTTGAGTTCTTTGACGATTTCAGTTTCGTCCTGAAACGCGAACTCACCTGGATTCCGTTTTTTGGCTGGTATCTGCTTGCCGCCGAGCAGATCGCCATCAACCGCTCCCAGGGTTCCTCGGCGCTGGCCCAGGTCTCGGCCGCCGCCCAGCGTCTCTTCGCCGAGGGCCGGCAGGTCTATATTTTCCCTGAAGGGACGCGGCGGCCGGTGGGCGCGCCGCCGGCCTACAAGTATGGCGTCGCGCAGGTCTACGCCTCGACCGGCGTCAAATGCCTGCCGGTGGCGCTCAATGCGGGGCTGTTCTGGCCGCGCCGCAGCTTTCTGCGCAAGCCCGGAAAGATTCTGGTCGAGTTCCTGCCGGTGATCGAACCGGGCCTCGACGCACGGTCCTTTCTGGCCGAGCTGACGGAGCGTCTGGAGAGCGCCACCGATCGTCTCGTCGCCGAATCGCTGGCGCGCCATCCAGGCCTCTCCCGGCCATCGGGTTCCCTTCCGCCGGCGAGAACGGACACAACCGGAGAAACACGCGCATGAGCAATGGCGAGAAAGTCGCGCTGGTCACCGGCGCCGGTTCCGGCGTCGGCAAGCATGCCGCCTGGCATCTGATGCGGGCCGGATTCTCCGTCGTCTTCGTCGGCCGCCGGCGCGACGCGCTCGAAGCTGCGGCCGCAGCCGAGAAGACGTCTGGCGTGCGCACGCTCATTTGCCCGGCCAATGTCGCCGATCCGGCGGCGGTCGCCGGCGTCTTCCAGCAGGTGCGCGCGACCTTCGGCCGTCTCGACGTGCTGTTCAACAACGCCGGCGTCAACGCCCCCGGAGTCAATCTCGAGGACCTCGCCGACGACCAGTGGCGCAACGTCGTCGACGTCAATCTCAGCGGCGTCTTCTACTGCACGCGCGAGGCCTTCCGCATCATGAAGGCGCAGACCCCGCGCGGCGGCCGCATCATCAACAACGGCTCGGTTTCGGCCCATGCGCCGCGGCCCAATTCGATCGCCTACACCGCGACCAAGCACGCCGTGACCGGCCTGACCAAGGCGACTGCGCTGGACGGACGCATATACGACATCGCCTGCGGCCAGATCGACATCGGCAACGCCGACACGGAAATGGCGCAGCGCATGAAATCCGGCGTGCCTCAGGCCAATGGCGAGATCGCCGTCGAGGCGATGATGGATCCGGCCGATGTCGGCCGCGCCGTCGCGATGATGGCCAGCCTGCCGCTCGAAGCCAACGTCCAGTTCATGACGATCATGGCGACCAAAATGCCGTTCATAGGCCGCGGCTGACGCCGGTCAGGGCTGGAGCCGCCGGCACAGCGCGTCGAGCTGCTCGAGCGTCCTGTAGCGGATGCGCACTTCGCCGGCCTCGGCCTTGTGCTCGATCCGCACAACCAGCCCGAGCGCCTCCGTCAGCGCGCGTTCGAGCGCCAGCGTGTCGGCGTCCTTCGGCTTGCGCTCGCGCGGTTGCGTGGTCGGAGCGTCGGCGGCCTCGCGCTGCGCGATTCGCTCGGCGTCGCGCACCGACAGGCCCTGATCGACGATCTGACGCGCAACGAGATCGGGATCGCGCACCGCCAGCAGGGCGCGCGCATGTCCGGCGGAGAGCGCCCCATCCGACACCAGCGCGCGGATGCTGTCGGGCAGCTTCAGCAGGCGCAGCGTATTGGCGATGTGGCTGCGACTCTTGCCGATCACCCGGCTGAGATCGTCCTGCGTGTAGCTGAATTCGGCCGCCAGGCGCTCATAGCCCAGCGCCTCCTCCATGGGATTGAGGTCGGCGCGCTGGACATTCTCGACGATGGCGATCTCAAGCGCCTCGCGATCGCCGGCCTCGATCAGGATGATCGGCACGTCGTGCTGGCCGGCGCGCTGCGCCGCCCGCCAGCGCCGCTCGCCGGCGATGATCTCGTAGGCGTCGGCGACGCCGGGCACGGTGCGCACCAGGATCGGCTGGATGACGCCACGCTCCCGAATCGATTGCGCCAGATCCTCGAGTTCGGCCTCCGCGAAGCTCTTGCGCGGATTGTGCGGATTGGGCCGCAGGAACTCGATCGGCGCGCGGCGCTGACCGCGGGCGCGCTCGATCGCCGGGGCCTCGTCGGCGGCGTCGCCGATCAGCGCCGCAAGACCGCGGCCGAGCCGGGGCCGCGGCGGATCGGGACGTGCGGTGGGATCGTTCATCGCGTCTCTCTCATGCGGCGCGCAGGGCGCGCTCGCGCTGGATCACTTCGGAAGCGAGACGAAGATAGGCCTGGCTGCCGTTGCATTTGAGATCGTAGAGCAGCACCGGCTTGCCATGCGACGGCGCCTCCGAAACGCGCACATTGCGCGGGATGACGGTCTGGTAGACCTTGTCGCCCATGAAGGCGCGTACGTCGGCCACCACCTGGCTGGCCAGATTGTTTCGCGGATCGAACATTGTCAGCACGACGCCGTGAATGGTGAGGCGCGGATTGAGCGAGCGCCGCACCTGATCCACGGTCTTGATCAGCTGCGACAGGCCCTCAAGCGCGAAGAACTCGCATTGCAGCGGCACCACGACGCTGTCGGATGCGGCCAAAGCGTTGACGGTCAGCAGGTTTAGCGAGGGCGGACAGTCGATCAGAACGTAAGTGAATCGATCGTCGTCCGGCTGGTCGGCCTCGGCCAGCGCTGCGATTGCGCTGCGCAGCTTGAAGGTGCGGTCCTTGTCGCCGGCGATTTCCAGTTCGACGCCGAGCAGATCCAGGGTCGAAGGCGCCACGAACAACCGGGGAACGGCCGTCGGCAAGACGGCGTCGGCCAGCGGGCGTTCGCCGAGCAGAACGTCATAGGTCGAGACGAGCCGCGACTTCTGGTCGATGCCCAGCCCCGTCGAGGCGTTGCCCTGCGGGTCGAGGTCGACGATCAGCACACGCTCGCCGATCGCCGCCAGCGCCGTGCCGAGATTGATGGCGGTCGTGGTCTTGCCGACCCCGCCCTTCTGGTTCGCGACGACCAGAATCCGCATTGCCGCCTCCGGCCTGGCGCCTGTCCGAGGGCTTGCAGGCTCTCAGACGCCCTTGGCCCGCGCTTTGACGATCACCGCGCCCGCCTGGGTCCGGCTCGGCTCGGTCACGAGGTCATATCTATCGGCGAGGCTGGAATCGGTCAATTCCGCCTCGAGCCTTTCACCCTTCATGAACAGTCCGAGAGCCCCGGTTTTCAACAGCGGCGCGGCGAGCTCCAGCAGCGCCGGCAGCGGCGCCAGCGCCCGGGCGGTCACGACGTCACACCGGCCGAGGGCGGGCGCAGCCGTCTCGATCCGCTCCGCCCGCACCGCGCAGGGCAGGGCCAGGTCCCGCG
>JAEULW010000333.1 GCA_016793505.1 Methylobacteriaceae bacterium | reverse complement strand
CACGCGCGGCGGGCAGAACACCGAGCGCTCGCCGACGATGCGCGGCACGCCGCTGACGTCTTCCGGCGCGATCTGCGTGCCGAGCAGCGAGCGGCAGGGCAGCCCCGCCTCGCGCGCCGCTTCGTAGACCATCTCCGACTTGCCGACGCCGGGCGCCGAGAGCAGCAGGAAGCTCTGCTCCTGCGCCATGCATTGGATCAGCTTCTTCGCCTGGCGAAGCGTGACGACTTCGTTGAATGCAGTCTGAACGCCGGTCATGGCCTTCCCCCGCGCCGCACGGACAGAGCCGTGGCGGCCGGCATGTGGGAGGGGGCGCAGGCGCGCGCCAGAGGCGGCGCGAAAACTATATTTTTGCAAAGCGACGGCGCCGTTTAGCCGCCGTTCAGAATCGGCGCGCCGGGCTCAGCCCGCCAGCGCTTCGACGAGCCGCGCCCGCCAGGTGGCGAGATAGGCGGCGCGCGCCGCATCGTCCACCCGCGGCGCGGCGTAGGCGACGAAAGGCGCCAGCGCGCTCATGCCGAGATAGCCGAACACGTAGCGCTGCACCGGCGCGAGGATCGTGCCGATCGGTCCATAGACGCCGCCGTCTGAAAACCGCTCCGGCGTGCCGCCTGTCGTCACGCAGACGAGCCCGCGCTTGTCCGGAAAGAAGCCGGTGTCGAAGCGCGCCCCGTCGACATAGGCGAAGCCGAAGGCGAGCACGCGCTCGAACCAGCCCTTGACGATCGCCGGAACGCCGCTCCACCACAGCGGAAAGATGACGATGACGAGATCGGCCTCGGCGAAGCGGCGCTGCTCGCGCGCCACATCATCCGCGAAACCGCCCTGCGCATGCGCATGCGCCTGTTCGCTCTGATAGTGGAAGCGCGCCGCATTGGCGACGCTGACGAAATCATGTCGGCCGGCGACGGGATCGAAGCCCTCGGCGTAGAGATCGGAGACGACGCAGCGATGCCCGGCCGCCGTGATCGTCTCGACCGCCGCCTCCTTCAGCGCGCCGCAGAACGACGTCGGCTCGGGATGGGCGTAGAGAACGAGGACGTTCACGCCCGCGCCCGCGCCGCCGCGACGTCGGCCTCGACGCCGATCGCCCGCGCCGCGTTCGTCGACGTCATCTTGCGGATGGCCTCGTCGCTGTAGCCGGCGTCGATGCAGATCTTGATGGCGCGGCGGAAACCCTCGATCGGATGGAACGAGCCCTTGCCCGCCTGCCCGAGATCGGAGGCGAGGATCGTCGAATCGACGCCCGCCGCCTCGATCTGCCTCACGAGATCGGCCGCCTCCGCCACCTTGAACTTGCTGCCCTCGAGGAAGAAGCCGACCGAATGCTCGATGAAGGCGCCCATCGCGGCGAGGCCCTTCACGTCGTTGAGCGAGGCGTCGACGATCTCCTCCGGGTGGGTGACGATCATCCGCTTCAGCCCGCGCCGCTTGCCTTCCTCGAAAATCTTCCACGTCTCGGACACGTGCAGATGCCCGGAGGCGAGCGCCATGTCGGCGCGCGCGCAGATGTCGATGATCTCCTTGGTCGCATCGAGCAGCGCGCCGTTGGCGTCGGTCACCGGCACGGCGCTCGCAGGGCGGATCTTCGTCGTCGTCGCGGGATGAACCCAGCCCGCCTTCTTCTCCCAGCGCAGATGGTTTTCCGCCGTCAGCGTCGGCAACCAGCAGATTTTGCCGCCCATCGCCGCAGTGTGCTCGACGGCGTAAGGGTTCAGCCCGCCGACGACATTGTTGAGCACGATCGACGAATAGACCTTGGTCGTCAGCTCGGGATGATGCTTGTGGATCATCCACGCCGTCATCACGCCGGCATAGTCGTGATCCTTGGTCACCACCGCGGCGAAGCCCGCCTTCGAGGCGTCCTGCGCATATTCGAGGTGATCGAGCGCGCGCGTCGCGATCGAGGGGCCGGTATGCACATGCGGATCGACGACGCCGACGAGCAGCGCGTCGATGCGCGCTTGCGTCGCCGCGTCATAGGTCTCGCGCGCCGGATCGTAGAGCGGAGCGGTCATGGCGTTCGTCCTGTCATTTGGCGCCGCGCAGCGCGGCGAAATCGCTCGCCGTCTTCGCCGCGCCGGCGCGCAGAAAACCCTGGTCGGAGGAGACGATGAAGGCGCTCGCCCCGAGCCTGCGCCAGGTCCCGGCCTCGGCCGCCGAGGCGACCATGATGCAGGCCGGCTTGCCGGCGCGACGCGCGGCGGCGAGGATCGCCTCCGTCGCGCCTTGCGTTTCGGGCGCATCGAGGCCGGCCGCGCCGAGCGCCACCGTCAGATCGCCGCGCCCGATGAACACGCCGTCGAGCCCCGGCGTCGCCAGTATCGCGTCGAGCTGCGACAGCGCCTCGCGATCCTCGATCATGCCGAGCGCCACGACGGCGCCGTCCTGCGCCTCGACATGCGCCCACAGGCCGCGCCCGCCATAGTCGCCGGCGCGCGTCGTGTTGGAGAAGCCGCGCGATCCCCCGCGATAGCGGCACAGCGCGGCCACCTCCTGCGCCTTCGCAGGGCTGGCGACATGCGGAACCAGCACGCCGAGCGCGCCGTCGTCGAGCGCGCCGAGGATGCGCCCCGGCTCGGGCACGCGCACGAAGCCGGCGATGCCGCCGGCGCGCGCGCCCATCAGCGCCTGATCGGTGGCGACGCGATCGAACGGCCCGTGCTCCTCGTCGATGACGACGAAGTCGAAGCCGACCGAGCCGAGAATCTCGGTCGAATGCCCGCTCGGAAACTTGACGAAGGAGCCGAGCAGCGTCTCGCCCGCGAGGAAGCGCTGGCGGATGTCGGCGGGATCGGGACGCGGCATGCCAAACCTCCTCAGCCCAGCCCGAAGGCGCGCGGCAGCCACAGCGTCACCGGCGGAACCAGCGCCACCAGCGCCAGCACGACGACGCAGATCGCCAGCAGCGGCAGCGCCTCCTTCGACACCTCGACCAGCGACCGGCCCGAAATCGCGCAGACGATGAACAGGCAGATGCCGACCGGCGGCGTGCCCATGCCGATGATCACGTTGATCACCACCATGGCGCCGAACTGGATGATGTCCATCTGCAGGATCTTCTGCAGCTGCAACAGGATCGGCATGGTCAGGATCAGGATCGAGATCGGCTCGAGGAACATGCCGAGCAGCAGCAGCGCCAGATTGAGCATCAGCAGGACGAACAGCGGATTGGAGCTGATCGACAGCACCGACTGCGCCACCATCGTCGGCACCTGCTCGAGCGCGAAGACGAAGGCGACGATGCTCGCCATGGCGGTGATGAACATGATCGACGACGTCGCCACCGTCGTCGCGATCAGCGCGTTCCACAGCCGCTCGAAGGTCATTTCCTTCTGCAAGGTGGAGACGATGACGGCGTAGCCGACCGCCACCGCCGCCGACTCCGTCGCCGTGAAGATGCCGCCCTTGATGCCGACGATGATGATCGCCGGCAGCATCAGCGCCGGCAGGGTGCGGATCAGCGCGGCGCGCCGCTCGGCTGCGCTGGCGCGCGGCACGGTCGGGAAATTGTCGCGCTTCGCCCGCCACGTCGCATAGCCGAGCAGGCCCGCCGTGATCAGGAGGCCGGGCACGACGCCGGCGAGGAACAATTGCCCGATCGGCGCGCCCGCCAGCACGCCGAACACGATCATCGTGATCGACGGCGGGATGATCGGCCCGAGCAGCGCCGAGATGCCGACCAGCGAGGCGGAATAGGCCGCCGGCATGCCCTGCCGGCTCATCGCCGGAATGAGGATCGAGCCGAGCGCCGAGGCCTCCGCCGTCGCCGATCCCGAGATGCCGGCGAAGAACATCGACGACAGCACCGTGACCGACGACATGCCGCCGCGCCGGTGCCCGACATAGGCGCGCGCGAAGAGGATGATGCGGTCGGTGATGCCGCCGACATTCATCAGCGTGCCGGCGAGCAGGAACAGCGGGATCGTCAGCAGCACGAAATTGTCGACGCCGGCGATCATCTTCTGGGGAAAGGCGAGGATCAGATCGCCATTGTCGGTGAGGTAGAGATAGATCACCGCCCCGACGCCGAGCGCCAGCGCGATCGGCACGCCGGCGAAGATGAAGAACAGGAAGAAGCCGAGGAAGACGCTCACGACGCAGCCCTCCCCGCTTCCCTGTCTTCGTGCGGAAAGAACAGCGCCTTGCCGTCGACATACAGCGAGATGACGAAATGCATGAGCAGCAGCGCCATGCCGACGCTGACCGAGATGTAGATCCAGATCACCGTCAGCCCCGCCGGCCCGCCGGTCAGCGAGGTCCAGATGAAATCGATCGCCGGGATCGTCTGCTTGGTGAAGCGGCTGGCGAAGTCGTAGCCGTATTTCACCATCAGCGCCAGAAAGGCGACGATCGGCGCGGCGACGAGCAGACGCATCGCATAGACCGCCTTGCGCGGCATCAGATTGGTGAGGATGTCGACGGCGACGAGCTCGCCCTGGCGGAAGGCCATCGAGATGAACAGGAAGGTCTGCCAGATCAGGATGTAGCGGCAGAGCTCCTCGGCCCAGATCAGCGAGGCGTTGAAGATGTAGCGGGCGATCACCTGCACGAGCATCACCACCGTGATGATCGCCATCGACGAGCCGGCCAGGAAGCGCATCGCGCGGTCATAGAGCGCGACCGCGGGATGCGCGGCGGGGACGCCTGTTTGCGTGGTCATCGCGTCTCCCGCCAATCGTGAACGGGCGTGGGAAGCGGGCGCCGCCGCGCCCGCCCGGCTCAGGCCTGCGCGGCCTTCACATAGGCCTCGATGAGCGGCGACTTTTTCGCATACTGCTCGACGAGCGGCGCCATTTTCGCCTTCATGACGGGCAGATCCTCGAGCTCGACGAACTGCACGCCCTTCTTCTTCAGGTCCTCGCGGGCGTTGAAGTCCTGATCCTTCGTGTATTGCAGCGTCGGGGCGACGGAGTCGCGGCCGGCCTGGCGGATCGCGTCCTGAAGATCCTTCGGCAGGGCGTCGAACTTCGCCTGGTTCATGGCGAGCACGTTGTGCCAGGGGTAGTGGCCGGTCAGCGTCATGTATTTGCCGACCTCCCAGAGGTTCTCGCCGAGCATCGAGGAGACGTTGATCTCCACCGCGTCGATCACCTTGGTCTGCAACGCGCCGTAGACCTCGCCATAGGGCAGACCGATCGGCGCCGTGCCGACCGCCTCCCAGATCGCCTTGTGCAGCGGCACGGGCACGATGCGCGTCTTCAGGCCGGCGAAGTCGGCGACCTTCTTCACCGGTTTGCCGACGGACAGGAAGTTGCGTGTGCCGATATCGGTGAGCTGCAGACCGACGAGGCCTGCGCCGGAAAGATCGTCGAGCAGCGCCTGGCCCGCCGGGCCGAGCGAGAGCCTGGTGAAGTGCTCGTAGTCCTTCGTGATGAAGGGCAGCTGCGGCGCATCGAGCGCCGGGCGGCCGGTCACCAGCGGGTAAAGAATGCCCGAGGAGCTGCACAGATCGATCGTGCCGGCGATCGCCGCCTCGAGATTGGCCTTGTCCTCGCCGAGCTGGCGATTGGGGAAGATCTGCAGGTTGAAGCGGCCGGGCGCGAGCTTGTCGAGCGCCTCCTTGAAGCGCACTGCGGAGATGTGGCCGGGATGCACCTCGTTGGCGGCGTGCGCCAGACGCAGACGGATCGGCGCCTGGGCGCGCGCCACATGCGGGGCGGCGACGCCCGCCGCCAGAGCGATGCCGAATTGCCGTCTCGACAGCTTCATTTGCTCCCTCCCCTTGTTTCGATCAACGAAACATCGTTCTGTTATCTTGATGCAAGATGCCTGCGGCGCGACGCCGCGTCAAGCGCCGGCCGCGCGCGCCATTCGCGGCGGCCGCCAGCCGAGATCGGCGGAGACGCGTCGCGCCGCCTCGACCACGCCCTTGACCAGCGCCTCGGGCGGCGCGTCCGGAATGAACTGGATGGAATCGACGAGGGCGAGCGCG
>JAEULW010000311.1 GCA_016793505.1 Methylobacteriaceae bacterium | reverse complement strand
ATGCAGGCGACGGCGGCGTTTTCCGCCGTGCTCGGAGCGCTCAACTGGTTCACCGACAATTTCGTCCGCCTCGCCGACTGGTACGCCTCGGTCAAGCGTGTCGACGAGCTCGCCGACGCGCTGGAGGCGGTGGACGCGGCGACGCTCGCCGGCGCCACCGAGACGATCGACATCACGCGCGGCGAGGACGAGACGCTGCGGTTGCAGGACCTGTCGATCGCCCATCGCGACGGCCGCGCCGTCGTCGATTCCGCCACGATCGACATCCAGCCCGGCGAAAAGGTGCTGATCGGCGGGGCGAGCGGCACCGGCAAGAGCACGCTGATCCGCGCCATCGCCGGGCTGTGGCCGTGGGGATCGGGCCGCATCGTGCTGCCGAAATCGGCGGCCGTCACCTTCGTGCCGCAAAAACCCTACATTCCGCGCGCCGGCCTGCGCGAGGTCGTGTCCTATCCCGCGGCGGCAGGCGCCCATGCGGACGAGGCGATCGTCGCGGCGCTGGAGCGGTGCGGAATCGGCTATCTGAAAACGAAGCTCGACGACGAGGAGGCGCGCTGGGACGAAACGTTGTCGGGCGGCGAGCGGCAGGCGATCGCCTTCGCGCGGCTCCTGCTGCAGAAGCCGGCGATCGTCATCATGGACGAGGCGACGTCGGCGCTGGACGAGGCGCGGCAGACCTCGCTGATGGCGCTCTTCCAGGACGAACTCGCCGGCGCGACGCTGATCAGCGTCGGCCACAGGCCGGGACTCGAACTGTATCACGACCGCGCCATCACGCTGCATCGCGAGCCGGCCGGGGCGCGCATGACGGCGCGGCCCTTGCGCAATTCGATCGGCGCCTTCTTCCGCAAGCGCTTCGGCCTGAAGCGCGGCTGAGACTCAGGCGAATTGCAGGAAGGCGTGATCGGGCGCCATGGTGAAGCGCCACTGCCGCACCGGGCCGGCCATGACGTTGAGATAATAGAGATCGAAGCCATGCGGCGCGCCGACCGGATGATAGCCGCGCGGCACCAGCACGACGTCGCGATCGCCGACCGCCATCGTCTCGTCGAGAGACCTGTCATCGGTGTAGACGCGCTGCACGGCGAAGCCGGCGCCGCGCGCCAGACGATGATAATAGGTCTCCTCGAGCAGGGTCTCGCGCGGGGGATCGTCGACGTCGTGCTTGTGCGGGGGATAGCTCGACCAGTGGCCGCCCGGCGTGATCACCTCGACGACGAGCAGGCTTTCGGCGTGCGGCGAGGCATCGGGCAGGATGTTGCGCACATGGCGCGTGTTGGTCCCCTTGCCGCGCGTCTCCTCGCCGACCTCGTCAGGAGCTATGACACGCGCCGGCCTGCCGCCCTTCGCCGGCGCCGAACAGACGCCGATCTCGCAGTCGCCGGCGGCGGTGATCTCGTAGCGCGCGTGAGGGGGAACGTAGAGCGACCAGGGCTTGCCCGAAAACGGATCGGCCCGCTCGCCGAGCGTCCCGAAATCCTGGCCGTTCACCGACAACGCGGCGCGGCCGGAAACGAGCACGAGACAGACCTCGCGATCGCCCGTCTGGCGCGCGACGCGCGCGCCGCCCGTCAATCGCAGCACATCGAAGCCGACATAGGTCCAGCCCGCCGCTTGCGGCGAAATGCGGTGGATCGCGCCTTCGGCGTCGGGCGATGTGGGATGGCGAAGAAGGTCAGACATGGGACGGTTCCGTTGAAAGCTTCGAGACTGAGGCCACTCCCGGCATTGCGAGCGAAGCGAAGCAATCCATCGGCGCCGCAACGCTCATCGCCGGGCATGGATTGTTTCGTCGGCTGCGCCTCCTCGCAATGACGGCCTGTCAAGCCAGTCCGGCTTCGGCCAGCGCGGCGCGCAGATGGGCGACGCCCTTTTTCGCGTAGACGAGCGGGTTGGCCTTTTCCGGGTCCTGCTCGGCTTCGACCACCACCCAGCCCGCATAGCCTTTCAGCTCGCGGAACACGGCGGAATAGTCGACCATGCCGTCGCCGGGCACGGTGTAGACGCCGAGCTCGCGCCCCTCGCCCAGCACCGCGTCGAGAAAGCTCCAGTCGCGGGCGCGGGCTTTCTCCATCACGCTCCTGCGCACGTCCTTGGCGTGGACGTGGCTGATGCGCGCGCGATAGCGGCGCGCCAGCGCCGCCGGATCGGCGCCGCCCCAGGTGGCGTGGCCGGTGTCGAGCAAGAGATGCGCGGCCTCGCCCGTGGCGGCCATGAAGGCGTCGATGTCGGCCTCGCTCTCGACCACCGTGCCCATGTGATGATGATAGACGAGGCGCACGCCCTCGCGCAGGGTGCGTTCGGCCACCTGCGTGATCCTGCGGCCGAACTCGGCCCATTCGCCGGCCGCAAGATGCGGGCGGCGCGACAGCGGTTTCGTTCTGTCGCCATGAATGGCGTTGGAGGTTTCGGCGAAGACCAGGACCGTCGAGCCCATCGCCTTCAGGAGATCGAGATGCGGCCGCAGCGCCGCCATCTCGGCGTCGGCGTCGCGGCGCAGCAGCTCGGCGGAATACCAACCGGAAACACAGGCCATGCCGAAGGGCGCGAGCGCCGCCTTCAGCGCCTGCGGCTCGCGCGGAAACTTGTGGCCGAGCTCCATGCCGACGAAGCCGGCCTCGCGCGCCTCCGCGAGACAGGTCTCGAGCGAGGTCGCCCCGCCGATCTCCTGCAGATCGTCGTTCGACCAGCCGATGGGATTGGCGCCGATGCGGATCGTCATGGTCCTGTCCTCAATCGCCGAGCCGCTGCGCGGCGAGGGCCTGTTCATAGGTTTCGCGCGCGGCGCGCACCTGCGGGCGCGCCGAGACTTCCGGCACCGCCACGTCCCACCAGGCGCCGCCGGCGTCGGTGGAGGCGAGCGGATCGGTGTCGATGACGAACACCGTCGTCCGGTCGTTCGCCCGCGCCTTGCGCAGGCCGTCCTCGAGTTCGGCGAGGCTCGCGACCTTCATCGCGATCGCCCCGAGCGCGGCGGCGTGCGCGGCGAAGTCGATCGCCGGCAGCGTCTCGTGACGGGCGTGTTCGAGCAGATTGTTGAAGGACTCCCCGCCCGTGGCGCGTTGCAGGCGGTTGATGCAGCCGAAGCCGCGATTGTCGAGCACGACGATGGCGAGTTTCAGGCCGAGCATCACCGAGGTGGCGATCTCGGAGTTCATCATGAGATATGAGCCGTCGCCGACCATCACGGTCACGTCGCGCGAGGGATCGGCCATTTTCACGCCGAGACCGCCGGCGATCTCGTAGCCCATGCAGGAATAGCCGTATTCCATGTGATAGCCGCCGCTGGCGCCGGCGCGCCAGAGCTTGTGCAACTCGCCGGGCAGTCCGCCGGCGGCGCAGAGCACGACGTCGCGCGCGCCCGCCGCGCGCTGCACGGCGCCGATGACCTCGGCGTCGCTCGGGCGTTCGGCATTGCTCGCGGCGGTGTAGCGCGCCGCCGTCTTCGCCCATTTCGCTTTCGCCGCGACCGCCTTCTTCGTCCTGGCGGCGGGCGCTTTCCAGTCGCCGAGCGCGGCGTCGAGCTCGGCGAGGCCCTCGCGCGCGTCGGCGACGAGCGGCAGGGCGCGATGCTTGCCGGCGTCGAAAGGCTGCACGTTGAGTTGCACGATGCGCCGCGTCGCATTGGCGAACAGCGCCCAGGAGCCGGTGGTGAAGTCCTGCAGGCGCGTGCCGATCGCCAGCACGAGATCGGCCTCGCGCGCCAGCGCGTTGGAGGCGCCGGTTCCGGTGACGCCGACCGCGCCCATGTTCATCGCGTGATCGTCGACGAGGGCGCTCTTACCGGCCTGCGTCTCGACGACGGGCGCGCCGCGCGCCGCGGCGAAGCGCGCCAGCTCGTCCTCGGCCTGCGCATAGAGCACGCCGCCGCCGCAGACGATCAGCGGCTTCTTCGCCGCGCGCAGCGCCGCGGCGGCGGCGGCGAGTTCGGCGCGATCGGCGCGCGGACGGCGCGGCGTCCAGAGGCGCTCCTGAAACATGTGCGCGGGATAGTCGAAGGCCTCGGCCTGCGCGTCCTGACAGAGCGCCAGCGTCACCGGGCCGCAGTCCGCCGGGTCGGTCAGCACATTGAGCGCGCGCTCGAGCGCGCCGATCAGCTGCTCGGGCCTTTGCAGGCGATCGAAGAAGCGCGAGACCGGGCGGAAGCAGTCGTTGGCCGAGACCGTGGCGTCGGCGAAATCCTCGATCTGCTGCAACACCGGATCGGGCCGGCGGTTGGCGAAGACGTCGCCGGGCAGAAACAGAACGGGCAGGCGGTTGACATGCGCGACGGCGGCCGCCGTCACCATGTTGGTGGCGCCGGGGCCGATCGAACTCGTCACCGCCATCATGCGGCGCCGGCGCGCGGCCTTGGCGAAGGCGATGGCGGCATGCGCCATCGCCTGCTCGTTGTGGGCGCGATAAGTTGGCAGCGCGTCGCGGACGCCATAAAGCGCCTCGCCGAGGCCGGCGACATTGCCATGGCCGAAGATCGCCCAGACCCCGGCGAACATCGGCAGGCGCGCGCCGTCGATCTCGACGCGCTGGGCGGCGAGCGCGCGAACCAGCGCCTGCGCCATGGTGAGACGGATGGTTTTCATGTCTGTCTCTTCATTTGCGTTTCATGGCCGGCCGAACGAGGCGGACACTGGTCGATTTCATGCATGGGCTCTGTCATGGCCGGGCTTGTCCCGGCCAACCACGCGTCGACGCCGCGCACAATTCGGCAAGAAAGGGCGCGGCTCG
>JAEULW010000241.1 GCA_016793505.1 Methylobacteriaceae bacterium | reverse complement strand
GGGCTCGGGAAAGGCGATGGCCGACATGTCGTGTCTCCGTCTGCGGCCCGCAGCATATAGCGCCGCCGCCGGCGAAGGCCAGACGCCGCCTTGAATCGCGGAGAAGCGCGGGCCATGCTGCGGCCCGAGCCGGCCCCGCCGGCGTCAGGGAAAGCCTCGTGACCGAGACCGCCCGCCGACCGCGCGTCGGCCTGTTCGCCACCTGCCTTGTCGATCTGATGCGCCCCTCTGTCGGCTTCGCCGCGGCGAAGCTGATCGAGGCTTCGGGCTGCGATGTCGTCGTGCCGTCGCAAACCTGCTGCGGCCAGCCCGCCTTCAATTCCGGCGACCGCGCGACGGCGCGGGCGCTGGCGCTGCAGGCGATCGAGCAGTTCCGCGATTGCGACTATGTCGTCACGCCCTCCGGCTCCTGCGGCGGCACGATGGCGACGCACTATCCCGAACTGTTCGCCGACGATCCCAATCTCGCGCCCAGGGCCGACGCCTTCGCGGCGAAATGCCACGAGCTCGTCAGCTTCCTCGTCGACGTGCGCGGCATGACGCGCGTCGTCGCGCGCTGTCCGCAGCGGGCGACCTATCATGACTCCTGCTCGGGCCTGCGCGAACTCGGCGTCAAGGCGCAGCCGCGCCAGCTGCTGGAGAGCGTCGAGGGCCTGACCCTGGTCGAGATGCGCGACAGCGAGACTTGCTGCGGCTTCGGCGGGATGTTCGCGGTCAAGTATGGCGAGATTTCCGGCGAGATCGTCGGACAGAAGGCGAAGGCGATCGAGGAGACCGGCGCCGATCTGCTGCTCGCCGGCGATCTCGGCTGCCTTCTGAACATGGCGGGCAAGCTCTCGCGCGACGGCAAGGGCGTCGATTGCCGCCACGTCGCCGAGGTGCTGGCCGACATGCTCGACGCCCCGCCGATCGGCGCCCCGCAGACGAAGGAGCCGGCCTGATGGGCGTCGTCGTCACCTCGCCGCAGTTCAAGGACAACGCCCGCCAGGCGATGGCGGATGCGCCGCTGCAGCGCGCCCTCGGCCATGTCCGCAAGAATTTCATCGAGCGCCGCGCCGCCGCCGCGGCGGGCCTGCCGGAGTTCGAGGCGCTGCGCGATTCGGCGCGCGACATCAAGAACCACACGCTCGCCCATCTCGATCTCTATCTCGAGGAATGGGAGCGCAAGGTCCTCGCCGCCGGCGGCCACGTCCACTGGGCGCGCAATGCGGCGGAGGCCAACAGGGCGATCGTCGACATCTGCAAGGCCCGCGGCGCGAAGACCGTGACCAAGGGCAAGTCGATGATCTCCGAGGAGATCGGCCTCAACGACGCGCTCGCCGCCGCCGGCGTCGCAGCGATCGAGACCGATCTCGGCGAATACATCATCCAGCTGCGCGGCGAGCACCCTTCGCACATCATCGCCCCCGCCGTGCATCTCAACAAGGATCAGGTGGAGAGCGATTTCCGCCGCGTCCACACGCATCTGCCCAAGGAGCGCGACCTCGCCGAGCCGACCGCGCTGCTCGCCGAGGCGCGCGCCGTGCTGCGCCAGAAATTCATCGAGGCCGACGTCGGAATCACCGGCGCCAATTTCCTCGTCGCCGAGACCGGCTCGTCGGTGATCGTCACCAACGAGGGCAATGGCGACCTGACGCAGACCCTGCCGAAGGTGCATGTCGTCATCGCCTCGATCGAGAAGATCACCCCGACGATGGAGGATGTCGCCCAGCTCCTGCGCGTGCTGGCGCGTTCGGCGACGGGGCAGGAGATGTCGGTCTACACGACCTTCTCGACCGGCCCGCGCCGCCCCGGCGATCCCGACGGGCCGCAGGAATATCACGTCGTCGTGCTCGACAATGGCCGCTCGTCCATGCTCGGCGGCGATTTCGAGGACATGCTGCGCTGCATCCGCTGCGGCGCCTGCATGAACCATTGCCCCGTCTATCACGCGGTCGGCGGACATGCTTACGGCTGGGTCTATCCCGGGCCGATGGGCTCGGTGCTGACGCCGACGCTGATCGGCGTCGACAAGGCCGGCCATCTGCCCAACGCCTCGACCTTCTGCGGCCGCTGCGAAAGCGTCTGCCCGGTGCGCATCCCGCTGCCGAAGATGATGCGCCACTGGCGCGAGCGCGAATTCGAGCGAAACCTGTCGCCGGCGGCGCTGCGCTCGGGGCTGAAGCTGTGGGCCTTCTTCGCCAGGCGCCCGGCGCTCTATCGCCTCGCCACGCGCCTGTCGACGAAAGCGCTGCATCTTATGGGCCGCACGAAGGGCCGCTTCGCGAAGATGCCGCTGGCCTCCGGCTGGACCGACCATCGCGACCTCGCCGCCCCGCAGGCGGACACGTTTCAGGCCTTGTGGAAGCAGAGGCGCGAGACGCGATGACCGCCCGGGACGACATCCTCGCCAACATCCGCCGCGCCCGCGGCGTCGCCGGCGGCGAGGCGCCGCGCCGCGCCGCGGTCGAGGAGCGGCTGGCCCGCGCCCCGACCGGAATCATCCCGGCCCGCGCCCGCGGCGACGCGGCGCATCGCCTCGCCCTGTTCCGGGCCAGGGTCGAGGCCGCCTCCGCCAGCTTCGCGACGGTCGCCGACGCCGCCGCGGCGCCGGACGAGATCGCCCGCTATCTGCGCGACGCCAATCTCCCGGCGACGCTGCGCATGGGCGCCGATCCGCGCCTCGCCGCCTTGCCCTGGGCCGGCACGGCGATCGAGATCGCGCGCGGCGCCTCGGACGGGCATGATCTCAACGCCGTCTCCTTCGCCTTCGCCGGAATCGCCGAGACCGGCACGCTCGCCCTCGTCTCCGGCCCCGACAATCCGACGACGCTCAACTTCCTGCCCGACAATCACATCGTGCTGATCGAGGCGGCCGACGTCGTCGCCGACATGGAGACGGTCTGGGCGCGGCTGCGCGAGCGCTTCGGCAAGGGCGCGCTGCCGCGCGTCCTCAATCTGGTCACCGGTCCGTCACGATCCGCCGATATCGAGCAGACGCTGCTGCTCGGCGCGCACGGCCCGCGCCGGCTGCATGTCGTGCTGGTCGGGGCCGGAGAAATCGGCCGACAGGATTAATGGTTTCTTTCCGCGCTCTTGGTTAACGTATGGGCTGAGCCAACCCGTGCGTTGCGGACAGGGGATCGTCGCATGATGTGCAAGCCTCTCGCCGCGGCCGTGTCGATCACGGCTTTCCTCGCCCTTGCGGGCGCGGGCGCCGCCGTCGCGCAGACCATTCCGGGCGCGGTCGCGCCGGTTCCCGAACTCGCCGCGCCCGCCGCCCCGGCGGTCAAGCCCGCGCCCGCCGCCCGTCCCGCGGCCCGGCCCGCGCCGAAGCCGGCCGCCGCTGCGCCCGTTCAGGCCCAGGCTCCCGCCGCCGAGACGCCGGCCGCGGCGCCCGGCGCCGAGCCGCCGCCCGCGCCGGCCGCGACGCCGCCGCCGCCGCGCGTCGTCAAGAAGCAGGCGCCCCCGCCCGCCCCGCGCGAGACGGCGCTGCCCGACAATCCCGAGCCGAGCTACGGCCCGGAGACCTTCTTCACCACCGCCAAGGCGTCCGAGCGCTACGCCGCCATCGCCGACGCCGGCGGCTGGCCGACCGTCGCGTCCCTCGCGCCGGGCGCGAAGGGCAAGCCGGTCGAGACGCTGCGCCAGCGCCTCGCCATGGAGGGCGATCTCGACGCGGCCAAGGCGACGGGCGAGGTCTACGACGCCGACGTCAAGGCGGCGGTGCAGCGCTTCCAGCTGCGCCATGGACTGAAACGCAACGGCGTCGTCGCCGGCGCGACGCTGAAGGCGATGAACGTGCCCGCCGCCACGCGCTTCCGCCAGCTTGCCTCGAGCGCCCAGCGCCTCGCCGGCTACACGTTCTCGTTCGGCGACCGCTACATCGTCGTCAACATTCCCTCCGCCTCGATCGAGACGGTGGCGAACGGCCAGATCGCGCGGCGCTTCGTCGCCGTCGTCGGCGACGTCAAGCATCCCTCGCCCGAGGTCGAGGCGAAGATCGGCGCCGTCAATCTCAACCCGACCTGGACCGTGCCGACATCGATCATCAAGAACGAGATCATCCCGAAGATGCGCCGCGACCCGGGCTATCTGTCGCGCGCCAAAATCCGCGTGCTGGATTCGGCCGGAAACGTCGTCGAGCCCTCGCGCGTCAACTGGCAGACCGAGCACGCCGCCAGCTTCACGTTGCGTCAGGATTCGGGCGCCGGCAATGCGCTCGGCTCGATCCGCATCGCCATGCCCAACAAGCACGCCGTCTACATGCACGACACGCCGTCCAAGCGCTTTTTCGGCATGGACTATCGTTTCCATTCGCATGGCTGCGTGCGCGTCGAGGGCGTCTACGATCTCGCCCAATGGGTGCTCGAGGGCACGCGCGGCGGCTGGGACAAGGCGACGATCCTCGCCCGCATCGGCACAGGCGATCGGCTCGACATCCGCGTGCCGCAGCCCGTGCCGGTCGCCTGGGTCTATCTGACCGGCTGGGCGACGCCGGACGGAACCGCGCATTTCCGCAACGACGTCTACGGCCTCGACAGCATCGGCGTCGCGCAGGTGGCGACCCGCTGAGCGTGACCGCCGCCGCCATCGAGGTCGCCGGCCTCGTCAAGACCTATGGCGAGACGACGGCGGTGGCCGGCGTCGATTTTTCCATCGCGCCCGGCTCGGTCGCCGGCCTGCTCGGCGGCAACGGCGCCGGCAAGACGACGACGATCGGCATGATCATGGGCCTGATCGCCCCGAGCGCCGGCGTCGCCCGCGTGCTCGGCGCCGACATGGCGAGCCGCCGCTACGACGTGCTGCATCGCATGAACTTCCAGAGCCCCTATGTCGACATGCCGCACCGCCTCACCGTGCGGCAGAATCTCGACGTCTTCGCCCGGCTCTACGGCGTCGCCGACGTCGCCGGCCGCATCGCCCGCCTGCGCGAGGAGCTGCAGCTCGGCGAGTTTCTCGATCGCCCCTCGGGCAAGCTCTCGGCCGGCCAGAAGACCCGCGTCGCCCTCGCCAAGGCGCTGATCAACGAGCCCGACGTGCTGCTGCTCGACGAGCCGACCGCCTCGCTCGATCCCGACACGGCGGACTGGGCCCGCGCCCGCCTCGAATCCTGGCGCCGCGAGCGCGGCGCGACGATCCTGCTCGCCTCGCACAACATGGCCGAGGTGGAGCGGCTGTGCGATCGCGTCATCATGATGAAGCAGGGTCGCGTCGTCGACGACGATTCGCCCGCCGCGCTGCTGGCGCGCTACGGTCGCGCCGACCTCGAGGACGTCTTTCTCGACATCGCCCGCGGCCGCGCCGGCGGCGCGCCATGAGCGCGCCGGCCGCCCGCTTCTCGCCCGCGCGCGTCGCCGCCATGGTGCGGCGGTATGTCTATCTGCTGCGGTCCTCCTGGCCGCGCCTGCTCGAACTGATCTACTGGCCGGCGGTGCAGCTGCTCACCTGGGGCTTCCTGCAGAACTTCATCACCCAATCGGCGCAGGCCGACGGCTTCGCCGCGGGCAAGGTCGGCCTCGCCGCCGGCGCCTTCATCGGCGCGATGCTGTTGTGGGAGATTCTGTTCCGCGGCCAGCTCGGCTTCTCGATCTCGTTTCTGGAGGAGATGTGGTCGCGCAACATGGGCAATCTGCTGATGAGCCCGCTGCGCCCGGCCGAATTCGTGCTGGCGCTGATGACGATGAGCGTGCTGCGCCTGACCATCGGCCTCGTGCCGGTGACCGGCCTCGCCTGGCTGCTCTTCGGCTATGACTTCTGGAGCCTCGGCTTCGCCATCCCGCTGTTCTTCGCCAATCTGATCGGCACCAGCTGGGCGGTCGGCCTCGTCGTCTCGGGGCTGATCCTGCGCAACGGCATGGGCGCGGAGAGCATCGCCTGGACGCTGCTGTTCCTGATGATGCCGCTCGCCTGCGTCTACTATCCGGTCGCCGTCCTGCCGCTCTGGCTGCGGCCTTTTGCCTGGGCGCTGCCGCCGACCTATGTCTTCGAGGGCTTGCGCGCGGCCGCCTTCGACGGCGCCCTGCGGCTCGACCTGATGGCCTGGGCGGCCGCCCTGAACGTCGCCTATTTCATTGTCGCGACAATGATTTTCCTGCGCCTGCTGCAATCGGCGCGACGCGCCGGATCGCTCGTCCAGATGGGTGAGTGACGTTGAGGACACACCGGCCGGGTTCTCCCATTGGCTGCATTGAACGCCGTTTCGCTAAGCCTTAATTTGCACCTCCATGCGCCTCATGGGCGCCAGCCGCGACAGCGGCGCAGCAAGGCGGAAGCGACATGAACCGACTGTCCTACGCGATGTATGAACTGGCCCATATGGCGCTCGTGCCCTACCGCGCCGTGTCGGACGCTGCGTTGCTGGCCTTCCGCAATCCGATGAATCCGTGGTCGCACACGCCGTTCGGCAAGAACATCGCCGCGGGCGCCGAACTTTTCGAGCGCATGACGCGCCGCTACGGCAAGCCGGTCTTCGGCCTCGACTCGACCGTCGTCGACGGCGAGCGCGTCGACGTCGTCGAGCGCGTCGTCTGGGAGCGGCCCTTCTGCAAGCTCATCCACTTCGCCCGCGAATTCGCGCGCCATCGCAAGCCGCAGTCGAAGCTGGTGATCGTCGCCCCGATGTCGGGCCATTATGCGACGCTGCTGCGCGGCACGGTCGAGGCTTTCCTGCCCCATTACGACGTCTACATCACCGACTGGGCGGACGCCCGCATGGTGCCGATGTCGGCCGGCGGCTTCGATCTCGACGACTACATCGACTATCTGATGTCGATCTACGAGGAGCTCGGCAAGGGCGTCCATACGCTCGCCGTCTGTCAGCCCTCGGTTCCGGTGATCGCCGCGGTCGCCCGCATGGAGGCCGAGAACAATCCTTACGCGCCCGCCTCGATGACTCTCATGGGCGGGCCGATCGACACGCGCCGGAGCCCGACCGAGGTCAACAAGCTCGCCGAGAAGCGCGGCGTCGAATGGTTCGCCCGCCATTGCATCCACACCGTGCCCTTCCCCTATCCGGGCATGATGCGCCGCGTCTATCCGGGCTTCCTGCAGCTCTCCGGCTTCATGGCGATGAATATCGATCGCCACGTCTCCGCCCATCTCGACATGTTCAATCATCTCGTCGAGGGCGACGGCGACTCGGCCGAGAAGCATCGCGACTTCTACGACGAGTATCTGGCGGTGATGGACCTCACGGCCGAGTTCTATCTGCAGACGATCGAGACCGTGTTCGTCAGCCATGCGCTGCCCAAGGGCGAGATGAAGCATCGCGGCCAGCCGGTCGATCTGGCCGCCATCCGCAATGTCGGGCTGATGACCGTCGAGGGCGAGAAGGACGATATTTCCGGCGTCGGCCAGACCTATGCGGCGCAGGAGCTGTGCGTCAACATCCCGGCCGAGATGAAGCTCGACTACATGCAGAAGGACGTCGGCCATTACGGCGTCTTCAACGGCAAGCGTTTCCGCGCGGAGATCGCGCCGCGCATCCGCGAGTTCATCGCAGGCATCGACGCCCGCGCCGAGCGGCGCGACCGCCGCGGCAAGCCGGCGCTGAAGGCGGTTTGAGCCGCCAAGCGCGCCGGCGAAATCACGAAAGGCGGACTGGCGCGCGGGCGCCTGTCCCTTGTAGATTCGTGATTCGATGCTTCGCCTCTTCCGCACCGATTCGCTCCGCGTCGCCGACGTCGCGCATTTCGACATCGCGCATGACGGATGCGTCCTGCGCGTTGCGCTGAAGCGCGCCCCGACGGCGCGGCGCATGACGCTGCGCGTCCGCGCGGCGACGCGCGATGTCGTGCTGACTCTGCCGCGGCGCGCCTCGCTCGCCGCCGCGCGCGCCTTCGTCGAGCGTCACGTCGCCTGGATCGGCGCGCGCCTGAAGCGCCTGCCGCAGCCCGTGCCTTTCGCGCCGGGCGAGACGACGCCGCTGCGCGGCCTCGATCATCGCATCGTCCATCGCCCCGGCATGCGCGGCACGGTGTGGACCGAGACCGGCGTCGACGGCGCGGCGCTCATCTGCGTCGCCGGCGAGGCCGCGCATGTGGCGCGGCGCCTCGCCGATTTCTACCGTCGCGAGGCGCGGCGCGATCTCGAGGCGGCGGTCGCCCGCCACGCCGCGACGATCGCCGTCCGGGCGCGCAGCCTCACCCTGCGCGACACGACCAGCCGCTGGGGCTCCTGCACCGCCTCGGGCGCGCTCAACTTCTCCTGGCGTCTCGTCATGGCGCCGCCCTACGTGCTCGACTATCTCGCCGCCCACGAGGTCGCCCATCTCGTTCATCTCGATCATTCGCCGCGCTTCTGGGCGCTGACGCGCCGGCTCTCGCCCGACACCGACCGGGCCGAGGCCTGGCTCAAGGCGCATGGCGCCAATCTGCATCGCTATGGCCCGCAGGATGCGGCCGAGAGCCCTGCGCCCGACGCATTCGACATCGACCGCGCCGTCGCCTAAACCGGCGCCGTCGGGCGCGCGGCGCCCTGTTGCGGGCCCAATGCCGTCATGCGTCTCATTCCCGGCACGCTCGCCGCCACGCTGACGCTCGGCACCATGACCGCCATGGTGCCGCTCGCCACCGACATCTATCTGCCGGCGATGCCGGCGATGACGCGCGATCTGGCGACGACCGACGCCCGCACGCAGCTCACCCTGTCGATCTTCATGGTCGGCTTCGCTTTCGGCCAGATCTTCTACGGCCCGATCTCCGATCGCGTCGGCCGCCGGCCGGCCATTCTGTTCGGCTTCGCCCTGTTCGCGCTCGGCTCGATCGTCTGCACGCTGGCGACGTCGATCGAGACGCTGCTCGCCGCCCGCGTCGCCCAGGCGCTCGGCGGCGCCGGGCCCGTGGTGCTCGCCCGCGCCATCGTCCGCGATCTCTACGAGGGGCCGCAGGCCGGCCGCGAACTGTCGCGCATGGCGGCGATCATGGGCCTGACGCCGGCGGTCGCGCCGGTGATCGGCGCGGCGCTGCTGACCGTCTTCGGCTGGCGCTCGAATTTCGCCGTCGTCGCGCTGGTGGCGGTCGGCTTCGGCGCGTTCGTGTTTTTCGTCCTGCCCGAGACGATCCGCGCGCGCCGGGCCGAGCCCGTCTCGTTGCGCGCCATCTTCGCCGCCTTCGCCGATCTGCTGCGCCATCCCCCCTTCCGCATCTATGCGCTGCTCAATGCGCTGGCCTTTTCCGGCCTGTTCGCCTTCATCTCGGTCGGCTCCTTCATCCTGCAGGGCGTCTATGGCGTCACCGAGCTCGGCTTCGCGCTCGCCTTCGGCGCCTGCTGCATCGCCTTCGTCGCCGGCTCGTTCCTGTCCTCGCGCATCGTCCAGCGCCGCGGCCTCGCCGGCTCGCTGATCGTCGGCGCGAGCCTGCTGGCGACCGGCGGGCTGACGCAGCTCGCCGGCGTGCTCGGCGCGCCGCGCGAGCCGCTGGCGCTGATCGGGCCGATGATGATCTACATGGTCGGCATCGGCTTCACCCTGCCGGCGAGCATGGCCTCGGCGCTGACGCCCTTTCCCGATCGCGCCGGCGCCGCCTCCTCCTTCATCGGCTTCGGCCAGACGCTGAGCGGGGCCGCCGTCGGCGCGCTGCTCGGCCATGCGCTGTCGGGATCGGCGGCGCCCTTGCCGATCGTCACCAGCCTCGTCGGCTGCGCCGCCTTTACGCTCGTCATGGCGACGCGCCGCCTGCGCGCCCGCGGCTAGGCGATCGTCGCCACGGCCTCGACGAGAAGCGCGAGATCCTGCTCGCGCGACAGCCGATGATCGCCGTCCCGGACATAGGTGAGCGTCACCGGATCGGCGGCGATGCGCTCGGCCACGGCCTGGGCGTGGCGCCAGGGCACATCGTCGTCCTGCTGGCCCTGCAGGATGCGCGCCGGCGCGTAGGTGCGGATGACGCCGCCGAGCATCAGATGGCGCCGCCCCTCCTCGATCAGCCCGCGCGTGATCGCGTAAGGCTCGGGCGAATAGGCCGAGGGCCGCAGCCAGCGTCCGCGCTGCATCACCTCGGCGCGCGCCGCCGCGCTCATCCCGGCCCACATCAGCGCCTCGGTGAAATCGACCGCCGGGGCGAGCAGCACGACGCCGGCGATCCGCCCCGCCTCGCCGCGTGCGGCGAGCGCCCGGGCGGCGAGCAGCGCCATCCAGCCGCCCATCGACGAACCGACCAGGATCAGCGGCCGTCCCGGCGCCGCGGCGTCGATCGCCGCCAGCGCGTCGGCGAGCCAGCCGCCGATCGTGCCGGCCTCGAAATCGCCGCCGCTCTCGCCATGGCCGGAATAGTCGAAGCGCAGCATCGCGCGGCCGGTTTCCGCGGCGAAAGCGTCGAGCCGGCTCGCCTTGGTCGCCCGCATGTCGGAGCGGAAGCCGCCGAGCCAGACGACGACCGGGCGGGCCGGATCGCCGTCGCGCCACAGCAGCGCGATGTCGTGGGCCGCCTCGCCTTCCCCGACGCGGATGCGGCGGAGCGGCGGGTCGGCGGCGGCAAATTGCGGTTCTGTCACCGGCCCGGCTATCCTTGCGGGATGATTCGTTCAGCGCCTTTCGCGCCGGCGTCGCGGCCGCGCCGCGCCGTCGACCCGAGGCGGGGCATCAGACCGCGGCCGCGCCGATGAAGCAACCCGACGCGCCGGCGCCCGCCAAGGCGGGCGACCAGACGCAGCTGGCCGGCCGCACCGTGCTGCAGATCATTCCCGAACTCGACGCCGGCGGCGCCGAACGCACCACGATCGACGTCGCCGCCGCTCTCGCCGAGGCCGGCGCCCGCCCGCTGGTGGCGGCCGAGGGCGGGCGTCTCGTCAGCGAGTTGCAGGCGCGCGGCGGCGTCTGGATTCCCTTTCCCGCCCGCACCAAGAATCCGCTGGCCATGGCCGCCGCCGTGCCGAAGCTCGCCCGCCTGATCCGCGAGGAGGGCGTCGACATCGTCCATGCCCGCTCGCGCGCCCCGGCCTGGGTGGCGCTGGCGGCGACGCGCATGACGCGCACGCCCTTCGTCACCACCTATCACGGCAGCTACGCCGGCCGTTCCTCGGTCAAGGTCGCCTACAATTCGGTGATGGCGCGCGGCGACGTGGTGATCGCCAATTCCGAATACACCGCCGGACTGATCGCCGAGCTGCATCCGGTCGGGCGCGACCGCGTGCGCGTCATCCATCGCGGCACCGACTTCCGCAAGTTCGCCGCCGGCGCGGTCGATCCGGCGCGTGTGCTGGCGCTGCGCAACGCCTGGTCGATCGAGCCGGACGACCGCATCGTGCTGCTCTCGGCCCGCCTCACCGCCTGGAAGGGCCATCGCGTGCTGATCGAGGCGGCCAAACGCCTGACCGAGCGCGGCGTCGCCGATGTGCGCTACATCCTCGCCGGCGACGATCAGGGCCGCTCCGCCTATGTGCGCGAGATCGACGCGGCGATCGCCCGCAAGAATCTCGACGGGATCGTCCGCCGCGTCGGCCATTGCGAGGACATGCCGGCCGCCTATCTCGCCTCGGCCGTCGTCGCCGTGCCCTCGACCGAGCCCGAGGCCTTCGGCCGCGTCGCCGTCGAGGCGCAGGCGATCGGCACGCCCGTCGTCTCGACCGATCTCGGCGCCGCGCCCGAGACGGTGCTGGCGCCCCCGCGCGCGCCCGCCGCCGAACGCACCGGCTGGACCGTGCCGCCCGACGATCCGCAGGCGCTCGCCGATGCGCTGTTCGAGGCGCTCTCGCTCGGCGCCACGGCGCGCGACAATCTCGCCCGTCGCGCCCGCGCCCATGTGCTCAAGCATTTCTCGCTCGAGCAGATGATCGGCCAGACGCTCGATTGCTACGTCGCGCTGCTGCAGAACGGCCCTCAGCGCGCCTGAACGCCGAGCCAGCCGGCGACGCGCCGGGCGATCGCGCTCTGCGGATCGGCGAGCGCATCGACGATGTCGAAATGGTTCGTTCCCTGATCGAGCCGTTCGGGCGAAAGATCGGCCCAGACCGAGGCCAGCGCGTCGCTCTGGCGATGGAAGGCTTCCGGTTCGCCGGCCCCGACCGCCAGCGTCAGCGGCGCCGCCAGCGCCGGGCTGCGCCGCAGCAGGTCGAGCGCCGCCGCCGTCTCCGGCGTCAGGCGGATGTCGGCGTTGATCGAGGTCTTGATCAGCGGCGAAAGATCGAACACGCCGGACAGCGACAGCGCCCCGGCGAGGTTCGGCGCCGGGTCCGGCGGCTCGGCCAGCATCGCCGCGACGAGATAGCCGCCCGCCGAATGGCCGGCCAGCGCCAGAGGCGTCGCCGGGTCGAGCGCCGCCGCGAACCGCGTCAGCCCGCGCCGCGTCGAGCCGACGATGTCGGCGACACTGACCTCAGGGCAGAGCGGATATTCGATCAGCCCGACGCTGACGCCGCGCGCCAGCCAGGGCGCGGCGAGCCAGGAGAATTGCCGCGTCGACAGCGAGCGGAAATAGCCGCCATGGATGAAGGCGAGCGCGCCGCGCTCCGCCTCGGCGCGATAGAACTCGATCGTCTCGCGCGGACCGGGGCCATAGGCCAGGGTCTCCGGGGCTCGCGCCGCCCGCGCCGCGGCGGCGCGAGCCTCCCAGGCGGCGAGGATCGCCGGCGCTTCGGCGACGGCGACGCGGGGATTGTACTGGCGCTCGAGATCGTCGAAGGCGTCGAGCGCCGGCAGGCCGGAAGGCGTCATGGTCGGGGCAGCCGAAATGGCGGGGCGGTTCTGCGTCGGCCCACGTTGACGCAGAGCCGCGGCCGCGTCTATAAGCCCGCCACGATCCGGGCCCCTCAGGGGCGCCGGCGAAGTTGTTTTGCGGGCGGCGTCCCGCCTCCCGAGGATCGAGACGACAATGGCGAATACCGCTTCTGCGAAGAAGGCCGTCCGCAAGATCGCGCGCCGCACCGCGGTGAACAAGGCGCGCCGCAGCCAGATGCGCACCTATGTGAAGAAGGTCGAGGAGGCGCTGGCCGCCGGCAACGCCGCCGCCGCCGCCGCCGCGCTGACCGACGCCGAGCCCAGGATGATGCGCGCCGCGCAGAAGGGCATCGTCCACAAGAACACCGCCGCGCGGAAGGTCTCGCGCCTCGCCGCCCGGGTGCGCACCCTGATGGGCCAGAAGAAGCCCGCCTGACCGCCTGACGGCGTCGGCCTGAAATCCGCAAAGCCCGGCCGAGCCGGGCTTTTCGCGTTTGTGCCGGACGCTGCGGCGCGCCGGCCCTTGCGGCGCCCGCGACCGGCGCCCATATCGAGCGTGACAGAGACGCCGTTCGGGTCTCGTCGGGAGCGCCGAGAGGGCTTCGATGTCGCGCATGACCATGCTGAATTCGCCGTTCCTGCTCGGCTTCGACGAGGTGGAGCGGGCGCTCGAACGGGTGACCAAGGCCGGCGCCGACGGTTACCCGCCCTACAACATCGAGCGTCTGGCGAAGACTGAGAGCCATCCCGAGCGCATCCGCATCAGCCTCGCCGTCGCGGGCTTCACCCGCGATCAGCTCGAGATCACGCTGGAGGAGAACCAGCTGGTGATCCGCGGTCGGCAGGTCGACGAGCGCGAACGGCATTTCATCCACCGCGGCATCGCCGCACGTCAGTTCCAGCGCGCCTTCCTGCTCGCCGACGGCATGCAGGTTCTCGGCGCCGATCTGGAGCACGGCCTGCTCTGCATCGATCTCGTCCGGCCGCAGGCCGAGCGCGTCGTGCGTCAGATCAGGATCGGCGCGCCCGACTGAGCCCTTCGGAGAGATGCAGATGACCAACGACGCCGCTCGCCCCGTTCCGCCGTTCACGCCCGAGCAGTTCGCCGGTCTCGGCGGCGGCACGGTCGCCTATGTCCGCGCCTTCGATTCGGAGGAGGTGCGCCGCCTGTTCCCGCAGGCGCCGCCGATCCAGCCGGGCACGACGATCTTCGCCCTGCTCGCCGCCGACGGCTCGCCGATCATGCTGACCGACTCGAAGGATGCGGCGATCGCCAACGCCTGGGAGCACGAATTGCAGCCTGTCGCCGTTCACTGAGGACAGGCGTAGACGGACATACGGCGCGTGTTCCCCGCGGAACGCGCGCCGTTTTCATGTGCAGGACGGGCGAGGCTCGTCCGCTCTAT